>NZ_JANBWE010000004.1:65781-67493 GCF_024259515.1 Salirhabdus salicampi | reverse complement strand
CTCCACTGTATTTGCGTCTTCTACGTTTCCGGCTTTGTCTACACTATAGAAAGATACTTCGTTAACTCCTTCTTCTGTTACAACAAAGCTTGTTCCTTCTTTAAATTCAGAACCGTTTACTGAGTAGAATGTCTTGTCTACACCACTTTTATCATCAGTAGCGGTTAAATCCACCATAAATTGATCATTTAACCACTCTTCTGTAATGTTAGATTCTGTTACAGGAGGAGTAATGTCACTAATGATTTCAACTTCTACTGTGTTCGAATTCTTAGATTCCCCAAAGCGTGAATGTACTGCAGTCACAACATATTGATGTGTACCATCCTCTATGTCTTTTACATAATAAGACGTACGATCAGTAGTATCAATAAGGTGTAGTTCTTCATTAATGACTTCATAAACGTAATACTCGTTAATATTATTAATCTCATCCCAAGATAATAGTGCATTATTATCTGTTACAGATTTCAACATTAATTCTGGTGCTTCTACCTCTGGAAAATCAATGCTCACTTCTTCAATAGCACCATTTGACTCGCCAAAACGATCACTTATAGCTGTAACCTCGTAGGTGTAATTTCCCTCGGGCAAAGCTTTAATATAGTAATTTGTATATTTTGCTTCCCGTTCCTCAAGAAGAGTTTTTATTCCTTCTTCTACATGATAGATTTTGTAAGCATCTGCGTATTCTACCTCATCCCAGCCCAATATAACGTCATTTCCATTACGAATTACATGCTTTAAATTTATTGGTTTCTGCATTTCAGGATAGACAACATCAAACGTTAACGTTGCTACCTCGCTGGACTCGCCAAATCGTTCGCTCGTAGAGGTTACTTCGTATGTGTAACTTCCTTCTGGAAGATCACGGAAATAGTAACTTGTATACTTGGATTCACGCTCGTCAACTAGAGTTCGTTCTCCGTCATTTACTTGATAAATTTTATAAGTATTCGCATATTCTACCTCGTCCCAGCGCAGTAGATAATCGTTACCATTTCGAATAAGGTAACTTAAATTTCCTGGTTCTACCATTTCTGGATGAATAACATCAAATGTGACCGTTGCTGCCTCACTTGACTCACCAAATCGTTCACTTACAGAGGTTACTTCATATGTGTAACTTGCTTCTGGAAGATCACGGAAATAGTAACTTGTATATTTTGCTTCGCGCTCATCTATGAGAGTTCGCTCCCCATCTTCCACTTGATATATCTTGAACGTATCAGCATATTCTACTTCGTCCCAGCGTAGTAGATAATCGTTACCATTTCGAATAAGGTAACTTAAATTTTCTGGTTCTACCATCTCTGGATGAATAACATCAAATGTGACCGTTGCTGCCTCACTTGACTCACCAAATCGTTCACTTACAGAGGTTACTTCATATGTGTAACTTCCTTCTGGAAGTTCGCGGAAGTAATAGTTTGTATACTTTGCTTCGCGCTCATCTATGAGAGTTCGTTCCCCGTCTTCCACTTGATATATCTTGAACGTATCAGCATATTCCACTTCGTCCCAGCGTAGTAGATAATCGTTACCATTTCGAATAAGGTAACTTAAATTTTCTGGTTCTACCATTTCT
This sequence comes from Salirhabdus salicampi, assembly GCF_024259515.1. Lineage (NCBI taxonomy): Bacteria > Bacillati > Bacillota > Bacilli > Caryophanales > Bacillaceae > Salirhabdus > Salirhabdus salicampi. The sequence continues at coordinate 65,905 of NZ_JANBWE010000004.1, read as the reverse complement.
GGATGAATAACATCAAATGTGACCGTTGCTGCCTCACTTGACTCACCAAATCGTTCACTTACAGAGGTTACTTCATATGTGTAACTTCCTTCTGGAAGTTCGCGGAAGTAATAGTTTGTATACT
>NZ_JANBWE010000004.1:0-65681 GCF_024259515.1 Salirhabdus salicampi | reverse complement strand
TTGCTTCGCGCTCATCTATGAGAGTTCGTTCTCCGTCTTCCACTTGATATATCTTGAACGTATCAGCATATTCCACTTCGTCCCAACGTAGTAAATAATCATTTCCGTTACGAACATAATAGGACATGTTGTTCGGTGCTACCATTTCTGGATGAATTAACTCAAACTCCACACTGGCCGCATTTTGTGATTCTATCAAATTACTATTTACAGTTGTAATTTCAAAATGGTACTCACCTTCTGGCATATTGCTTAGGCGGAGACCCTCATACTTCCCTTCTCTCTCTTCAAGGAAAGTTCTTCCATTTTCGTCAATTTGATAGATCCTGTAGGCCGTTGCCCCCTCTACTTCATCCCATCTCAAAATAATATCGTTTCCGTTATAGATTGAGTAACTAACACTACTAGGGGGTGGTAATTCCTCATCCGCAAAAACTTTGATTGTTGGTGATATAGCTTGAAAAACTAGTAACACTATTATAAATATGGATAGTTTAGATGTGTTCAACATCATCGCTCCTCCTTTTTCCATGAAAAAGGCGAAAGAGGCACCTAACAAGATGGTTAGGTGCCTCTAACTACTTGTGGTAACCGGCTACCATCTACTATTAATTTAGTAGTACAGGCCCCTGGCTTTGCGTCTCATAGTTTCCTATGATTTGCCTTTTTCACTTATTTTTTTACATTCTATTAGGTAATTATGTCCAAGTCAATTGGATTATGGGAATATCCATCAATGTACTTAAGACTTTCATATCAACCAGGAGAATTTACCTACAAAGTATCCTCACTAGTTTAAATAAATATATGAAAAATACCGTGATGTCATTCACGGTATTTTTCAAGGTGTGATTCTTGGCTAATTATCTAAGAAGTTGAAGTACTCCTTGTGGTTGCTGATTCGCTTGCGCTAACATAGATTGTGAAGCTTGTGTAAGAATGTTGTTCTTAGTAAAGTTCATCATTTCTTTCGCCATATCTACGTCACGGATACGTGATTCTGCAGCAGTTAAGTTTTCTGAAGCATTGTCTAAGTTACGGATAGTATGATCTAAACGGTTTTGAACAGCTCCAAGTTCTGAACGCTGTTCAGAAACCATGTTAATTGCACTGTCAATAAGGTCTAAGTCAGCATCAAATTCCGTAGAATCAGCCCAAGTTGTTACATCAATTGTGTCAACCCCACTTGTACCATCACCTAGTGCTGAGGCACTCATATCTTCAACATTTAAGTTTAATTGTTGACCAGAGTTAGCACCAATTTGGAACGTAATAGACTCAGTACCAGTTGCTGAATAAGTACCATCTAGAAGTGTTTTACCGTTAAACTGAGTACGGTCAGAAATACCATCAATTTCTTCTACAAGTGCGTCAATCTCATCTTGAATCGCTTGTAAATCTTCATCTTCGTTTGTATCGTTACCAGCTTGTACAACTAGTTCACGCATACGTTGTAGGATGTTATGAGTTTCATCTAGTGCACCCTCAGCCGTTTGGATTAAAGAAATACCATCTTGTGCATTACGAGAAGCTTGCTCAAGACCACGGATTTGACCACGCATTTTTTCAGAAATCGCAAGACCTGCTGCGTCATCCCCAGCACGGTTGATACGAAGACCTGAAGATAATTTTTCTAGTGATTGTGATGAAGCATGATTGTTCATAGAAAGTTGACGATGTGTGTTTAGTGCTGCAATATTGTGATTAATACGCATTGTAAAATTCCTCCCTGAATTTTCGTTTGCCACGTCCTTGTGGCTTCATTTTTTTGTCTAAAGTCGGCCGCCCTTAGACTTGTTGTTTCTTACATTTATTATATCGGACGATTTTGCTAAAGCTTTAATATTTTTTTAATCTTTTTTTGTATTTTTTAATAAATTAAGTATGTCTTTTGTTACACGGCTAGCCTGCTCATTTTCCCTTTCTATTTGTTCATATATTTCTTCACGGTATATATCTACATTTTTAGGTGCTGAGATGCCTATCTTAACTTGATCCCCATCTACGTCTACAATCTTTACTTCTATGTCATCTCCAATACGAATAGACTCACCTGTTTTCCTTGTTAAAACGAGCATCAGTCTTCTCCTCGCTTTCTTTTGTGCTAGTTATTGGATGTTTCGTATGGTAGCGACTTTCATTTAGCACAACTTGTTTTCCCATATTGTTTTTTACATTTACAATTACAGGGGCCTGTAAATTAATAGTTGATTGTTCAAATGTTTCTTTCATCGTTACGATAGAGAAAACCGATACATCCTCAACACTTGTAATCGCCAATTGTTGAACAGTCGTTTCATCTAGATCGAATTCATAATTATGTTCAATTACATACGGACTTGAAATGATAAAAGCCAAATCAGGATTAGTTACGGATTGAAGTACAGAAAACATTGGGTTTTCTGGAATATCCATAACAATAAATTGTCTTTCGTTCTGGAATCCTGGTAGACCAAAAGGAAATGTAATAATTTTGTCTTCGTTCACTTCGACTTCATCAAAATAAACAGTTTGTATTTTCATATTTCACACCACTTCTTTTTTAAAATTTTTCAATTAATACTTATTACGTAACTATATCGATTTGCAAACTTGCATATTGTTTCATATTCGTATTCACTGTTCCCGGTGTATAGTCATGGATTGGCTTTTGTGGGTTTACATTAATAATAGGCTTATTAACTTGTACATCAATGTGAAGTTCACCAGGCTCATAATGTGTTTTTACAGCAAAGTGAGAAGGGATCCAACCAATGTTATATTCTTTTTGAGGTTCATAACTATTCGTTTCCCCATGTTGCGCGATTGGATTTCCACCTTGTTCAATCCTCATTAGCTCATCGCCTTCCATTGCCCGACGAGCAACTCCTTCCAGCGCAGAATGCAGACCGTTTTGCCCATATTGTTCCATAAATTCAACAGGTGAAAACATGCCCATATCACGCCATGCTTTTGATTGATCTATCGTTAGTTTACCCCGTCCTGACTCCATTTTAATCTGAGCCCTGGGTTGTTCAATCGAAATGTCAGCTTTCGGTTGTTCTATATGTTGAATTGGTGGTTTTTGATCAATTGAAATTTGGGCCATATTAGATTCCATTCGAAGTTGTGGAAACTGCAAATTCACTCACTACTTTCTTCTAAGGATTATATAGAAAAAAGGCTATCTGTTTCCAGATAGCTTATCGTAAAAAGTCCATTAATGTCGGTTGAATGACTCTAGCACCTGTAGATAAAGCAGCACGGTGGACACTTTCTTGAGACTTTAAATTCATAATTACTTTTTCTATTTCGGCGTCCTCATTATCCGAAAGGACTCGGGCTGCCACCACTTCTTGTGCTGTTAGGCGGTCTTCTACCATATCAAGTCGGTTCATTCTCGCCCCAAGTTGAGCCCGTTCCCCTACAACATTATCTATTCGTAAGTCAAGTTTTGAGATAAATACTTCAATATCTTGGTTACTACTATTCGGATCCCGTAAAGTGTCTTCCAGCTCTTTTAACTCCGCAAACACCTCTTCATTAAAGACATTGTCTGGTGTTACGTTAGCCTTTAATTGAATTCCTTTCGACACCGGGATATTTATATCATCCTCGTTCCCAGGTGGATTAACAAGTTCACCGTCATTTGTAAATCGAGGGGTTTCCGTATCCGTTCCATTAAAGATGTATTTGCCGTTCACTTTTGTGTTGGAAACATCAATTAAGTGAGCTCGCAATTCCTTTACTTCTTCCGCCACATTGGAACGTTGTTTCGTTTCATAAGTATCGTTACTTGCTTGTACAGCAAGTTCACGTACTCTTTGCAAGACTAGTGTTGCTTTGTCTAATGAAGAATCAGAATTCTCCATTAAGCTTCGGGCTTTCCCTAAGTTTCGCTGATACTGCTCCACTTCATTCAATTCCGAACGAAAATTAATTCCTTTCATTGCCGATACCGGATCATCCGAAGGCTTCGTAAATTTCTTTCCAGTAGAAAGTTGGTCTTGATACTGTCCCATCCTGTCATAACTGTTGCTTAAATTACGTAAAAAATTACTATTTAACATCGTTTGTGTTACACGCATTAGAAATCACCTACCTTCCTACGATTCCCATATTATTTATCACTCTGTCCAGCATCTCATCTACTACAGTAATGGTACGAGCTGCTGCGTTATAAGCATGTTGAAACTTTACCATGTTAGCCATTTCCTCGTCTAACGAAACTCCACTAACAGACTGGCGACGTTCATCAACTGCACCCTTTAATGTTTCCGCATTTTTTACCATTCTGTTTACTTCTTGCGCGTCAACAGCCATTCTACCAATGCTAGCTTGATAAAAGGATTGAACGGTCACGTTTTCACCTAGAAATGCTTGTGGTTCACTCTTCACATCTGCCAACCTGGTTGCATTTTCCCCGTCACCTTTGTTATTGTTCTTAGCCGCAGCAATTTGGCTTTCGTCTGTTTTAATTTCATCGGTAACAGCTATTCTATTAGCAAATCCAATATAGTCTGTGTCAGTCGCTCCGTCTAAGTCAAAAAAGTTAACATCTGTGTCACCATTTAGGGTAAACCCTTCACGGTGCACTTCATTGAATCGATTCGCAAAGGCAAATGCCATTTTATCAAGATTCGCTAACATATTCGTATATTGACCGTCTACTTCACCGTCATTTGTCTCAAAACCATGTGATTCAATGATTCCTTTTAACTTTCCAGTAGTGATGAAGTTTTCTGGTTTCATAGAATCATAGCCTTCAACATTAATACCAGTGACGACTTGTTGATTATTCACTTCTCCAAAGGATACATCCATTTTATGAACGTTATTATTGGAATCTAACAGTTGAACTGGTGATGGCAGTGAACGTCCCTTTTCATCAGCTAACTCAATGGTTGCGGTACCCATCGCCATCTTCTTCGCTTGTCCACCAGCAGGTTCATAACTCACTTTCACATTCACTAAGTTCGACAATTCATCGATGAGGCGATCACGTTCATCATAAAGGTCATTCGGTAAGTAACCGTGTGGCTCAATTTCTTGAATTCGTTTATTTACATTACTAATTTGGGTAACTAATGAATTTACTTCTTTTGTCGCTATATCCGCTTCATCACGCAGATCACCTTGTACATTGGACAATGACCTTGATAAATAATTAAATGTTTCTGTAGTCGCAATTCCGCGCTGTTGAACTACAGCACGTGCGCCTGTATCTTCCGGTTCAACCGCCAAGTCTTGTAAAGAAGACCAAAAGCGATCCATCGTTTTGGCTAGCCCTTCATCACTTGGCTCATTCATAATTTGTTCCATTTGACTTAAGGCATCTGCCTTCGCACCCCAATACCCGTGCTGATTATGTTCTCCGCGATACTGGTAATCCAAAAAGCCGTCCCGAACTCGTTCAATAGAGCCTGCTTCCACACCAGTTCCAACTTGTCCTGGCATATGAGGCTGATTTCGAGAAGGAGTTGGGTATGGAGAAGTTTGGGAAAAGTTTACACGTTGACGTGTATAGCCTTCCGTGTTGGCATTAGCAATGTTATGGCTTGTTGTTTTCAACGCTGACTGTTGGGTAAATAATGCTCGTCTAGCAATTTCCAACCCGTGAAATGTTGATGTCATATGTTATACTCCTCTCTTTGGATTACGCTTTCGAATCAAAAACGGATCGTTTTTGAACGGGGCGATCTTTTGGCGTTTTTTGATAGTTCACTTGCTGTAATGATGGTTGTAGCATATTTAGTGATAAATCGATAAATTGTAGTGACTGTTCTATCATTTGACGGTTCAACTGTTCCTGATTTTTAATATCTGCAAGTAGTAAAATGAATTTCTCATATTGTTCCGCTAATAAATTTCGATCCGCTTCATCGTTTATGAGGTCCAACATGCGGGACACTGTTTGTTCCTCATCAGCCTTACCAATGAGTTGAAACCATTGTGTCGTTACTTGTTGGCGCTTTTGTTCCAGCAGATCAATGGCTCTCGCTTGCTTCCGTTCTTTTGCCAACAGTGGTTGAAGGTGTTCAATGTCCCCATCTTTCAACCGTTCAGTTTTTTCTGTTGATAAGGCAAGTAATTGTTTATGGGCTTCATATAACTCGTCCATGATGTGAAAAACGGCTTGCAGGGACATCGAAACTCCTCCTTGTTATGATTTATTTGACCAAAAGCTCGCCATTTTTTCAGCAGTTGCTTTGGGGTCTACTTTATATTCCCCTGACTGAACTGCCTTCTTAATAGCGTCGACCTTTTCTTGACGAGCTGCTTGCACCGGGTTATTTTGCAAAAGTTTTTTCGCTTCACTGGATATCTCAATTTTATCTGCTGCTGCTTTCCCACTAGCTGGAACTTGTTGATTTCCCACTTGTTTTTTATAGGATTGATATGGTATATGATTCGGTCCATTAACTTTCATTACAGTCATCCTTTCTCACGTTCGAAAATAACACTCTAATGTATTTATCGGATTATCCTCATAAATGTTTAATGTTATTCTTTATCTCTCCCTATGGAAAAATAAGTCATACTTCGTGGCTTTTTTTGATTTTGTTTTTCCAAGGCTTCTAATTCCTCGTCCTTTATTAAATCTTTACGCAATGTGTATTGGCAATCATCACAAAGCTTACCTTCTTGAATGCCTTTTCCGCAACGGCGGCACGCATATGTTAAATTAGGAAAGTTAGATGGAAGCAACCGTTTTTCCCGGACATATTTCATAATGTGTTTTTCACTAACACCTGTAGCTTTCGACACTTCCGCAACGGTTGCGGTACGATTTTCTTTTTTCCGAATAAATTCATACACTGTTTCAAAGTTTCGCTCATCTTCTTTAAAACATTTATCACATACTAATCGGAGCCCTTTTACGAACAAGTTACTACAATTTGGACAATTTGCGAGTTCCCCCATTTTTCTTCTCTCCAATCGATAATATTCTTGACTCTATTATATCGATTTTTACATGAAGGACAATCGTTTCTTCGCTTTAACTTCGAACTATTGTCAAGGAAATAATTTCCTTGACACCCCCATCTCTTAGCACTCGCGCTGCTTTATGTAGTGTAACCCCTGTCGTGTAAATATCGTCAACAAGGAGCACAGATCGGTAATTTGTTGCTTTCGTGAGTTGAAACGGATTCGATGCGTTCAGCCGTTCACGTCGTCCTTTTTTCGCCTGTTTTTCATTATTCCCTCGTCTTAACAAATGCTGAACTGGTTTGTTAACCAGTCTGCAAATTGCTTCCGCTTGATTAAAGCCACGTTCATCATAACGCTCCTCACTTAACGGAATGGGGACGAGTACACCATTAAATTGACGTAGTTCCTCTTGAAACACGTTTTTCACGTAAGGATCGAACATATATACCAGAGCGTAATCCCCTCGATATTTCCACCTTGCCATGACTTCCTTCATAAAGTCGTTATAAGTAAATAGTGATATATTTCGTTTAAGGACATTATGATATACACGATTCCTTTTCCATCGTTCACAATCAGAGCATAATCCACGCTTTGACTGAGGTCGGTAACAATAATGACAAACAATACCATCAATACGTTCCAATTGATTTTTGCATCGGTTACAAAGGGGATATTGCTCTTCAAAGATATGTATAAAGGTGGTCCACGTTACAGAAGGGATCACCTCATCAAAACACCATAAGCATCTCATCGGGTCCTCCTTGCCATTCTGTTCATCTTTTCAATCAATTTTATTGCCTGAATCATGCTTCTGCTGACTCCATCATGAAAATATACGACATCTCCAGCCGGATCGTCTTGACTTCGCCCAACTCTACCTGCGATTTGAACTAGTGCTGCAGCGTCAAACACGTTGTGTCCGGCATCAAACACGAAAACATCAATCGAAGGAAAGGTAACCCCTCGTTCTAATATCGTTGTCGTAATTAAACCGAGCATCTTACTTTCACGAAATTGATTTACCTTTTGTTCACGATTCGAATCCTCTGCATGAACATACGGAATGGAAAGTTTGTTGGAAAGAAATTCTGCATCATCGATAGTTGGAGCAAAAATTAAAAATGCTCGTTGTTCCCTTTCTTTTTCTTGAATCCATACTTTTAGTTCGTTTGGGACTTCCCCTTTTTTTATATCTTTACGAAGATGGAAACACGGTAAAAAACGGGGAACTGGGAGTGGTTGGCCGTGGTATCGTTGAGGGACAAAGACAGCAGGCAATATACGCAATTTCGCTTGCCACTTAAGTAGAAAACGAGGTGTTGCTGTCAGGTAGATAAAGCTACACCGGGGACGTCGAGCACGGGCGACGGCAAAAGGTAGCATGGGATCATGATGATACGGGAAGGCGTCTACTTCATCTATCACAAGAACATCAAAGGCTTCTTTATACCGTAATAACTGATGAGTTGTAGCTAAAATAAATTGATGCCCTTCGTCTTTATCGTTCGTTCCACCATAAAGCGAGGCGATTGTTACATTCGGAAAGGATTGACGAAAACGGGGAACTAATTCCTTAATGACATCCGCTCTCGGGGAGACTAAGCATACTCTTTCCCCACGGAAAAAGCATTGTTCGAGACCGGAAAACAACATTTCAGTTTTGCCCGCACCACAAACTGCCCATACAAGTAGTTTCTCTTTATCCTCCATAGCACTGTTAATTTTTTTGGATGCTTTATGTTGAAAATACGTCAAGGTTCCATTCCATCGTGACGCCTTCCTTACTTTAGGAAATTGAACTGTAGGACCAATCCAAACATATAGGGGTTCAAATGTACTTGCCCTCCCCATTTGAATACATTTACGGCAATACATTTCCCTTTGGCCTTTCCTGGGAATTTCAGCAAAAAGTTTTGTTTCCCTATTACCACATCGATTGCAACGATAGTGAAATAATCGTGCTTCAATGCTCGGTACTTTTTTCAAATAACCATCTTGCAGCAACCAAGCTATAACGGAAGATGAGAAGGGAAGTTCCGATCTTAGTAATTGCTTTCCTTGTAATACTCGAGCATAACGTTGTATTGCAATGTTTCGGACTATTTCATTCATAACCGTCACCTTCCAGTTATGATTCGTACCCATGTTAAATGTTTATCCTTCATTTATCGATAAATGAAAATGCTCTTTTCCAACAAAAAACTTACTTTAAAACTCAGTTTTTCCGCTAACAAAAGAAAAAACTCTACCTTTACGGCAGAGTTAGAGTACTTCAACCCATCCTTTTTTGATTGCTTCTACAACTGCTTGAGTGCGGTCGTTTACTTTCATTTTTTGAAGAATATTCGATACATGGTTTTTTACGGTTTTTTCACTAATAAATAATGTTTCTGCTACACCTCGATTACTTTTTCCATTGGCAAGAAGTTGCAACACTTCACATTCACGTCTCGTCAGTAGGTGAAGTGGTTTCCGATACTCGACTTTTTCCATGGAACCGTTACCGCCACCTTCAGCAGCAAGTCGACGATATTCCTTTACTAAGTTATGTGTAACCTTTGGATGTAGGTATGAACCGCCATTGTGTACTACTTTTATCGCTTCGATTAATTCCTTCGTATCCATTTCTTTTAGTAAGTACCCTTGGGCGCCCGACTTTAATGCATGGGTAACATAGGATTCATCATCATGAATCGACAAAATAATTACTTTTATATGCGGAAACTTATGAATTAAATTACTCGTTGCCTCAACACCGTTAATATGTGGCATGTTAATGTCCATCAAAACAACATCAGGTTCATGTTCTTCCACAATGTCATTCACTTGGCTGCCATCGTCACCTTCCGCCACTACAGTAAAGCTCTCTTCAAAATCTAGTATTCTTTTAATTCCCTCTCGAAATAACTTGTGATCGTCTATTAAAACGATATTTGTCCCCATCTTTAAACCTCCTAATAAGTAGATAAGGCACCCCTCGGTTTATCTCTCTCTACGTTTCTATCGCTTCCATTTACGTAACATTATACACGATTTGTCTAATCTTTGAACTACTTAATTTCTTATTGTTTCGTTAATGGTACTTTTATAATGACTTTTGTCCCTGTGTTCGTTCTAGTTTGTATGTCTATTTTCCCATTTAGCATCTCTACTCTTTCTTTCATACCGAGAATACCAAATGAAGATTGTGCAATATTATCTAATTCAAAGCCGACACCGTTATCTTTTACCTCAATTTGAATTTGGCTATTCCCCTTTTTCATATATACTTCAATGATAGAAGCGTTCGCATGTTTCACTGCGTTTTGTACTGCCTCTTGAACTAAACGGAAAAAAGCCGTCTCATACTGAGTTGGTAAACGTTTGTCGAAACCTTCAGACAGAAAACGAATCTCGGTATCTTCATAATGCTCCTCCACCGTAGCTAAATATTTCTTTAACGTCGGGATTAACCCTAAATCATCTAAAGCCATGGGACGTAAATCATAGATAATTCTACGAACTTCATATAGAGCCGATTTCACCATATCTTTCATATGACGAATTTCATTCTTTGCCTCATCGACTCCTCGTTTATCGAATGTACGTTCAACTAAGTCTGAACGTAACATGACATTTGCTAACATTTGCGCAGGACCGTCATGAATCTCCCGGGATAAACGGCGTCGTTCCTCTTCCTGGGCATCAATGATTTTCAGACCGAATGCCTGTTTTTCCTTTGCGGACTGTAACGTTTCATATACATCTTTAAAATCATCTGTTAGATAATTCAATATGACAGAAATTTTGCTTAATAAGTTATCAGAGCGATTTAATGACTGGGAAATAGACGAAATACGATGTTCGAGCTCTGATCTTCTGCGGCGGAGCTGGTCTTCTTTTTCCCGCATAATAAACAATTTTGATTGAAACTCATGTGTATCTTGATATACTTGACGTACTTGTTCTTCTGTATATTGATCAAAATTTTGACTCACTTCAGCTAGGCGAAGACGGTACTGCTTTACCTTTTTTTCAAGGCTGTCCCCTTCTTCGAATATATCAATAATATCTTTTTTCACAACTTCTAATTCTTGCTTTAATTGCTCAAGCTCTTGACGAGATTGTTCACCAATATTAAAGATTTCATCCTTACTATTTGTTACGACAGATGTCATATCTGTTATGATATGATTCAAAGCTCGCTTATCATTTTCTTGATCCATATCGAATGCTCCTTCATATACATTTCGTATACTATCTTAATTTTGACAGGGTCCTCCCTCTTCACAATTGGAAGGTGGTAAATATTATGTTAAATCAATACTATACTGTAAAACAAGAAGGTTCAAATGAAATCGTGATTCAAAAATCCCGCTTTATCGGTTATATAAAGCGTACCGAAACAGAAGAAGAGGCACAACAGTTTATATCTTCCATTAAAAAGAAACATCGTGATGCCACTCACAACTGTTCAGCTTATATGATCGGCGAACATAACCAAATCCAAAAAGCGAATGATGACGGCGAACCTACAGGTACAGCCGGTGTGCCCATGCTAGAGGTTCTAAAGAAAAAAGAGCTGAAAGATACGACAGTAGTCGTCACAAGATATTTTGGCGGAATTAAACTAGGGGCAGGTGGTTTAATTCGGGCATATTCAAAAGCTACGTCAGAGGCGATTAACGAAATCGGAGTCGTCAGTCGGGAATTAATGAAAAAAATGAAGGTCACCGCAGATTACACGTTACTTGGCAAGCTCGAGAATGAACTACGCCAATCAAAATATATGTTAAAAAGTATTGACTACACAGATAAAGTTCACCTACTCGTATACGTGAATGTTGAAGAGGCAGATAAATTCAATAGTTGGATTATCAACGTCTCAAACAATCAAATCGACATTTACGACGAAGGAGCGACGTTTGTAGAAATTGACGTCTAATCCAACTTAATTCGCAATTTCCGGGGAAATATCGACAAAAACTCTGATGACAAAAATCATCAGAGTTTTTTTATAATTATTTTTCTTCAATAATTTTCCATTAAAACATAAAAAAATGCTGTCCCGTACCTCTACGGGACAGCCAAGATAGCGTCTAGTTATTCCAAAATGATCGAGGTTGTTTCTATTGTAATATAGGGATTAGGTAGTATTCAAGACTTATAGGTTGAGAAAATTCATCAATTTTCGCCGGTTCTTAAACGCTTTTGTAGTTACATTTTCTCAAGTTTTTTAATTCGGGGAATTCCGCTTACAAAATGGTCCTTTTTTACTAGGTGAACATTTGACTCTTTTTCCTACCCATAATTAAAATGCATAAAAAAATGCTGCTCTGTACCTCACAGAGCAGCCAATTAGCGTCTAGTTATTCCAAAATGATCGAGGTTGTTTCTATTGTAATATAAGAAAACCTAGTATTCAAGTAGGAATTGTCGAATTTTGCGAAGTTTCATTACCGTTTTCTTTTCTTTCGTTGACAGAACAGGATAAAGATAATGGCAAGAAGTCCACCTGCTGTATCTAAGAAAACATCGCCTATATATGGTGTTCGATTTGGTGTCCATCCTTGGTGAATTTCATCGAAGATTGCATAGGAAACTGTTGCTAATAGTGCAAATAATGAAATATATAGTGGTTTCACTACGATCGTTCTTTTCATCGCCATGTAAAATAACATACATAAAACAAAAAATACGGTAACATGAGCCCCTTTGCGAATAAAAAATTCAACAAATCCATAAATCCCTAGTGCATCTACACTTATCGGATCTTGTTTATAAGTAAATTCAATATGATGTACATAAGGAATGAGGAACGATAAATCCACAAAATCACTCATAAACGGCTTCACATCTTGCTTTTCATAAGGTTGGGCTGACGAGTAAAAGATGACGCCCATCCATAAGAAAGGGAGTGCCCATATGCTCCATTTTTTCATGACAATCGCCCCTATTTTTCTTACTATATATTAAAATGGTATGTTGGTAAAAAAAGTCGTAGTTTTACAAACTACGACTTTACTACATCAACTTTTTCATGCTTAATTTCGTGGTATTGAAACTGAGAATCTCGAAATAAACTGTTCATTAGCTCTACTATATGAAAATGATGTGTAAAAAAGATAATTTGTGTACGTTCAGCTAATTCCATTAATATTTGTAATGTTTCTTTGGAACGTTGTTCATCAAAGTGAATTAATATATCATCTACGATAAACGGGATTGGTTCGTTGGTTGTTGCATACCTCTCTATACTAGCAATTCGGAGTGCTAAATACAATTGATCCGTCGTCCCGTCACTCATACCATCTATAGAAACCTTTTCCCCGTCCACTCGTAACCCGATTAAAACCGGCTCATCCTTATCATCATAATCAACAGTTAATCCCGCAAAAGATTGTAAGGTTAATCGAGCAAATAAATCACTAGCCCGTTTTAGGATTGGGTTCTGATTCTCATTTCGATAGTATTCAATGCCTTTTTGTAACATCATAGAGGCAAGTTTTAATTGAATATATTGTTCCGTTTGTTCTTGTAATTCAGCCAATACATTCTCTCTCTCTTCACTTGCTTGAACAGAAGCTAAGGAGCTTCCTTTGATTTTTTCATTATACTCTTTTTTTACAGCTCCAAAATGTTGCTCCAGGGTAGATCGTTTCCGATCAAGTTCCGAGATAGCACGTGTTGTCTCTTCTAACTCCAGCTCAATGTTATCCCAATTTTCTTCCCGGGCTTCAGCCATGAGCTCCTCAATTGATCTACCTCCACCTTGCTCAAGAAGGTCCGTTTCAAGTTGTTCGATTTCTCTTCGATATTTATGAACCGTCTCTACCTTTTCCTCTATTTGTTTTAATTCTTCGATACTGTCACAATTCCCTTGATTTAAGAGGTGGCGTAAATATTGATTACATTTATCAATACTTTCATTTGCCTCTTCTATTTTTCGCTCTATACTTTCAAGTTGTTCCACAATATGAGAATAGCGGACCGAATCCTCTTTTGCCCTTTGAACTTTGCCATATAACTCATGGACTACTACGTCAGGTTCACCATCTAAGTCCGGAATCATTTCCCTCAGTTGAGCAACCTTTTCTTCAAACATCACGATCTGTTTTCGAATCCGTTGCAATTCATGTTCTTTCTCAATCATCTCTTGATAGAGCTGTAAGCTTTCCTCATAAAGTTCAACAATAGACTCGACAGCTTTTGTCGACATATCTTGGGGGAGTTGCATTTGGAGTAGTGCTTTTTCCCACTTTTGTCTCCAATTTTGGATTTCCGTTTCAATGTAGTTCCGTTCAACAGTAAGGGTTTCTTCCTTTTCCTCAATCTTCTGTTGTTCTTCCATCAATTGTCTTTTAGTCGTCACATGTTGTTGATACCAACGCTCCCATTTTTCGGCTAATTGTATTACATCAGCTAACTTTAATGTGGTAGGTAACGACTCCAAATTTTCAATATATTTGGCTAATTGAACTTTACGCGCCTCAATACGAGACTGAAGCTGTTGCTGATCACGTACATGTTTATAATAGACTTCAATCTTTTGCTTAATATGATGAAACTTGCCGATCCATTCTTCCATTTCAACCGGGCTAAGTGGAGAAATATTTGTCCCACTCCATAGCTGTTCCCAGTTCCGTTCCCATGCTTTCATACTTTTTTGTAATTGAGCAAGTGTCTCTTCTTGTTTCTGTAAACGTTTCTTCCCGTTATGAATGTCTGCTCGCAACTTGGACTTTTGACCGATTTTCTCTGCTTCTAACCGCATTTGATCTGCTACATCATCCGCTGTGGTTACACTTTGCTCATAAACAAAGTCGAGTGGTTCATTACCGCTATAAGCGTTTACTTGTTCCGCATTCAATTGGTCTGGATATTGTAGTTTTAATTTAATGAGCTTCCATCCTTCACTCCGGCGCTTCCGTGCTTTCCGTAATTCTTCTTCTGTCGGTATGTTTGCCAGAAACTCTAATTCTTGAATATCCTTTTCGCTTTTTTCAATACGTTCTTGTTCTTCCGTTATTTTATCTTTAGTCAGCTGAATTTGTTGCTGAAGTTCAACGTATTGTTCTTTATGCTGTTTTATCGTTTCAACTAAATTGGGAACGGGTAATTGATTTAGTTCTTCAATGGTACCGTCCCATAGAGGGAGTTGTTTGATAAGGTTGTGAATGTCCCACTCTAACGTTTTTATTTCTTGTTCCAGCGCTTGTAGTTGCGCTTCCAGCTTTCCGTCCGACCTTACTTCTGCAATCTCATCCCCTAAATGACGTAACGTATCAGGAGTTGATCCTAGCTTTTTCAAATCCGTATCGATTCGTTGTTTGGCAAGTCGAACTCTCTCTTCTTCCTTCTCAATTGTATTCAGTTGTTGATCAAGTAATGGCTTTTCATCAATGAGTTCTTTCAACGTCCGCTTCATTCCCGTTGTTAAACGGTTGTGTTCTAACCGGTCCAAACTAGGTGTCGAATGGTCAATTTCCTTTAACAACGACAATACTTTTTGTTTCATTTGTGCAATCGACTGCTCAATAAGAGGAGATTTTTTCACATTGTCCTGATAAATATTAATTTCTCGATATAAATCTTGAATAACATGTTCCTGTTGTAGCAATGTTTCCGGTATTTGAATATTTGCTTTCTTCTCTATTAATAGTTTACGTTGCTTTTCTGCTTGCGCTTTTTCACTTGTTACTTGGGCTAGTTTCTGTTCTACCTTTTCTCGATTTCTTTTCCCATCTTCCGGTAGATTCGGCAAACTACCATATTGCTGAATACTATGCAGTAAATTATCACGCTTCGCAATTTTCGGTAATGTATATCGGATTCTTTGTAGCTTCTCTTTCTTCCGATTTAACATTTCATATTGCTGACGAACATCATCAAGTTCACGTTTTCCTTCTTGATAGGACCGATCAAGCTCTTTCCATTTTTGTACCGCAAGAGCCGATTCTGCAAGTTTTCGATTAATCTCTTTCTCTTCTTTAATTAGTTGATTAATTTTCGGCTTAGAACCTCCCTTTTTGTACAAATCACGGCTTTGTTCCTCAATTTGCTCCATTACCGTACGAAGAGTGCTCAAGCCTGAAGCGGCTGAAAACAGGCCTTCACCTGCATTTCCACCACTTTTTAATAAATTATCTCCACCTTCTCGTAAGCGAACGTGATCGAGGGCAAACATATTTAAAAAGTGAGAATGGGCTGTTCCATTTAAAAACTGCTTTACGAGCTCCTCAGCAATAGGATTTTCTTCGACATCTAATACCGTATTTTTCCGTCCTTTACGACGAATAAAATGAAGTGACTCGCCGTTTAAACGTGAGAGTTTTCCTTCAATTCTTAGCTTTTTATTGTCATGGTGAAAGGAGTCCGTTGTTTTGTCTGGAATACCATATAACAAATTCCATATAGAACGTAACATTGTACTTTTTCCTGCTTCATTCGGACCATATATGAGGTGGAACTGTTTTTGTTGTTCAAAGGTTAACGGGTAATTTTCAAAGTGGCCAAAGGCATGCAAATGTAAATAATCAAGTCTCATTATTCCTTCACCCCCGCATTCGTTAAATAGTGAAGAATCATATCCTCAACTTCTTTCCGGTAATCATCGACAAACTGCTGTCGGCTTGAACGTAACTTTGCAGTTTGCTTTTTCACCTCTACCGGTAGTGCACGCTCTAAACTTTCAAATTCTTGCATAAGTTCAGCAATAAATTCGTCATCTTCACTAACCGTTTTCATATATTGAAAGATGGTAGAGACAGGTGAATCTTGCTCTAACCATTCATCTATATGAACGAGACTTGTCGTTAAAAATTTTACTTTTTCAATCCAAATATCACCATAGCCGATTTCCATTGCCAATGCCCGGAAATTGTTCGTCATATGGTCCTTTTCAAGAACGAGTTGTTCGTGTAGACTCGTCGCTCCAACGAGTTCAATTCTAGCAGCTAAATAGCGACCTTCCGATTGATCATAGGCATGTTCTACGGAGGTTCTTACGAGTTCCATCACATCATCAATGACTTCCGCATTGCTTATATCGACTTCACAACGTTCCCATCGCAAAACATCCAATGTAATAGGAGTTAGCGTCTCAACTTGTCCATCTTTCACGTGAACAATAGTGCATCCCTTCGCTCCTGTTTCTCTTATATGCCTTCCTTGAATATTCCCCGGAAACAAAACAACCGGATTCCGTTCGTGTAATAATTCCCGTTGATGAATATGTCCTAATGCCCAATAGTCATATCCTTTCCCTTTTAAGTCCTCCAGTGAACAAGGGGCATAATGTTCGTGCCCTTCTCGACCCGTGACACTTGTGTGTAATATTCCGATATTAAAATAATCTTGAATAGGTTCTGGATATTGACTTGCCATATTATCTGTTACCGCTCTAGTTGGAAAACCTTGTCCATGGATCGCTACTTGAAGATTATCATTTATGAAGGTTTCAGGTTGACTAGTAGAACATTCAGTCACGTTTTGTGGCAAACGAATTTCCTTTGTAATTAAACTCGCAGCATCATGATTTCCCCTGATAAGATAGACAGGGATTCCTTCTTTCTCCAAGCGGCTCATTTGATGAACGAAAAATAGACCAGTGTTATAATCTTTCCAATCGTTATCATACAAGTCACCTGCAAGGACAAGAAAATCAACACGTCTTTCAATAGCCGTATCAATAAGTTGAACAAATGCTTTTCTTGTTGCGCCTCGAATCTTGTCTACCGGTGCTCCTTCATACCGCTCCAGCCCTTTTAATGGACTATCTAAGTGAATGTCAGCCGCATGAATAAACGTAAAATTCATTGGGATGCTCCTTTCGCCGTTTAAAGATGTTACTTTTGAAGAGTGTAATAGTGAGGAATCATTATGGAAGTTACTCTATATCTATGATAAAACAACAGTCAACAAAATTCTATCATTCCCCCTTTCCAAATAGAGGAGATAGATGAGTATCGAGTGAAAAATACAATGTCCATATTAATCACTGGTCAAATGTATGGATGGCCAATTTACTGACCATAATGTTGAATAAAAAAGCAGCATGGTTGGTGATTATTATGATTAGATTGATTATCACGACAATTGGCCTGATGGTCTCCGGCTCATTGTTTTACTCTTATGACCCGCTACAAATGTTTCATAACACGGGTCAAGACCTAAAGTCGGTTACGTCTGAGCAGTTAGACGTTCCAAAAGTAAGTAATCATGTTCCAAGACATATTCAGGAACAACAGGAGCAAATTTCATTAGACTCCATCCTTTCCCAGTATGAAGAACAACTCTCGTTATTACATGAAGAAGTAGAAGGACGTATCCAGAAGGTTTTGTCTACTGCAATGGAAGACTATTATGAAGCAAAGGACAATGATCAAGGACAGTCCGTTACATCCCTATTTTTTAAATATCGTAACGTGATAGAACATCTGGAACTTCAGGCCGATGAATCTTTTGCCGAAATATACGAGAATTTAGAAAGGGAATTGGAGCAGCATGGGTATGGAAAAAGTGATGCTCTTCCCATAAAACAACACTATGAAGAGATAAAAGAAGCAACAAAAGCATCGATCATAAGAGAAGCAAGGGGAAAGTTTTAATAATAAAGCCAGCAGGTTAACTGCTGGCTTCTTCTATTTCTTCCCGCTGATTAAATTCCTCAATGACAGTTTTTATATTTTGACGTTCTTCATTTGGAACAATGTAGTACCATAGATCGTCAACAAACCCGCCATATCCTTGTACTTGATATGTTTCAATATTGTGACGGGTGCTTTTATAGTTTAAAAACAAATCTTTCATTTCATCAAAAGTTAAATTTGTGGCCATGTTATTTCCTAAAACTTCTAAAATATCATTAATTTTCGTAACGGAGCCAAGGCTGGCTCCTTTATCAATGATCGCCTGTATCGCGATACGTTGACGTTTATTTCGTCCGAAATCCCCATCTGGATCCTGTTTACGCATGCGGACAAACCCTAATGTTTGTTCCCCGTCTAATTCAATTTCTCCTTCGGCATAATGATACCCCTTTTTATAATAGCCTGAATCATACCATTCAACAGGGTTATCTACGGTTATGCCACCAAGCGCATCGACCAAATCGGTTAATGCATTAAAGTTCAGCTTGACGTAATAATCGAAATCAAAGTCTAACATTTTTTCTACAGTAGCAACGGTTAAATCAGCACCGCCGTAAAAGTAGGCAGCATTAATTTTGGTGAACGTGCCAGTATCCCCTATTTCCGTTCTTGTATCTCTAGGAATACTGATTAGCTGAATGCTATCAATGTTAGGGTTTAAAGATAAAACGATTAGCGTGTCAGCACGACCTCTATCATACTCATTTTCATCTACACCCATTAAAAGAATATTGATTGGTTCAAGACCCTTTTTCACTTTCTTTTCGACTTTAGCGACAGTATTATCATCAATACTAGCAATTGGCTGGTGCATTTCCGTATCTACGACTTCCTTCACATTATCATAAATACTGTAAGCATAAGCCCCTACCCCTAACACAATGACTAGGACTGTTATGAAAACTATTTTAAAGATTAATTTTTTCTTACTCATCTTTTTCAACAGGAACACCTCATACTAGATATATCATCTATTCGAATGGATCTACGACGACATCTTACTTTGTTTTTTCATTAAATTCGTTGATCATGTTATGAACTTTTTCCCGTTCATTTTCTGTTACATGTAAATAATAAATATCGTTAATGTAAATCCCCTGACCCGATACTTGATAAGATTTAATGTTTTTTCTAGCTTCTCGGTAATTGGTCATTAAATTTTTCATATCATCAAAAGTTAAATTCGTTTCAACATTATTTCCTAATACATCTAATACATCATTAATTTTCGTGACAGACGCAACAGAAGCACCTTGCGATACAATCGCCTCGATCACCTTTCGTTGACGTTTATTACGTCCTGCATCACCAGCTGGGTCTTTATAGCGCATCCGTACATAACCCATCGTTTGTTCTCCATTTAAATGAATTTCACCTTTTTTATAAACAAACCCGCGCTCATAATAACCACTATCAGTCCACTCCATATCATTGTAGACCGTTATGCCGCCCAGCACGTCTATTAAATCTTCCAGCCCTTCCATGTTCAACTTGACGTAATAATCCAGGTCAACATTGGCAAATTGTTCAACTGTGGAAATCGTCATATCAGATCCACCAAAAGCGTAAGAATGGTTAATTTTATCCTGGAATCCTCGGCCAACCATTTCAGTTCTAGTATCTCTAGGAATACTAATCATTTGTAAACTACTAATATTCGGATTAATAGACAATAGGATAAGAGTATCTGCCCTACCGCGGTCATGCTCTCTTTCATCTACACCCATAAGCAATATATTTAACGGTTTTTTCTGTTCAATTTTCACTTTTTGATCAGGGGTGTGCTGAATACTCTCTACCGGTTTATGAATTTTTTCATCTACGGTATTTTTTACGTTATTGTAAACACTAAAGGCGTAAACACCAGTGCCTATAATTAAACTTAATAATATACCAACAATAATGAGAATAATTCGTTTCTTTTTACTGCCTTTTCTTTGCCCCAATAGGTTCACCTCATATTTATTTATAGCTACATATTTTACTATGACTAATATACTACTCTAGTCTTTTATTTTACATTTTTAGCTAATTACTTGCAATTTATAATTTGATTCTCCACGATTTTTGGCTAAAAAAAATATCCCATAATTGGAATATTTTCATACCACAGTTTTTATTTGTCGTGAACAATGATATATGTAACGTGGATAGGGCCATGTACACCTACAATTAAGTTCATTTCTATGTCTGCACTATTACTTGGACCTGAGATGAAGTTCACACAAGAGGCAACTGCATTCCCCTCTGCTACCTCTCGTTCAATCATGCTCGCCGCCTGTGTCATACGTGGAACAATGGTACTTTTCGGAATGATTGCAACGTATGTTGATGGAAGTAGACTCACTGACCTACCTTTTCCTTTATCGCTAAACAATGCTACTGTACCCGATTCGGCTAATGTAATATCGCTGAATGTAATTCCGATATTGGCTTTCTCAGCAGTTTTCACATTTTCCTCACCAAGTTCCGCCTTCCATACGTGGGCCTTTGCTTCTTCGTGTAAATAATTCTTAATGTTAAATTCCTCAAACCGTGGATCATCCCACGTTACAACCGTATCTTCCCCATATTGTTCAATCACTCTCCGCAAGCAATCTTTGAGATTCGTAACAGTCGTTTCCTCTACGTTCGTGTGTATTTTCGTACATTGTTCTTTCAAAACTTGAACGAGCTGATCTTGACTATAACCGTCATAAACGTTCCATTGAGGTCGATAACTCCATTTCGGTTTCTCGACTTTACGCTTACGCTCCCGTCCTAACGTACTTGCTATATCGTCTAAGAATTCGTCCTTATTTTGGATACTACCCGGCACGATACAACCCCCCCCTTAATTTGAACGTTCCTTATACCAATCTCTAAATCTTTTCTTTTTCGGTGACGGCATGTGACGTGCTTCAGTCCATTTTTTTAACGGACCGATCCCTTTCTCAATGCTCTCATCTTTTGTAAAAGGAGCCATAACAGTTGGCGCTAACCTCGTTCCAATGTTATACATGGAAGGTGTTGCTGTTCCCATCCGAAATGCTTTCATGGACAACTGTTCAAATTTCGGTGCTTTTTTTTCTTTTTCTACTATATTTTGCCTATGCTTTAAGAGCAAGTCGTGCAACGGAATTTTCACGGGACACGCTTCCGTACATGCAGCACATAATGTAGAAGCATAAGGAAGCTCCTTATATTCGTCATAGCCACCTAATAATGGAGATAATACAGCACCAATTGGACCAGGATAAATCGACCCATACGCATGCCCACCTACATGGCGATATACTGGACAAACGTTAATACAAGCAGCACACCTTATACAATGCAACGCTTCTTGAAATTCTGTCCCTAAGATTTTCGAACGACCATTATCAACAACAACTAAGTGAAATTCCTCTGGTCCATCAACCTCTTCCTGACCTTTCGTACCTGTTAACGCAGTTATATAACTTGTTAACTTTTGGCCAACCGCTGCTCTCGTTAGTAGGCTGACGAGTACTTCCATCTCTTCCCATGACGGTACAATCCGTTCCATACCCATTACCGTAATTTGGGTATCTGGAAGTGATGTGACAAGCCTGGCATTTCCTTCGTTTGTCACGAGAGATACGGTTCCAGTGTTAGCGATGGCAAAATTACATCCAGTAATCCCTACATCCGCAGACAAAAATTCCTTCCGCAGCTGTTCTCTCGCATATAACGCTAACTCCTCAGGCTTATCCGTTTCATCATAACCGAGTTTTTCATGGAATACATCACGGATTTGTTGACGGTTTTTATGTAGTGCCGGTGTTACGATATGTGACGGAGGATCAAAATCATCCAACTGTAAAATCCATTCACCTAAATCTGTTTCGACCACTTCTGTCCCTTGTTTTTGTAACGCATCATTAAGCCCAATTTCTTCACTAACCATTGATTTTGACTTTGCCACTTTTTTCGCCTTTTTGCGCTTAATGACGTTTGTAATATACTCATTCGCCTCTTCAGGTGTTTTAGCGAAAAACACGTGTCCTCCACGTTTCGCCACGTTTTCACTTAACTGGTCTAAATAATAATCTAAGTTTTCAAGAGTGTGAGTTCGTATTTCTTCTCCTAAGCTACGCCAATCTTCCCAATCTCCCAATTCTTCTGCTGCATTAAGCCGACCATTGCGGAATCGAGTTTGTGCAGAAGAAACGGCTCCCCGCATAAAGGTATCAGACAACCCTTGATCTACACGTTCATCAAACTGATCTGAACCAATTTTCATTGACATTCTATCTCACCTCTTTCTTAAGCTTGTTGATTTAAAACAGTTGCAATGTGCATGACTTTAATAGGCTTACTTTCCTTTTCTATTCTTCCACCGATGTTCATTAAGCACCCACAGTCCGCTCCGATTAAAAAGTCAGCATCCGTACTTTCCACGTGTTTCACTTTCTCATCTACCATTTGCTCTGATATTTTGGACATTTTCACGGAAAAAGTCCCGCCAAACCCGCAACAATCATGGGCATTTGGTAGATTGATTACATCTAGTCCCTGCACATGGCTTAATAGCTTGATCGGGGCATCAACATTTTGCAGTAATCGTGTCATGTGACATGATGTATGATAAGTAGCTTTGCCTTTTAATGCTGCTCCAACATCTTCTACTTGTAATACATCCACGATAAATTGGGTTAATTCGTATGTTTTATTGGCTAGCTGAACCGCTTTCTCTTCCCACACTTCATCACCTGCAAATACGTGTGGGTATTCCTGAAACAACATCGTTGCACACGAACCAGAAGGGGTCACAATATAATCTGCCTCAGAAAATGTACGAATCATATGTTTCATCGTTTCCTTTGCTTCTCCAACATACCCACTATTAAAAGCCGGCTGCCCACAACACGTCTGTTTAACCGGAAATTCCACTTCACAACCTAACCGCTCTAGCAACTCTACTGTGTCCTTCCCTACATCACCGTAAAAAACATCGACAAGACACGTAATAAATAGTGAGACTTTCACGTGTTCACCCCCGCTAAACCTCTATATAATAGATGAGTTAATAGACTATCTGGATAATGGATAATCTATTAACTCACGTCAACACTTATTCACCTATTTCCGTTCGAATGGCTTTCAACCTTCTCATCACATCATTTTGACCACGACCAAAATAATCATGAAGGGTAAGATATTCTTCGTATAACTTATCATACATCTCAACATTTTCTGGAATAGGATCAATGGTTGTATCCTTTACTTTTGCCATATTTTGAGCAGCGTCGATTAATGAATCATATCCGCCATTTTGTTCTCCAGCTGCCACAGCCCCAAACATCGCAGCACCAACAGCAGGTGTTTGTTTAGAATCTGCTATTTTAATTGATCGATTGGTTACATCAGCATAAATTTGCATTAACAATTTATTGTTTTGCGGCAATCCACCACAAGCATATATTTCATGAATGGGAACACCGTCATGATGAAACGCATCAATAATTTTTCGTGTTCCAAAGGCTGTTGCTTCTAACAAAGCGCGGAATATCTCTTCCGGTTTCGTTTGAAGGGTAGCGCCCACAAGTAGTCCCGTTAAGTTTGTATCAACAAGGACAGACCGATTCCCGTTCCACCAGTCTAAAGCGAGCAGTCCAGTTTCCCCTGGTTTATAGTTAGCCGCTTTTTCCTCCAACCACTGATAAACAGAAATCCCTTCCTCCTGTGCTGCCCTTTCGACATATCCTGGTACACTGTGTTTTACATACCACGCAAAGATATCACCACCAGCAGACTGACCTGCTTCATAACCATAAAGTCCAGGGATAATGCCGTCTTCTACAACTCCACACATACCTTCAACTTCTACTTCCTCTTCCCCTAATAACATGTGACAGATTGAAGTGCCCATTGCCATCACAAGTTTGCCAGGTTCCACAACTCCTACACCTGGAACAGAAGCGTGCGCATCAATAATCGGAACGGCCACAGCAGTTCCAGCCTTTAACCCTACTAGTTTCGCCATTTCCCCCGTAAGTTCCCCTGCCTTGGAACCTAAAGGCACAACATCTCCCCGCAGCTTTGTTTCAGCTAACCGCTCTAAGCGAGGATCTAAATCCTTCAAAAAGTCATGACTTGGATATCCGTCTTGTTTATGCCACAAGCCTTTATAACCAGCTGCACAACTGTTTCTTATAAAATTATTTGTTAGTTGCAATGTCACCCAGTCGGAAGCTTCAATAAACCGATCCGCTTCCTCGTAAACCTTAGGGCTTTCGTCTAATGTTTGCCAAACTTTTGGCAACATCCACTCAGATGAAATCTTCCCACCATAACGGGCAAGAAACTTTTCTCCGCGTTTCTCCGCTGCTTCGTTTACTTTTGTCGCTTCATCTTGTGAAGCATGATGCTTCCATAATTTAACCCAGCTATGTGGTTCATCTTGCCACTTTGGATCAAAGCAAAGCGGAGTACCATTCTCGTCAATTGGCAACATGGTGCAGGCTGTAAAATCAATTCCGATTCCAATAATATCTTCCGGACTTACACCAGACTCCTTTACTACTGCAGGCACAGACTGTCTCAATACATCTATGTAGTCAGTTGGATGTTGAAGCGCCCACTCAAACCCTAATTCAACATTTGTACCTGGTAGCGTATCTTCGATCACTCCATGTTTATATGGTGTAACATGGTCCACAATTTCTTCACCATTATCTAATGAGACGAGGACAGCACGACCGGATTCTGTTCCGTAATCCACACCAATAGCATACTTTTTAGACATTCCCCTTCCCTCCCCTTTTTTGTGTTTAATTAACATTTGTTACGGCTGAATGACTTCCACTTTTCGTTTCTGAATTTCATCTACATCCTTTGCTCCTACCTTACGATCTGTAATAACATAATCCACTTTATCTAACGAGTTGATTAACGAAAAAGATTGGACGGCAAATTTTGAATGATCAACCATAACGTATACCTTTTCGGAAATATCGCACATTTTTTTCTTAATGCGCGCCTGGTCATCACTTGATTCACTGATACCATGCTGCAAATGTAATCCTTTACACGAAATAAAACCTTTATCAACGTGGTAATTTTTTAAATTATCTTCTGTTAAAGGTCCAACATAGGATAGTGAACGTTGAGTGACAATCCCCCCCGTTGAAATAACGGTCACATTCGACTTTCCGCTTAACTCAATCGCTACTTTAATAGAGTTCGTTAAAACGGTGATGGAGATATTCGGCAGCTCCTTCGCCATAAACAAAGCTGTCGAGCTGGCATCGAGAATAATTTTATCCCCTTCGTTAACTAAGTTCGCCGCAATCGTTGCTATATCGCGTTTCTCCTTTACATTCGTTACTTCTCTTTCTGTATAAGGGGTTTCATATGACTCTTGGTCAGAGGCAATGGAAACGGCACCACCGTGACTTCTTTTCAATCTGCGGTCATTTTCCAACTTTTCTAAGTCACGGCGTATCGTTTCTTCTGTAACAGAAAATAAACGACTTAATTCAGACACGCGAATACTTTTCCTTTTATTCACAAGCTCTACAATCCTTTGATGTCTTTCAGCAACTAGCATTGTTATCCTCTCTTTCTACCTAACAAACCAATATCGTTGTTCGTGTTCAATTATTTTGTTCGTCCCTTATCGTGTAAAGGCTGCAGGTACTCCACCATCTACAGTGACCATACATCCAGTTGTTTTCGATGCTTTTGAAGAAGCTAAAAACGCAATCGAATCCGCAATATCTTCAGGTAAAATATTAACATTGAGAATCGTTCTCTTACGGTAATGGTCCTCTAATTGATCAGGGTCAATACCGTAGGAAGCAGCTCTTTCTTCCTTCCATTTAGAATCCCAAATAGCTGATCCTCTTATGACCGCATCAGGTAAAACAGTATTTACCCGGATACCGTGTGGGCCACCATCGGCTGCAATTGTTCTTGCCAAATGCACTTCTGCTGCTTTCGCTGTGCTGTAGGCTGCTGCATTTTTTCCAGCATAAATGGAATTTTTCGAACCAACAAATACCATATTTCCACCAATGTTTTGGTTTTTCATTAACTTAAACACTTCTCTGGCCACTAGAAAATACCCAGTTACTAATACATTAACATTTAAATTCCAAGCATCAAGTGTCGTTTCATCAAATGGACTGGAACTCGCCAAGCCAGCATTATTGACTAAAATATCGATTCCACCATATTCTAATACTGCTTCATTTATCGCATCAGCCACTTCCTCTTCCTTCGTTACATCCATTTTAATAGCAACGGCTCGATGCTCCCCATATTTTTCATTGATTTCATTCGCTAGTTTTTCTGCACCTTCTAAATTAATGTCGGCAACAACAACGTGTGCGCCATCCTCTACTAAACGATAGCATGTTGCACTACCAATTCCACCAGCTCCTCCCGTAACAAACGCTACGTGGCGAGAGAACTCTGCTTCTGGTGGAGCTAAACTAAGCTTATAAAGCTCAAGTGGCCAATACTCAACCGCAAACGCCTCTGCCTCACTCAATGATATAAAGTTGCCGAGAACCGTTGAACCTCTCATAACTGCAATCGCTCGATGGTACAACGCTTCGCTTACCTTAGCCGCAAACCAGTTCTTCCCTGTATTGATCATTCCAATTCCAGGAATTAAAATAACTCTCGGTGCCCGTTCGGCTATTGTATCTCCTTCTGATTTATTGCGGTTAAAGTACTCCTCATACTCTTGCTCAAATGTTTCGATTCCTGATTTCACACTTTCTATTAAACTATCAACACTTTGGCTACGAGGATCCCAATCTATAAATAATGGTACACGTTTCGTGTGAACTAGATGGTCAGGACAGGCAGCTCCAATTCCAACAAGTGATGAAGCATCCACACTATTTACAAACTGCAAAACATCTTCACTGTCATCATGGGTAACGATCATTTTCTTATTTTTACTCACTTCACCTCGAACGACAGGAAGAACTTTCGCTAGTACTTCCTTACGTTGTTCTGTAGCAATAGATTCGTATTTGTTACCACCGAATAATGTATGCCCTTTAGATTTCGCTTCAATATAGTCTTCTGCCTCTTGAATAATGTTTATCGTATTCTCGTAACATTCTTTTGACGTTTCTCCCCATGTAACTAGCCCGTGCTTTTCCATTATGACTAATTCAGCTTGAGGATTTTGTTTCACACCTTCTGCAATCATTTTCGATAGTTGGAATCCCGGGCGAATATAAGGAACCCACACAAAGCGGTCACCATATACTTCTTTTGCAATTTCTTTTCCATTATCCGCACATGCAATACTAATAATGGCATCTGGATGTGTATGGTCAACGTGTTTAAACGGAAGGAAAGCATGTAATAACGTTTCAATTGAAGATCTAGGATGTTTTGAATCAATCATTGTATGTGCTAAATAGCTGACCATTTCTTCATCTGACATATCTTCTCTTTCAACTAACGGTCTTATATCCGTTAAGTTCAGGCCTGTAAAGTTCTTCTCCTTCATCGTAGCAAGGTCAGAGCCACTACCTTTCACCCACATCACTTCAATATCTCGACCTCTAAAATCCTTTTCAACGGTTTTGGCTGACGTATTACCTCCGCCAAAGTTTGCCACAGAGCGGTCAGACCCTAATAAATTCGATCTATACACCAATTGTTGTAAAGCGTTTTCAAAATTGTCTCCTCGTTCATCCCATCGATTCTGTACCATAGTTAGTTTTTTCCCCTTTCGTTTATGTTTGATTACATCATAACACGTTCTTTTACATTTTTGAATTGTTTTGTTTAACTTTATTTGTTTTTGTTTAAACAAAAAATATCGTTATTCATAGTTCCACTAATGTTTGATTTTTCCACACTTTATTATAAACTGTTATCGATAACAATCACTTCATGAACTATGCCCAATTGTAAGAACCTTACTTTACTTACAATTTATGCGAATTATCCGGTGTTAATATAATTTCTAGTAGTCTTTTAGAACGTTATAGACAAATTGTTATCGATAACATAGAATAAAAGTATCCAATTACGTCACAGACTCGCTAACTGTTTGTGATTGCATGAAGGGAAGATGAAGATGGCCACCATATATGATGTCGCAAAAAAAGCAAACGTATCAGCCATGACAGTTTCGAGAGTAATTAATAACCATCCATCTATTAAAGAAGAAACACGTAAACGTGTTGAAAAAGCGATTAAAGAATTAGACTATATACCGAACCGTTCAGCTCAAAGCTTAATATCGAAGGACTCAAAGTTGTTGTCCCTCATTGTGACTGATGTTTCGAACCCCTTTTTTACGAGTATTGCAAGAGGGGCCGAAGACAAGGCACATGAAGAAGGGT
The DNA here is from genome assembly GCF_024259515.1 of Salirhabdus salicampi. NCBI lineage: Bacteria > Bacillati > Bacillota > Bacilli > Caryophanales > Bacillaceae > Salirhabdus > Salirhabdus salicampi. The sequence goes on along the minus strand of NZ_JANBWE010000004.1, from coordinate 36,814 downwards.
TTCAACTCGTATTTAGCAATACAGATGAAAATATTGAAAAAGAATCATCATATATCAAATCCGCTGTATCTAGAGGGATCGATGGCATGCTCCTCACTCCGGCTGGTGATGCCTCAACGAAAAACGTTGAAGCATTAACGAGACATCATATTCCTTTTGTCCTTATTGACCGGGATGTAGAAGCTATTGATACTGATATCGTTATTGGTGATAATGTGGATGGTACGAATAAACTGCTAAACCATTTATACGAATTAGGTCACGAACGAATCGGCTTCGTTACAGGACCGGCTACGGTCTCCAATGTTCGGGAGCGTGAGGGAGCTTACGTTGACTTTTTAAAGAAACATCAGTTGCCGATAAATGAAAACTGGATGTTCCGGACTGATTTAAGAAAAGTGAAAACATCTACTTATATTAAAACGTTACTCACAATGCCAAAAGAATCACAACCAACCGCTATCTATTGTTCCAGTAACTTTTTAGCCGTTGATTTAGTAAATAACTTACATGTATTCGGCATCAGGGTTCCCGATGACATTTCGGTTGTATGTTACGACGATCCCCATCCAATGCCTCTACACAACTCATTTTTCACCGTTGTAAATCAGCCTGCTTATCAATTCGGCTACAAAGGAATGGAGATGCTAATTAACCGCATCGAAAACAAAGAGGCAAAACAGAGTCAAAAAATTATCTATTTACCAGAACTGATCATTCGTCGATCATCAAAAAATCTTAACTATGATTCATGACATAAAAAAGGGTCTGCTAGTATACTAGAGACCCTTTTTCTCTGTTTATATCTTTATTTATATAACGGACCAAAGTTTTGACACGCTCGGAAATCTGCACCTTCAGGATCCCTCGTACCAAACATTCCCCATGCACTCGGTCTAAAGATATTTTCCTCAGGAACATTATGCATGTTCACCGGGATACGTAAAATGGACGCGAGTGTAATTAAGTCAGCTCCGATATGGCCATAACTCATCACACAGTGATTAGCTCCCCATGAATTCATGACAGAATATACATCACGGAACACTCCTTCACCTGTAATGTTAGGAACAAACCAAGTCGTCGGCCAAGTTGGATTTGTCCGCACATCAAGTGTGTCATGGACTTCTTCAGGCAAGTCTACTGTATACCCTTCAGCTATTTGTAGTGCAGGGCCGAGTCCTTTCACTAAGTTAATTCTAGCAATGGTCACAGGCATATTTCCCTTTGTTAAGAAGTCACTGGACCAACCTCCTCCACGGAAGTACTCTGTTGATGCAGGTCTCCACAACGTCTCATCAAGGCATTTTTGAACCTCATCATCGGTAATTTCCCAAAACGGTTTAATCGCCGGCTTTCCATCTACCGTTTGTTGTCCTGTACCATCTAATGCTGCAGGACCGGAATTAATCAAATGAATAAAGCCTTGTTCTGCTAACCCTTTTGGATTATGTCCAGTTACGCGTTCTACAGCCTCTGGACTCCAATATGTTCGAACATCAGCAAACACTTGAGCCGTATTTGTCAGCAAATGACCGAATAGCATTGTCACACCATTTAAACTATCATTTTCCGTCGCAACAATATACGGTGCCCGCTTCCCATTCCAATCAAATGATGTATTTAATATCGCCTCCATAAAATCTCCGTTAGGAAAGTGATCTGTCCACTGACGTTGCCCTTGGAATCCACCAGCAATTGCGTTACGACCTAACGCTTCTTCTTCAAAGCCTATTTCGGCTAACTTTTCGTTACCGACCATCAGGTCACGGGCAATTAATGTCATTTTTACGCTTGTTTCCCAATCATGGTCCAGTTGAGCACGGGTACGCTTAAATCCTTCAGCATTATCATCTGGACCTTCTTTACAATTTTCCTTCACCCAGCTCATTGCCTTTTCAAACTCGTCTTGGTCATATATGTCTTCATTAAGTCTTCTAATAAATTCAGACATATCAACATACTCATTGCGCATCCCTAAATATTCCTGGAAAAAGTCTTCCGTTACAACACTTCCGGCAATTCCCATGGAAACAGAACCCATAGAAAGATAAGACTTCCCTTTCATCATGGCAGCAGCTAAACCCGCTTTCGTAAACCGTAAAATTTTCTCCTGTACGTCCTCAGGGATCGACGTGTCATGTAAATCTTGCACATCTTTCCCATAAATTCCGAATGCAGGCAATCCTTTTTGGTTATGGGCTGCTAGTACGGCTGCTAAGTAAACAGCACCTGGGCGGTCCGTACCGTTAAATCCCCATACCGCTTTCGGAATTGTCGGATTCATATCCATCGTTTCGGCCCCATAGCACCAGCAAGGTGTCACAGTTAAAGAAACACCGACACCTTCACGCTCGAACTTTTCAGCAGTTTGTGCCGCTTCAGCCACTCCACCAATACAAGTGTCGGCGATGACACATTCAACAGGTTCCCCATTATAATATTTCACATTCTCTTCTATGAATGTTGCAACGGATTTTGCCATATTCATAGTTGTCTCTTCTAGTGATTCACGAACGCCCTTTCTTCGGCCATCGATTGCCGGTCGAATTCCAATTTTAGGTAATTGCCCATAAAATCTATTATCTTGTGCCATTTTCAAGTTCCTCCCTTATAATCGTTTTACAAATTGTTGGTAAGCATCTTGCCAACTTGCTTGGTCGTTCGGCTCGTATACATTTGTTGTAATCGAACGATTAATGACTTCATTTGCCTGTTCATAATCTTTAATTTCACCAAGTGCCATAAATTGGCCTACCGCATTGCCGATAGATGTTGCTTCGACAGGACCTGCTACAACTTTCCGCTGGGTTGCATTCGCTATGAATTGGCATAACACTTGATTTTGAATTCCACCACCGCCCATATATATAGTTTGAATAGACTTATCTGTCATAGATTCCAAGTTTTCGATCACCCATCTATATTTCAAAGCAAGACTTTCTAATATACAGCGTAAAAAGTCTCCCTTCGTAATAGGTGGAGATTGGCCTGTTTCTCTACAAAACTTCGCAATTTGCTCCGTCATACTTAGAGGATTTAAAAATTGCGTGTCATCTGGATTAATAAAACGTTGGAACGGTTTCGCTTCGTTTACTAAACGGTTTTCTTCTTCATAGGATATGGAAGTTCCTTCCTTATCCCATACCGCTTTACAACGCTGGATGAGCCATAGCCCCATACTATTTTTCATTAATCGATATTTACCATCCATTGTTCCTTCATTCGTAAACCCAGACTGAAAGGCTTCCTCGGTGACGACTGGTTTGTCGACTTTAATCCCTAATAAAATCCACGTTCCACAGCTCATAAACACGGCGTTTTGATCATTAGCCGGGATTCTCGCAAAAGCACAGGCGGTATCATGCCCAGCGCCAGCAATGACTTTTACGGGATGAATATGGAGCTCATCATTAATGGCCGACATTGTCGGTCCAACAATTGTACCTGGTTTCACTACAGGTGCCATCATGTCGGACGGTATATTCAACATATTCATAAGTTCCGTATCCCAATTTTTTTGTTCAATATTGTACATAGACGTTGTTGTACTAATTGTATACTCGTTAAATTTTTCACCGGAAAATAAATAACTTACCAGGTTAGGAGTTAAAAGTAACGTTTCCGTATGTTCCAGTAAGTGTGGTTGTCGTTCTTGAATGGCCACCAATTGACAAATTGTGTTTATTGGAGCAGGCTCAATTCCGGAACGTTGAAACCATTCTTTTTTCGTTACCTTTTTTAACACCTTCTCCATACCGGAAAACGTTTGGTTATCCCTGTATGAATAAGGATTTCCTAATAATTCTCCACTCGATGAAATAAGGCCGAAATCAACACCCCAAGTATCAATTGCCATACTTTCAATATCGTTATGACCCATTTTCACACTTTTGGAGATACCCCGTTTCATCTCTTGAAAAATGTTCAATAAGTCCCAATGGTAATGGTTCGTAATAAAGACAGGATGATTAGAAAAACGATGTACTTCTTCGGTATGTATTTGTTGACCATCAAAGGAAGCTAGCATCAACCTGCCACTGGATGCCCCTAAATCAAATGCCCATACTTTTTTCATCACAATAACACCTCAGTATAATCGTCATTTCGAGTCTTTTAATAGTTTTTGACGATACTGCTCTGACGATAAATTACGTAAATCATCGCACTCTTCCTCCGTTAGTACTCTTGGTGTACCTACTGTACAACTGATCGTATAAACTTTTGCAGACTCTTCTGTTAGTTGCATGAAAAAGAATGCTTCTTTCATCGTTTTTCCAACCGTTAATACACCGTGGTTGCGCATGACAACGACATCATGTTCTTCTATCACATCACTAACAGCATCTGCCAACACATGAGTGGTTGGTATCATATAGTCTAAATAAGCAACACTTTTCACCATTGCCGGAAAATCCGGAAATAAGTTGGGAATCTTTTGACCTGTGGAAGATACCCCGACTGAATAACTAGGATGAGCGTGAAGAACTGCAGTAATATCTGGACGTTTCCTAAAGCACTCGAGGTGCATTAAAATCTCTGAAGAAGGCTTTAAATCATCTAACACTTCTCCTGTCGGAATATCTACTCGAACCCACTGGTGATCCTCGATTTCCTTTAAATCAAAACCACTTGGAGATAAATACATAATGTCCCCACTTCTCATACTTAAGTTTCCACCTGCTCCTACGACAAGTCCTGTGTCCACGATTTTATGAGCGTATTTTTCCAAATCTTTCTTGACGTCTGTCATATAATCCCTCCTTTATTCGTTAAAATTTTATTTAAATAGGTTCAGATACAGGTCTCATAAACAATTCGATTACGCGACTTTTTGGTGACTGTTTTAAGATAAACATGACCGCCTCTAACACATCTTTCGCATCTAAAAATTGTTCTAAATTAGGATCATCTGGTGTTCGACCTGTTCCCATTGCAAAATTCGTATTGATTCCTCCTGGACAGAGGCTGCTTACTTTAATGCCAAACTCACGTACTTCATGGTCTAAAGCTTGCGCAAACCCTACTTGAGCAAATTTGGAAGCACAATAAACGGTTTCGTTTGGTAATCCTTTTTTACCCGCAACTGATGCAACATTGAGGATATGACCATACTTCTGTTCTTTCATAAACGGGAGTACACCTTTTGAGAAGAGGAATGTACTTCTCATGTTGCTATCCATCATCGCATCGTAGTCACCAATGTCGAGGTCATCCAATTTTCCGTATCTTCCAATGCCGGCATTGTTAATTAACATGTCGACTCTTCCGTGTTTCTCCTTTACAGCATCCATTGTCTTATGTAATGTTTCCTCTTTCGAAACATCACCAGCAATTCGATAAAGGTTCGTCCCGTTCTCTTGACGTATTTCACTCGTTTCTTCATGTAAACGATCTAAATCTTCTTCACTTCTTGTCACTGCAAAAACATGTACCCCCGAAGATAAAAGTTCCTTTGCAACTTCTTTCCCGACACCTTTTCCTGCTCCCGTTACTATAGCTATTTGATTTTGTAAGGACATGAACTTATTCTCCTTTCAATAGTAAAATGCGAAAATACTTCATGGTTAAACATATAACCATTCTATTAGTATTCCTTGCTCATCAGAAACAATAATAGAATGGTAGGAGGCTGCTACATAGCAACCTCCTCCTCATTTTTTATTCATAAAGTACAGCTTGAATTTCATCATCATCGATATTGCTTTGATCATAATAGAAGAATCCAGTATCAATGACTTCTGGTACATCTTTACCGTTAATAGCATCAACAGCAGCTTTTACTGTTTCATACCCGATACCGATAGGATTCTGTGTAATCGCTCCTGCCATTACGCCATCCTTAATAGCATCAATTTGTTGCTTACCTGAATCAAATCCAACAATCGTAACTTCGCCCTCTTTACCTGCTTCACGAACCGCGTTTACAACACCAATTGCTGATCCTTCGTTAGAACCGAAGAAACCGTCAAGATCTGGATGCGCTTGCATAATGGTTTTTGCAAGGTCAGTCGATTTCAAGTGGTCCCCACCACCATATTGAACGTCAACAATTTCAATGTTTGGATATTTCTCTTCCATTTGCTCTAAAAATCCGTCACGACGGTCAACACCCGTAACACTCGTTTGGTCGTGAACGATTAATGCCACTTTTCCTTCTTCGCCAATTAACTCTGCCATTTTATCGGCCGCTAGAGCAGAAGCTGCTTTGTTGTCTGTAGCTGCAGTTGTAATTGGTAAGTCACCATCTACACCAGAGTCAAAGGCTACAATAGGAATGCCTGCATCCGCTGCTCCTTGTAGAACAGGGATCGCTGCTTGGCTGTCTAATGCCGCAAATCCAAGTGCATCTGGATCTTTATCCAAGGCTGCCTTTAGCATATCCATTTGTTTATCAACTTGTGCCTCTGTTTCAGGACCTTCAAACGTAATTTCAACATCAAACTCTTCAGCCGCTTGTTCCGCACCTTGTTTTACTGCTTGCCAAAACTGGTGTTGGAATCCTTTTGAGACGATTGGAATGTAAAGCTTATCAGGATCTCTTTCCTCATCCGAAGATGTCTCTTCTTCGCCACAGGCTGCCAGCATCACTGCAACGATTGAAAAAGTAAGTAACATTAATAAAAACTTTCTCACATTCATTTCCCCCTTTATTTTGTGAAAAATTGTATTGAACTCCTAACGGAGATAATACCGAAATGATTAAGCTGTTTGACGACGACGTAAGATATCTGCATAAACAGCAAAGATGATGACAATACCTACAACAACCGTTTGCCACTCTTGAGGTACAGACAGGATTCGTAACCCATTCGTAAGAACACTCATGATCAGAGCACCAATGACGGTTCCTACCATGGTCCCTTTTCCTCCACTTAATGAAGTTCCCCCGATTACGACTGCCGCAATTGCTTCCAATTCATATCCCATCCCTAAACCGGGCTGGGCAGAGTTTAATCGAGATGCCATAAGTACACCTGCTACACCTGTAAATAAGCCGGCAATTGTATATATGATAACTTTCCATCGGTCCACATTGACCCCAGATAGACGTGTTGCTTCTTCATTACTGCCAATTGCAAATGTATAACGGCCAATTACCGTTTTCGATAAAATAATGGAACCAAATATCGCCATGAAGAAAAAGATTAAAACAGCGTTCGGGATTTTAAGCCCTGGAATGATAGAACCTAGTGCAATTTCGGAAAATCCTGGTGTGTCAGAAAAATAGATTGGTCTCGTACCAGATATAACGAGGGCTAACCCTTTTGCAATCATCATCATCGCGAGTGTTGCAATAAAGGATGGTATTTTCATTTTTGCCACCGCTAAACCAGATAAGCAGCCTGCAAGTGCCCCTGTTAAAATTCCTAGTAACACCCCTAACGGAGTAGGCAATCCCCACGTTACGACAAAGACTGCCGTCATTACGGAACATAACGTCATTGCTGTACCAACAGAAAGGTCAATACCAGCCGTTATAATGACGAATGTTACACCAAGAGCTAAAATTCCGATGACTGAAGTTGAGAGTAGAATACTTACGATGTTAGAAAACTGAAAGAAGTTTGGTGAGGCGATTGAAAAAAAGATAAGTAAAACAATTAAACTCGCAAATGCTAAAAGTTGTTGGATTGCCCCTGATTTTATTGGTAATTTAAAAGGTTTCTTCTCCACCTTGGAACCGTTTGTTTCTGGCTTCATGCTTTTCCCCCCATTTTGTCTGTTAAAAACTTATTTAATTCGTTGTGTAGCGTATGTCATAATAGCCTCTTGTGATGCTTCTTGACTGGATAGTTCTCCTGTGACTCTCCCTTCACACATCACCATAATACGATGGCTCATTCTGAGAACCTCAGGTAGTTCCGAAGAGATCATAATTACAGATTTGCCTTCGTCTACTAATTTATTAATCAGTTTATAAATTTCACCTTTCGCACCAACATCAATTCCTCTCGTTGGTTCATCAAATATTAAAATTTCACTATCCCTTGTTAACCACTTGCCGATGACAACTTTTTGCTGGTTTCCCCCTGAAAGAAGTCGAACCTCTTGGTTAATACTCGGCGTTTTCACCTTTAACGCGTCGACCATTTCTTTTGATTGCTCTCTAATGCGCTTATCATTCGCCCAACCCGTTTTTCTGAGGAACGATTTTAAAGAAGCTAGCGCAATATTTGATTTTACGTCCATATTCACCATAAGACCAAAACGTTTTCGATCCTCTGAAATGTAACCGATTCCATTTTCCACCGCATCATTTGGCGAATTAATGTTCGTTTTTTCACCTTTTATATAAATGTCCATCGAATCGACTGGGTCTGCACCGAAAATGGCACGGGCTACTTCAGTACGCCCTGCCCCCATTAGGCCAGCAAAACCAAGAATCTCACCTTTCCTTAATGTAAAGTTCACATCTTTAAGGAAATTACCCTGGTTTAAGTTTTTTACTTCTAATACGATTTCGTTATCATTTTCTTTCACTTCAGGACTGGAGGATTCATAGATTTGGCGACCTACCATCATTGAAATAATTTCATCTATCGTTGTTTCATCGGTATTCACGGTGCCAATGTATTCTCCATCTCTCATGACGGTTATACGATCGGTGATTTGTTTCAACTCTTCCATTCGGTGTGATATGTACACAATGCCAACGCCGTTTTCCCGTAGCTGATCAATAATGGTAAACAACGTTTCAATCTCTGAGTCTGTTAAAGCAGCTGTCGGTTCATCCATGACCAACACTTTGGAGTTAAAAGAAAGGGCTTTCGCAATTTCGACCATTTGTTGTTTCGCTACAGATAAATTGGAAACATATTCTCTCGGATCAAGATTAATATTCATCCAATCGAACAGTTCCTTCGCTTTATCATTTAATTTCTTCTCGTCTAAAAAAAGATTGAACCCTTTTCGTATTTCCCGACCGATAAAAATGTTTTGGGCAACCGTTAAATCTTGCGCTAAATTTAATTCTTGGTGAATTATACTGATTCCTAAGTTTTGTGCAAATTTTGTATTCGGAATCTCGATCTCATTGCCTTGATAACGTATTACACCTTTATCTTTCTGATAAATACCGGTTAAAATTTTCATTAAAGTGGATTTACCAGCGCCATTTTCACCTACTAACGCATGTATCTCCCCTGATTTCAATTCGAGTTGAGCATTGGACAACGCTTGAACACCAGGGAAACCTTTATAAATCCCTTCCATTCTTAATAAGACATCGCTCATGTGATCACCCTCTTCTGCATGTAATAGGTGTTACATTTTTGTTACCGGTAACAACACTGGGTAAAAAAATATACCTGCACTACAATATAAATTTGATAATCGATATCATTTCGTTTTGTAAGCACTTACAAAAAAAGAAAAAAATAGTTCTTTTTTCCTCGTATTTTATTTGATTATATCGGACATAGCGGACAAAATCAACAGAAATTTTCAACTAATTCAAATAGTTTGTAAATTTGCTTAGAATGACTGTCACATGAGGGTTTTTCCATGAATTAACCTTAAGGAAAGTGAGCCTTGAGGTTGCATTCGATCAACCTCGCTTGCTATGTAAATCACTTAATCTATGATTTATGGGGGCTAATTGTTTATAGGCATCTTGAAAAATGTGAAACAATTCATCATATAATTGGCGATGTTCATTGTTAGGTAAATGACTATCGTCCTTTTTTACCCATTCCTTTGCCACTGAAAGATCTTTAATGACGCCAGCTCCAACGCCTCCGGCAATCGCTGCTCCCATGGAAGTCGTTTCATCCAACAGTTTCGGTACGTGAATTTCAACCCCGTAAATATCGGCTAAAATTTGGCGCCATAATAGGCTTTTCGCTCCCCCACCAAAAAGCCACATATCATTGAAATGGCCGTGGTACTTACGGAAGGTGTCTAATACGACTTTTAAATTCATCGTAATCCCTTCTAATGTAGCTCTCGCTATATCTTCTCTCGTGTGTGTCACGTGAAGTCCAATAAATGATCCTTTCGCCTTTGGATCCCACCACGGTGAGCGTTCACCAAGTAAATAAGGTAAATAAATTAAATTATTAGCGCCAGGTTTCGAGCGTCCCGCTTCCTCATTCATCACATCGTACGTGTTCTTCCTACCACCTACGTTACCGATAACATTTTGATAGATTTGGTCTCTTACCCACTGATAGGATGTCCCTGCCGCTTGCATCGTTCCACAAGGTAAATACTTATTTTCATCAATATGGGCAAACGTAAATGTTTTCATTTCAAGGTCAATCAACGGCTCTGAACTGCATAATGCGATCCATGAAGATGACCCAATATAGTTAAAGATATCCCCATCTTCTACAATACCTGCACCAAGTGCAGCACAACTACCATCTCCACCACCCATTACGACTGGTGTTCCGAATTGTAATCCCGTTTCAGCTGATGCCGTGTTCGTTACTTCTCCAATAACATATGTGGAAGGATATAGGTTCGGCAATTTCTCCCCATCAATCCCCCATGCATCCACAATTTTACTAGACCACTCTTTCTTTGAAAGATCTAATAAATTCATCCCACTAGCGTCTGTATAATCTGTACCGAATTTTCCTGTTAATTTAAAAATTAAATAATCTTTTACATGCAAAAATTTATACGTCTTTTGATAAATGTCAGGCTCATTATGCTTTATCCATACAATTTTCGCACCAGAATAAGATGAGCTTATTCTATGCCCTGTAATTTCATAAATCGTATCAAACCCAAGGCTGTCACTTAAATATTTCGCCTCATCCTCTGCTCGCATATCAGCCCAGATAATAGCATCCCGCAGCAATTGCCCCTTCTGATCGACTGCAACAACACCTTGCATTTGAGCACTAAAGGATATACTTGCGACTTCATTTGCCAATACATTTGCCTGTTGCAACAATTCCTTTGTTGAATGACAAACCGCCTTCCACCAATCATTTGGGTTTTGTTCTGCCCATCCAACTTGTGGATAATTTGTGTTATACCCGTAAAACGTACTTGCGACAACGTCCCCGTCTTTACTAAAAAGGGTCGCTTTATTACCGGTTGTGCCGATATCATGGGCTAATAAAAATGTACTCACACTCATCCCCCTCAATATTAAGAATCTGTTACAACGCCCTTTTTCAAGACGATATTTGCATAAAGAGCACCCTCGCTCGTTGCGACAATGGCATATGCCTTCTTCGCCCGCTCATAAAAAGCAAATCTCTCAATAAATTTAAAGTGTTCAAATTGCGGTTCGTACTTTTGGATAATAGATTGATATTCACCCCAAATCGTTGGTACTGTAGAATCACCTTCTACAACTTCCATAAGCGCTACCGGATCGTCACTAAATGTATCAATAGGAAAAAACTTTAATATCCCATCGAGCAGCTCTTTCGTTCCGTTGCCGTCACTACGAACCAACCGTTGAGCACATGAAGCTGCCGGAAAATTCCCGTCAGCTATAATAAGTTCATCCCCGTGGCCCATCTCTAGTAAAATCTTCATCAATTCTGGAGAAATCACGTTTGGTATGCCTTTTAACATATTCTCTTCCCTCCATTTCTACCTGCGTTACACATTTTGTTCAGCTAATAATAATGCTCCAACAATTCCTGCATTTGACCCTAATTCAGGAGGCACGATATAGGAATGAATGTTTTCCTTCTGTAAAATGGGAAGGTCATAATAGTTTGCATTTAACTTGTAAACTTCTTCATGAATAAGGGAAAAGAGTTGTTTTTGCTGCATGACTCCCCCACCGAGAATCATCTTTTCCGGTGATAATGTGTACATGAAGCTAACTAATCCTTGAGCTATGTAGTATGCTTCCATTTCCCATACTTCGTTTCGATCTTGCAATTGCTCTGCCGACTCTCCCCAACGCTCCTTTATAGCAGGTCCTGAAGCCATTCCTTCTAAACACGAACCGTGAAAAGGACATGTACCCGAAAAGGAGTCATTCGGGTGTTTCACGACACGGACGTGGCCCATTTCCGGATGTGATAAACCTTTTACTGTTTGTCCATTCATGACTGCGCCACCGCCAATGCCAGTGCCAACTGTTAAATACAAACAGGAATCAACATCCTTGGCTGCCCCTAATGTTTTCTCCCCGAGTGCGGCCACATTCACATCCGTATCAATCGCTACCGGAACATGTAAAATTTCCTTTAGCTCTCCGAGCAGATTATAATTTTGCCATTTCACCTTAGGTGTTGTCGTAATAAAACCGTACGTCTCTCGATTTGAATTTAAATCGACTGGACCAAACGTACCGACACCGACTGAAGTTAATTGCTTATTTGCAAAAAACTTCTCCACTTCCCGAATTGTTTCATCTGGCGTCGTAGTAGGGATCGTCTTTTTTTCTACGACTTCCCCATTTTCCTTACCGACGGCAACGACAAATTTTGTTCCTCCTGCTTCAATCGCACCAAATAACATGTCCTTTCCACTCCATTCACTTACAAATTTATTGGTTGATTTTGTTTCATCGATTCAAAACACGCATCCATTGCTTTGGCATGTCGCCATATTTTCTCAGGTGTGTAAGAAGGTGTTTGACCTGTACGTACACTTTCAGAGAAATGCTCAACTTGCAGCTTATATTGGTCACCGAAAACTTGATGTTCTTGAGTGGATCCATCTTCTTTGTGCACAATCACAACTCCATTATGGCCATTTTTGTCTGGTCGAAAGGCATGGGGAACTTCGATTGTCCCTTTTGTCCCAACGACTTCGTACACTGTTCGAAACGTTACATCAAAACTGCTATCAAATACTGCTTCGATTCCGTTTTCTAATTGCATAACTCCTGTAACTGTTGTATCAACTTCGGATCCAGCGCGCTTTTTCCCACGGACAAATACTTCTACTGGCTCACTCCCGGTAATATTACGGATAGAATGTAAAGCATAACAACCTACATCATACAACGTTCCTCCACCTAGTTCAGGGTTTAAACGTATGTTTTCGTCTTCTCCTGGCAAATAAAATGAAAATGAAGAGCGGATAAAGGAAACATCACCAATCTCTCCCTCAGCAATAAATTTTTTCACGAGATCATGTTGGGGATGAAACTGATACATGAAAGCTTCCATAAACTTTACGTTATGTTTTTCACAGGCGTCCACCATCACTTGTACTTCGTCTGCATTAAGCCCTGCCGGCTTTTCTACGAGAACATGCTTTCCATGCTCAGCCGCTTTTACAACCCAATCTTTATGTAAGCTGTTTGGCAATGGGATATAAACGGCATCAACATTCTCGTCTTTCAGTAATTCTTCATAATTCATATAGGCCGTAGGAATTTGAAATGCTTTCGCTACATCGTAAACGTTTTCATTTCTTCCGGCAATTGCTACTACTTCAGCGTTTTCAGCGTTTTCAATAGCAGGGATTAACGCCTTCTGTCCGATCTGTGCTGTACTTAAAATCCCCCATTTTACCTTACTCATATAAATTCCTCCCTTTTATAAAATAAGAGCCCAAAAACCTTTTTGGACTCTTTTCTACCTAACCCTTAACTGACCCTGCTAACAGTCCGCGAACGAAATATTTGCCTAGTATGATATAAACAATCAATGTCGGTAAAGCGGCAATTAAAGCTCCAGCCATTTGAACATTCCATTGTACAATTTGGCTTCCGGATAAGTTTTGCAATGCAACCATGACAGGCTGGTTATTATTCGTCGTAATGGTTACAGCGAACAAAAACTCATTCCAAATATTCGTGAACTGCCAAATGGCTACAACGACAAACCCTGTTACAGATAACGGTAACATGATATGGCGGAATACTTTCAGGAAATTCGCTCCATCAATCTGTGCTGATTCAATCATTTCATCAGGAATGCTAGCATAAAAGTTTCGGAACATTAGCGTTGTAATCGGTATTCCGTATACGACGTGTACTAGAATTAATCCAGCAATGGAATTGTACAATCCAATGTCCCGTAAAAATTGGATAAGTGGAATTAAAATACTTTGGTACGGAATGAACATTCCAAATAATATGAACGTAAATAATGTCTCAGAACCTTTAAATTTCCATTTTGATAGAACGTACCCATTCATCGCGCCTAACAAAGCAGAAAGTAAAGTAGCAGGAATCGCCAAGTAAAAGCTATTTAAGAAGTTTGGTGCCAGTTTCGCAAATGCTAAGCTATAACTACTAAAATCCAAACTAGAAGGTAGTGCCCACATGCTATCTAAAGAAACTTCATCTAGTGGTTTTAAACTTGTCACGATTATAACATAAATTGGCAGAAGAAAGAATATTGCTAATATTGCTAATATAAAGTACTTGAATAGTCTCCCGTATGAAAATGTAGTAGCCATTATGAACTCCCCCTTCTAGCATTCCATAAATAAGGGACAATGAAGATCGCAACAGTTAGCAACATAATAATCGCGATCGCGGCACCATTAGCATAATAGTTTCCCCTAAAGGTCGTTTCAAACATGTAAACCCCAGGTACGTCGGTTACAAAGTTGGCACCAGGTCCTGTCATCGCGTATATGAGATCAAATATTTTTAACGATATGTGGGCCATAATGATGATGACACTAACTGTTATCGGACGTAGTTGTGGAATGACCACTTTCCGGTAAATATAAAGTTCTGATGCTCCATCTATACGAGCAGCCTCTCTTATTTCTTCCGGAATGCCGCGTAAACCGGCCAAGTACATCGCTAAGGCAAATCCGGTCATTTGCCATACCGCAGCGATGACAACAGCTATGATGGCAACAGGTACTCCAAATTCGATTTTCCCCCATTGAAACCCAGCTAAAATATTTGTATCGGTATACCATTTCGGCTGTATTCCGAAGGTTTGCAAAAAGTTGTTAATCCCTGTTGAAGGGTTTAATAACCATTGCCAAACGACACCTGTTACAACAAAAGAGAGCGCCATCGGAAAGAAGAAAATGTTCCGAAAGATCGACTCGCCCTTCAGTTGTTTATCTAATAAAACCGCTAACGTTAATCCTAAAATAATAATGAGTCCAATAAATAAAATCGTAAAAAATAACGTATTCCGTAAATCCGCTTGGAAACGGTAATCTTGGAATAGATAAATGTAGTTTTTCAAACCTGCAAACGATAAATCTTGGACGATCGAATTCCAATTACTAACGGATACGTATCCAGTCCAACCGATAAACCCATATACAAAGATGACAATGAGGAGAAAAGAAGGCATTAAAAATCCAACCGCCATCCATCTGTCTTTTGTCATTTTTGATCCATTTGCTGCTTTCACGCTATTCCCCTCCTGTTCTCGTACGCTATTTTATAAATGAACCCCGTATCACCCATTGTGATACGGGGCTATAAGGGGAGGTTCAACTGTACCCCGAGTTATCATTTATAGTTCTTCAGATGCAGCTACTAGTGAATCGATAAATTGTTCAACATCTTGTTGTGTGACAAGAATGTTAATGGCTTGGTTCAGTTTCGTCACGAAACCTTCAGGTGCTGCTGAACCGTGGGCGATACTAGCTGCCAGTTCATCTTTGTTGAAGTCTTCAATCGTATCTTTTCCGTACTGATCATATTTTGATTGATCCGCATCGACACGAGCCGGAATGGAACCTTTTAATGGATTAAACGTATCTTGACCTTCAACAGAAGCTAATACACTTAAAAAGCTCTTTACATCATCAGGGTTGCTAACACCTTTTGGTAGACCGAACGTATCTGTAATAACCATGAACGTACCGTTTGTACCTGGTGTAGGTACATATCCGAAGTCCTCGTTTGTCACTAAGTTCAAGTCATTAGAGAAATAACCTTTTGCCCAATCACCCATCACGTTCATCGCTACGTCCCCATTCCCTACTAGCTGGGAAGCGTCTTGCCAGTTACGGGAACTATGATCTTCGTTCAC
This sequence comes from Salirhabdus salicampi, assembly GCF_024259515.1. Classification (NCBI taxonomy): domain Bacteria; kingdom Bacillati; phylum Bacillota; class Bacilli; order Caryophanales; family Bacillaceae; genus Salirhabdus; species Salirhabdus salicampi. The sequence goes on along the minus strand of NZ_JANBWE010000004.1, from coordinate 20,924 downwards.
ATATTCCAGCATTCTGACAAATGTTTCAGCGGCCGCAACAACGCGGTCATCGTCAAAACCAATTTCTTTCGTCCAAAGCTTACCGTAGTCCTCTGCACCAAGTTCCGCTAACAGTACAGTTTCAAATAAGTGGGACGCAGTCCAAGATTCTTTATCACCAAGGGCTAGTGGTGTAACACCAGCTGCTTGTAACTGTTCAGCTACATCAAAAAACTCATCAAAAGTTGTTGGAGGCTCCAGTCCATGCTCCTCAAAAATATGTTTGTTGTACCAAAGCACATTTCCTCTATGGATGTTAACAGGTACAGAATAAATGTTTCCATCTTTACTAACTAGGTCAATCAGTTCTTGTGGAAACTTATCCATTAAGTCTTCTTCTTCGAAAAAGTCATTTAGCGGTTCCATCTTGCCAGCCGCTACCCAACTTTCATTTAATTCAGCACCACCGTGCACTTGGAATGTTGATGGTGGATCGTCACCAGCCATTCTTGTAGCTAATACTGCTTTTGCGTTCGTTCCAGCACCACCGGATACCGCAGCATTTTCTACTTCTATATCTGGATATTGTTCTTGGAATAAGTCAATTAGTGCATTTAAGCCATCCTCTTCACCGGCTCCAGTCCACCAGCTAAAGATTTCCAGTTTTTGTTCATCATCTGAACCACTCGCATTATCACTACATGCTACAGCAAAAACAGCAATAACGAGTAGTAGGATGAAACTCCACAATTTCTTCATTTTTATATCCCCCTTTGACTATTTGGTAACGCTTTCATCACCATTATAAATGAGAAGTGATAAAGGAAAAGGACTTGTTTTCTGTACTTTTTTACGATTTTCTTCACTTTTTTAAGATTTCGCCCTGGAATTGCTTTGGGGATTTCGATGTATGTTTTTTAAACACCCTACTAAAATAATTTGGGTCTTTATATCCAATCATGAAACAAATTTCTTTTAAACTATGTTTATTTTGTTGTAATAGTTCAATCGCACGCTCCATTCGAATATGCGTGACGTATTCAATGAAGGTTTGGTTCGTCTCTTCTTTGAACAATACCGATAAATAACTCGGGCTTAAGTCTACAAGGGCAGCTGCATCTTCCAAAGTCATAGAATGATGGTAATTTTCTTTAATATATTGTTGTACCCTTTCAATATAGCGCTGGGATTTTTGTACGTGTTGAATGTGGGTCGTACAAAGTCGAACCAGCTTTTCCCACTCTGCTTCATCTAATATATTTTGAAACTTAAAGTCGTCGAGTAGTTGCTGAAGGCCTTCCACATTGTGTTTCATATGAAAAAAGATTTCCCGCACATCATCTTCGTCCAGTTTGTTCAGGCAATTTTTCATTTCTAACATCGCTCGTTGTTCGTCACCTAATTGCAAGGCGGAGAAAAAAGCCTTTTTACAGTCTTCTGATTTATGCTGTTTACGATAAAAACCATATGACTGATTCCGGCTTTTTAATTGCTGTGTTGCTAATACCGCTTCATTGTAAGATTTCAAAGCATCTTTTAAATAGTGATAGGAACAACCGATTCCGACAACTACGTCAGGGGCACGGTGGTACATTGATTTGGCTACCTCTTGTAACTGCTGACGCTTTAACTCCTGTTCGGTAAATAGAAAGATGATAAGTTGTCCGTTTTGAAACGTAAACAGAGAGGGGACCGCCAATGACTTCGCAAGCCATTGTTCCCAGTTTGATAGATTTTCTTTCTCTACACGGTCTATGGCCATACAAACGATATAGTGAGTTCCCGGGAACAGCTCTTTCTGCATTTGCTTTACTTGATCATCGATTTCGTTATGAAGGAGTTTGTATAAGAATTGCTGCTTCTTAATATGATTCGATTCAACCTCCATCTTCCGTTCCTCTTCAATTTCCTTTTTCATGCGATGAATCGCTTCAACTAATTCCTCTTTTTTACTCGGCTTTAAAATATATTCTTTCACCCCCATTTTCATAGCTTTTTTGGCGTAATCAAAGTAATTGTAGGCACTCATAATGATAAACTTCATATGAGGCTTTTCCTTACGAATGGCCTCAATCGCTTGCAGTCCATCTATTCCTGGCATTTTAATATCGACAATCATAAAATCAACATCTTCGTTTCGCGCCATTTCAATCGCGACACGTCCATTCGGTGCTTCCCCAACAACATGTATATTCGGAAAACTATCCTCCAGAAACTTCTTCAGCACCTTCCGCTCTAGATACTCATCCTCTGCAACGACAACGTTCATTATTTATCCACCTCTTCTATCGTCTTTGGTAATCGCAAACGGATCGTAGTTCCTCTATATAATTGGGAATCAATTTCTACAACGTTCTCTTCTTGATAAAACAGCTGCAATCTCCGGATTACATTTCGCAGTCCAAGCCCTGTCGAATGGCCAACATGGTCGTCATGATCATCATCATTTTGAATGTTTTGGAATTTATCGATTAATTCTTCAGACATGCCTACCCCATTATCTTCTATTTCAACGACGACCTTCTCTTTTTCCTCAAAGATGTGCAATCCAATAACACCACCATCTTCCTTTCCTTCAATCCCGTGAATAAAAGCATTTTCGACTAACGGTTGCAGAGTCAGCCGTGGAATAGGAATAGTTAAGTTGTCCGTTTCTATCCTCTTCGTAAATTTCATTCGGTCCGCAAATCGGGTCGATTGGATATATAAATACTCGTGTACAACCTCTACTTCATCTTTTAACGTAACGGATTTCCGTAAATCTCCTAAACTATGGCGTAACAAAACAGAAACAGCTTCAATTAATTTCGAAGTGTTACGGGCATTTTCCAGGTAAGCCATCCTCGAAATCGTATTTAACGTATTAAATAAGAAATGTGGATTAATTTGGTTTTGCAAATGTTTCAGTTCCAATTCTTTCAGAAGGCGATCCAGCTCGGACTTTTCTTTCATTTCTTCTATTAAATTACGAATGTTTTTCCGCATATCGTTAAACGTCGTTCCAAGCAGCTTTAATTCATCATTTGATTTAATCTTAATGTCGGGGCCTTCTAATACCCCAGACGCAACCTCCTGAGCTGCATTCGATAACGTTTGGATCGGTTTGTTCATACTTCGTGAAAACCAAACGGCGAAAAATATACCAAGCAAGACCGTCGTTCCAAACAATGAAATGATGAACCATTTAAAATGTTCATGACGTTGTTGCAGTTGCTGGTAGAAATCTTGGTATTCGGTTAACTCCATATCGATTAAATGTAATGTTGTTTCCTGGATATAATTCGCTGTTTGCCGGGTTTCTTTTACGTGTTCTGTATATCGTTCAATATCATGTTTCAATACAAAACCTACGGTTAGTTCACTCTCTTGAAGAAGGGTATCAATTATATGGATATATTGATTCAGTTGAATGGGATCTAGGTGGGTCACTTTCTCTCGAAGTTGTTCCTTATCTTCCATCAGTTTTTGCCGGACATCGTAATATCGCGTTAAATGTGGCGCTGTTTTTTCCACAACGTAAGCATTAACGGTATCATACAATTCATTAGATGTTTGGGAAATCGTATTTAATACGAGAAACCGTTCGATACTTGTATGATATTCATTCATCAACCGATGACTACTAAAATAGATGGTTGTCGCTACGATATTAAACAGTAGAACGAAAAAGAAGAAGTAGAGAATCAATTTACTACGGATCGTTTTCATCGGATTACTCCTCCCTTATACGTTCGATTTAACACATCTTCTCGGTGAATCACTTCTATGTTTGTGAAATGTAACTCAGGCGTATGCTTCCTTTTCATTAAATCCATTAGCACATGAACCCCATTGACACCCATTTCATAAGGTTGTTGAATAACCGTAGCCTGGATCTTCCCCCTTTGAACAAGTCGAATCGTTTCCGGAAGATCATCAAAGGCAATAATATAAGGATGGTTTTTTACATTCATTTGGGTAATTCCTTCATGGATACCTATTCCGTCTAATGCACTCGTTCCAAAAAAAGCGTTAATGTTAGCGTGTTCTTTTAATAATTCATAAGTCGCTTCCGCCGCCCCAACCTTAGTAATGTTTGATTCTCTGATATCAACAATTTCAATACGGTCGTAAGAAGCAATGGCGTCTTGAAAGCCGCTCACTCGTAATTGTTGATTTTTTGATACATTACGTCCCGTAATAACCCCTACATATTGATGCCCTGTTGTATTGTTTACGAGCGCTTCCCCGGCTATATAGCCTGCCTTATAGTTGTTCGTTCCGACATAAGCAAACCGTTCACTTAAAGGGGAATCTGTATCGACAGTGACAATCGGGATTCCCTTTTGACGGGCTTCGTGGACGAGATCATAGAAGCGTTCCACTCCCATCCCTTGGATTAAAATACCATCTACCTTTGCTGCAATCATTTTATCGAGCGTCCGAAGCTGCTCGTCATCGTCGGCTTGCTTTGCTCCTACGTACTCTATATATATATTGTGCTCTTCCGCCGCATCCCGAGCTCCTTGTTCAATGAGCTTCCAATAATCATTGTCAAGTTCTTCCGGTATTAAGGCGATATGGTAATCATAATCACTCGAAACCGTCCTTTCTGTTTCTACATGAAAGGTTTGAAAGCCAAAATATACGGTATACGTGAGACATAGGAAAAACAGTGCAAAACCACTCATATACAACATTACTTGTAGTCGTTTCATGATCTACCACCGATTCTGTTTATTAGATTCTTCTTAATTCGCTACTCTATCATGCATTCCCTTTCATAGAATCTGCGAACCCTACTGGAAACATTTCACATTCTATAAAAAGTTGTGTTTTTATATATCTTTCCATTGTGTAAAAGCGTTTTCAAGTCTATAATAATAATTAATTAAATTAATTTATTACAAACAACTGGAGAGTGAATACCATGTCGAAAAAACTTAGTCTATTATTCTTCCTTCTGCTTATCGTGATAGTAGGATGCAGCAATAACTCCAGCGATGGGGAGAATGACGGGAAGGAAACTGATGAAGCAATGTTTCAAAACCCTGTATATGAACCTGTACTAGCAGACCCATCGGTCATAAAGGCTGATGACGGATACTATTACGCATACGGAACCGAGGATGCTTGGGGAGAACACTCCAACACCGTTTTGGTACCGGTTACAAGGTCGAAAAACTTAATTGATTGGGAGTATGTTGGTCCTGCTTTTGAAACGAAACCGATGTGGAAGGGCTCAGGCAGCATTTGGGCTCCAGATATCCAAAAGTATCAAGATCAATATTACTTGTACTACTCACTATCCATCTGGGGTGATTCAAACCCGGGAATTGGGGTAGCAGTGTCTGACAAGCCTGAAGGACCATTTGAAGATAAAGGGAAAATTTTTGATAGTGAAGAAATTGGTGTTTTCAACTCTATTGACCCATATTTCTATGTAACAGAAGACGGAAGACCTTATATCTTCTGGGGAAGCTTCCACGGCATTTTTGGTGTCCAATTAAGTGAAGATGGATTTGAAGTTGCAGGCGAGAAATTCCAAATTGGCGGATCAGCCTTTGAAGCCCCTTATATCATTGAACGAAATAATAGTTTCTACTTCTTCGGATCCCTCGGGTCTTGTTGTGAAGGTGAAAACAGCACGTATCATGTTGCCGTTGCAAAAGCGGATAACATCGAAGGGCCATATTTCGATAAAGATGGCAATGACATTAAATATTCACCAGGAACAACCATTTTAAAAAGACAAGCAGACGGTAACTATGTAGGTCCAGGTCATAACGCAATCGTTCAGGATGACGCAGGAACGGATTGGATTTTATACCATGCTATCAACAAAGAAGATGACAAGCTTTGGACAGGAGCAAGTCGTCGCCCACTTATGTTAGACCCTATCGTGTGGGAAGACGGTTGGCCAACTGTAAAAAATCAAGAACCGAACACCGAGCTACAGCCAGCCCCAGTCTTGAACGATTAATCGTTCAAGACTGATCATAAAGGGGGTGGTGGACAGCATAAGTATCCGCAATACGAGCAAGGGAACATATTACAAAATAGGAGGCTACAAATCGATGAAGAAAATTGCAAACGCTTTATTAATTGCTGCATTAACGATTTTTTCTAGTATCGCTGTATTTGCTGAAACAGTAGACAAGGATAGTTGGGGGCCATCCAGCACTGGTGCTATCGTTTACGGTCAATGGGATATCGCTGATGATGGCACAGTAACAAGTACATTAAGCCCTGGTTGGAATCAAATTTATAATGGGAATCATGATGCAACAGACTTTACAGTAAAAGCTGATATTAAATGGCTTGAAACTGGTTCTGCGGAATTTCCAAAGTTCGGACTTATCACTACTTTTCAAGATGTAAATAACATGACTGCTGCATTCTTAGATAAGCAATTTAATGTACTTGCAATATTTGCAAAAGTACAAGGTCAAGATGATCAATGGATTAACGTTGACTTACCGGAAGACTTCGATTGGAGCGTTGCTCACGAATTGAAGGTCGTAAAATCTGGCGAGCAGTATGAATATTTTGTAGATGGTGAAAAGTTAACGACACAAGAATTTGCAATCAGTAACGGTGAAATTGGTTTAATTACAGAAGATTCTAAAGCTGAGTTCGCTAACGTTTCTGTTGAATACCCACTACCAGACACTGCAACAAACAGCTATAACACACTTCTTTTCGGAGCATTACTTGTAGCTGCTGGTGGCGCGTTCTTCTTCCTTAACCGGAGAAAAGTGAATGCGTAAGCTGTTAACGTATTTTTCCCTCCTCCTTTTTATAGGAGGGGGAATTTTATTATTATTAGGTGGGTGGCAAATTTATCATGAACATACTAGTGTGGAACGCGCTTTAGAAGAGGCGAAGGAAAAAGCAATGCAACATGGAGAAGAGAATACAGCTAGGGTTGATCAAAGATCGTATAAAGAACGAATGAACTTTACCAAAGGCGATATGATCGGTATCCTTTCTATACCTGCCATTGATAAGGAACTTCCCATTGTAGAAGGGACCGAAGAGGATGAATTAGACAAAGGGGTAGGACACTACTCCATTACTGCTCTTCCTGGTGACCCTAATCAAATCCTTCTTGCCGGTCACCGAAATACCGTTTTTACAGGGCTCGACCAATTACAACCGGGTAGTGAAATTATGGTTCAAATGCCTTACGGGATGTTCACGTACATTATGACGCATACGAAAATTGTTGATGCCCATGACACATCAATCATTAAAACATCTTTAACGGAAGAAGAACTCGTAATATCAACGTGTTACCCATTCAATTATATCGGAGATGCTCCAGAGCGTTATATTATATATGCTTACCCTGCACCAAAATAAAAGGTTCCTGCACTCTATCATGTAGAGAAAGGAATCTTTTATTTTAGCTAAAAATAGGTTGAATTTCTTCACTTTACTTTTATCACACCTCTAAGAAGTTGGTTTAGTATATGTCATCACAAAATGTAATACGGTTACCGAATTAGTAGGGTTCATATATGCATGTTCTACATCACCATTAAACTTTATCGAGTCATACTCATACAGATGATGGTATTCATCCTCTATCTTCACTTTCAATTCCCCTTCCATCACGGTTACATATTCAATAACCCCCATTTGATGAGCACCTGGTGAATATTCACTATTAGGTTTTAAAAAAGCTCTATGTATTTCGAATGAACCGTAATTAGGGGTATCAAAAATAGGTTGTAATGTACAGGCCCCATTGGTACTAACAACATTATTCCCTTCGTTTTTTCTTGAAACAAGCACTTCTTTACCTTCGTTAAGTAATAACGAAATGGGAATTGTAAGTCCGTTAGCTATTTTCCAAATAACAGTAAGTGATGGGTTCGCTTCACCTCTTTCAATATTGCCCAATGTTAGTTTGCTTACGTCTGTAATATCAGCTAATTCTTGTAAACTCATTTTTCGCTCTTGCCTAATTCTCCTTAACGTTTCACCAACCTGTCGAGCCAATCTTTCTGCATCTTTGGAATGATTTGTTTTCCCCATATGTCAAACCCCTATCTTTTTGGTTTTTATGGTATATTATAATTAACCAACAATAAATTTTATTATACCCCTATAAATTAAAAAAGGTGGTACATTTATGAAAGAAATATTCATTGGCATTTTAGCTTCTATGTTCTTCGCGGTAACATTCATTTTAAACCGATCTATGGAGCTTGCGGGAGGAAGTTGGATATGGAGTTCATCTTTACGATTCCTATTTATGCTCCCATTTCTATTTTTTATTGTACTGCTACGACACAACTTAAAACAACTCCTGCACGAAATGTTAAAACACCCTCTACAATGGCTATGTTGGAGCTTCGTTGGATTCGGATTATTTTACGCACCGTTAACATATGCTGCAGCATATGGCCCAGGCTGGCTGGTTGCTGGAACGTGGCAGCTAACGATTGTAGCCGGGACTTTATTAGGCCCTTTTCTCACTAAAACCATTCAAACAGAAGACGGCCCCCAAAAAGTAAGGAATAAATTCCAAACTAAAGCTTTAAGTATTTCACTAATGATTCTGTTCGGGGTTACTCTTATTCAAATACCAAAAGCCAATCATTTACATGTAGTTGAATTAATCATGGGTATCCTCCCTGTAGTCATTGCGGCATTTGCCTACCCTCTAGGGAACCGGAAAATGATGGAGGTGTGTAGCGGTAAACTTGATACATTTCAAAGAGTGCTTGGGATGACATTAGCAAGTTTACCGTTTTGGCTCGTTCTTAGTACTGTTGGTTTGCTGAAAGTAGGTGGTCCTACTTCTGACCAACTGATTCAATCTTTGATTGTAGCCATTTGTTCTGGTGTCATCGCAACAACTTTATTTTTTATAGCAACAGACAGGGTGAAAGATAATCAGGGTAAATTAGCAGCAGTTGAAGCTACACAGTCTACTCAAGTATTATTTGTAATGATTGGTGAGGTTCTGATCTTATCCACTCCTATACCTAGCGACTTGGCTATCACTGGACTTTGTATCATTATTATAGGTATGTTTCTTCATAGCTATTTCACTAAAAACATGAATACCCAATCAACCCCTATACGACTAAAGAAAAGTTAAGAACAAACTACTTTCGCAATAATTTCCATGACAATACAATACATTTGTTTTCCCAGTCTCCAGTTTCATCGTAATGTTATTTACATCACGAATAAAAAAGCAAGTACACTTGAACGTGTACTTGCTCCTCATCAGTCGATTATCCCTTTTCCGTACCGCCGAGTTGACGAAGGAATTGACGGAATGCTTGTTGCCCTTCTTCATTGCGTTTAAACACACCAGCATGCTCTAAAATCGTTGCGAAAATATGACCAACTTCCTCTTGTAAGATGGCTTCCATTGATTGCGGTGAACGTTCCTCATGCTTGGCGGCTAAAGACTTCGCCCATTCGAGGTGTTTGACGACTTCCTCATCTTGTTGAACTTGATCTTCCCAATTCGGCTGTACTAAATAGTTGGCTAACCGCTTCAATTCATCTTGCAAACGACCAGGTAATACTGCAAGCCCCATAACTTCAATAAGACCAATGTTTTCTTTCTTAATGTGGTGCACTTCCTCATGTGGATGGAAAATGCCCATCGGATGTTCTTCACTTGTTCGGTTATTACGAAGAACGAGGTCTAATTCAAACAGATCCCCTCTTCTTCTCGCAATCGGTGTAATCGTATTATGTGGTATATCATCTGTAAATGCATACACATCCACATTCGGATCACTATATTCCTTCCAGCTCTGTAAAATGTGCTCCGCCAGCTCTGACACTTGTTCACGATCTTTCCCTTGTAAACGGACGACAGACATCGGCCATTTTACGATGCCTACATTGACGTCCGGGTATGAAGCAATCGTAAATTGTCGCTCGATATCAGCGATTGCCATCGGAAAGTCATGATGCCCACCTTGGAAATGATCATGGCTTAAGATAGAACCACCGACAATTGGTAAGTCTGCATTGGAACCTAAGAAATAATGAGGGAACTTTTCCGTAAATGCCAATAAATGATCAAAAGTACGCTTCGAAATTTTCATCGGTTCATGCTTATCGTAAAAAACAATCGCATGTTCGTTGTAATAAACATATGGTGAAAATTGAATGTGCCACAGTTCCTCATTCAACGTCACAGGAATGGTGCGATGGTTTTGACGTGCAGGGTGGTTCACCCGGCCTGCAAAACCGACGTTTTCTTTACATAACAGACAGCTCGGGTAGTTCGTTTGTTTCACAGACTTCGCCGCGGCAATCGCCTTCGGATCCTTTTCCGGCTTGGATAAATTAATCGTAATTTCGATATCACCGTACTCTGTTCCTACTGTCCAATGTTCATTTTTCGCAATTCGATCTTGGCGAATATAATGGGACGCCTTTGACATTTGATAAAAGTTTTCCGTTGCCGCTTTCGGCCCTTCCTGTTCATATAAGTCTTTGAAATCGCGAATGACTTCCGAAGGACGCTTTACAAACGCAGCCATAATCTTCGTATCTAGTAAATCTCTGAACGTAACCGTATTTTCTTGTAGCAGCCCTTGCGCTGCTGCCCAATCGAGAATACGCTCTAAAATGTCGGACGGTTGGTTCGGCACTTCCTCCCCTGTTACGTCGACCTGTTCCCAATCTTCGAGACGAAGAATTTCCAGAATGCGGTTTCTCGTATACACAACATCTTCCTCATGAATTAATTGCTGTGATAAACCGTATTGGATCAGGCGCTCAATATCTTCATAGATGTTCATTTTATACACCCTTTCTTACTATCAATCGTTTATTGTTCATATCCATTCGGGTGATTTTGGTGCCACTTCCACGCTGTTTCAATCATTTGCTCTAACGTATTGAAACGTGGCTGCCAATGTAATTCTTTCTTCGCCTTTTCAGAGGATGCGACAAGCTTAGCAGGGTCGCCCGCTCTTCGTGGCGCAACTTCGGCTGGAATGTCATGCCCAGTGACTTGGCGTGCAACATCAATTACTTCTTTCACGGAAAAGCCATTGCCATTTCCTAAATTACATGTCAAGCTTTCTCCACCTGCCCGTAACTTTTCAATCGCCAAAATATGGGCATCTACTAAATCGGATACGTGAATGTAATCACGAATACAAGTGCCATCCGCTGTATTGTAATCATCCCCGAAAATCATAATTTTCTCCCGCTTGTTTAAGGCTACTTCTAAAATAATCGGAATTAAGTGTGTTTCCGGCTGATGATCTTCTCCAATATCCTCAGTTGGATGAGCACCTGCCACGTTAAAGTAACGCAACACGACGTAACGTAGTCCGTGTGCCTGCTCTGCCCATTTCAACATTTTTTCAATCGCCAGCTTTGTTTCCCCATAAGGATTTGTTGGTACAGTAGGATCTGATTCTTGAATAGGGATTGTCGTTGGTTCCCCATATGTTGCCGCTGTCGACGAAAATACAATTTTATCAACTCCGTGCTTCGTCATCACCTTCAGTAACGATAAAGCACCATTTACGTTATTATCATAGTATTGTAACGGCTGCTCCATACTCACACCTACGAGGGAGTCCGCCGCAAAGTGCATAACTGCTTCTATATCATTTTCCTGAAACACTTGATTTAAAAATGCTTCATCCCGTAGATCCCCTTCGTAGAAACGGGCATCCTTCAAAATTGCTTCTTTATGACCAGTTTGTAAGTTATCAACGACGACAACCTCTTCACCTTTTGCTAATAAATCCGCTACAGCGTGACTTCCAATGTAGCCAGCGCCACCACATACTAAAACTGCCATCTCTTTTCCTCCTTACATCCCTTACGAATGGTTTAACACTAATTCCCGAGCACCGTCACCAATTTCCACTTCGTAAAAGTCAGCTTTTAGACCTGTTGCATCCTCATACTGTTTGCCAACTTGTGCTTTAAACGGTTCCACTTTATCCTTCTCTACGATGGTAATCGTACAACCACCAAATCCTGCACCTGTCATACGGGAACCAATTACACCTTCTACCGCCCAAGCCGCTTCGACTAAAGCATCAAGCTCTTTACCGGTCACCTCATATAGGTCACGTAATGATTTATGAGAGTCATTCATCAGTTTTCCAAAAGCAGCAATATCACCTTGCTTTAATTTCGTGACTGCTTCTTGTGTTCGATGGTTTTCATAAACAGCATGCTCTGCCCGCTTGCGGCGAACGTCATCTTTAATTGCATCTTTATGTTGTTCAAACTGCTCAACCGTAAGGTCGCCTAATGACGTAATGTTTACGACTGTTTGCAATTCTGCTAATGCTTGCTCACATTGTTGGCGACGTTCATTATATTTCGAATCGGCTAACCCTCTTCGTTTATTCGTATTCGTAATAATGAGGGCTTCATTTTGTAATTTGACTGGGCTATACGTGTAGCTTAATGTATCGCTATTCAATAATACGGCTTGATCTTTTTGACCCATTCCGATTGCAAATTGATCCATAATTCCGCAGCTAACGCCGATGAATTCGTTTTCCGCTTGTTGGCTGATTTTCACTAACTCAATCATACTCACATTCAATTGTCCAAGCTCATTTGCGAGGACAGCTGTTGCAAGCTCAATCGATGCGGATGAGGATAGGCCAGCTCCGTTCGGAATGTTTCCGAAAAACAAGACGTCAAAGCCGTACTCAATGTTGAGGTTCCGCTGTTGCATAATGCGAATAACACCCTTCGGATAATTCGCCCAATCATGCTTTTTATCGTACGTAATATCATCTAAATGAAAGTGAATAACCCCAATATCTTCGAAGTTTTTCGAATACATCCGTACTTGCCGGTCCGTACGTTGTCTTACAATCGCATATGTCCCCACCGTTAGCGCACACGGGAATACGTGACCACCATTGTAGTCTGTATGCTCGCCGATTAAATTGACCCGGCCTGGGGCAAAGAATACACGCACAGGTTCATTTGTTTGATACAACTGATGGAAGTCTTCTGTTAATTGTTTATACATGCTGAATCACCTTCTTTGGCGGAGTCTATTTATTCATTCATATTCATGCTTGGTCTTGTCATGCACAACTGAATGCAGTGTTTACCTGATTTTTACTTACTCGTTTCCTCTGAAAAAGGAAAGAGAGTAGGGAGAACATTCCCTACCCCCCTCTTATTTTTGATCATTAATTTCTTTAATTTTGGTTAAATCACATTTCGGTTTACGGTCATACGTTAGCAATCCATTAATCTCTTGTTCTACGTCTGTAATCTGCGTATAACAGAAACCTTGTACAACTGGAGAGTTTAATAGTGCCTCTGTTTGACGGCGGTATTCTTCAATCAATGCTTCACCAGATGTTACCGAAGAGTAACCCCAACCTCTTGTTTCATCAACCTTGTACGCAATTCCACCATACTCAGTAATGACAATTGGCTCACCACGGTAATCAAATCCGTTCGCATAAATAGGACGGTCTGCTGGAGTTGTCGATACAGCACTTTCAACAGATTCATACGCTTTTTCCATCGCTTCTGCAGATGAATAGTTATGAATACCACAAATGTCAGAAATCGTATGCTCCCACCCATCATTGGATAGTACCGGACGAGTTGTATCTAGTGATTTCGTTAAATAGTACATGGCTAGAGAGTGATCCTGCTGTTGCTTTTCACGGGCAACACGGGAGATTCCCCAGCTTTCGTTTAATGGTAACCAAACTACGATACTTGGGTGGTTGTAATCACGTTTGACTGCTTCGGCCCATTCAGCTGTAATGCGGCGGGCACCCTCTTCCGAGTATTCAGATGCATTCGCCATTTCTCCCCATACGAGGAAGCCAAGCTTATCTGCCCAGTATAGGTAGCGTGGATCTTCGACTTTTTGGTGTTTACGTGCACCGTTAAAGCCCATTTCCTTCGCTAGTTCGATATCCTTTTTCAAGTCTTCATCCGTCGGAGCAGTTAGCAATCCTTCCGGGAAGTATCCTTGGTCAAGGACGAGCTTCTGATAGTACGTATGGTTGTTAATTTTAAACACACCATCTTCAATCGATACTTTACGCATACCGAAATAGCTCTCAACTTCGTCACGAACTTTGTTTTCAGAAACAAGCTGAAGTTTTACATCGAATAAATTCGGGTTTTCTGGTGTCCAATACCAGCCTGGTCCGTGAATGTTACTACGATCTGTAAAGCGGTTCCGTAAGTTAAAGCTGCGCTTAAGATAGGTTTCAAATAATTGAATCGTTTCCGATACAATCACTTGTCCTTGAAAAGAAATGTCAACTTGCAGCTTACTAGAATCGGTAATGGGTCCGACAAATTCTGCTTCTAAATCAATGTCACCACGGTCCACTTGTGGAGTCCAACGAATGTAGTCGATCCGTTGCTGGTCCACAGGCTCCATCCAAACGGTTTGCCAAATGCCTGTCGTTCTCGTGTAAAAAATGGACTCTGATTGTTCATGCCAATATTGCTTTCCACGTGGAATCGTCACATCTTCAGAAGGGTCCTCTACTCGTACGACAAGCTCATTACCCGCATCCTTTAATACGTGCGTAATGTTTGCTGAGAACGGTACGTTTCCACCTTCATGGAATGTAATTAGCTCACCGTTTACATATACCCATGCACGATAGTCAACTGCACCGAAGTGAAGAATAATATCTTTTCCGTTCCACTCTTGCGGAATATTTAGTTCACGCTTATACCAAACAACATCGTGGAAGGTCGGATCGCCAATCCCGCTTTTTTTCGCTTGATATGCGAAAGGTACAACAATCTTTTGTCCAGTCGGGAATGATTCTTTATACCACTGTTCAGTTAAGCCATTATTTTCATCATCAAATGCAAAATCCCATTCACCGTTTAAGTTCACCCACTCATTCCGAACGAATTGTGGACGCGGATACTCATTTCGAATTTCTGCCATAGTCTATTACCTCCAAAGTTGCAAATTACTTAATTCCTGATTGTGTAATCCCTTTAATTAAGTGCTTCTGTCCAATTAAGAAGAGAATTAAAATTGGAACAGTAGCGATCGTTGTTAATGCCATTAGTTTACCGTAAGAAGATACGAAACTTCCTTGTTGCATGATCGCAATACCTGTTGTGATCGTACGCATTTCCGGTGAACTTGTCGCAACAAGCGGCCACAGGAAGTCGTTGTAAATCGTCATAAATGAGAAGATTGCTAGTGTCCACATAATCGGACGTGCTGATGGTAGTACAACCTTCGTGAAAATTTGCCACTTATTGGCGCCATCCAAGTACGCTGCTTCTTCCAGTTCCTTCGGGAAGCCTTTGAAAAATTGGAAGAGTAAAAATACACCAAAAGCATTTGCTGAATAAGGTAAAATTAACGCCGCATACGTATCGAGTAGTCCTAGATGACTAAACTCCATATATAGTGGTAAGAACGTAATAACCCAAGGAATCATTAATGTGCTGACAAACATTGCAAACAATGTCTTTTTGAACGGTACATCCAGCCGTGCTAAAGCGTAAGCCGCCAGTGCATCAATAAACACGATGATCAATGCTCCAGATACACCAACAAAGATTGAGTTAAACATCCATTTCAAAACAGGTACACTAAGTCCGTCACCGAGAAGTGTGTAAACATAGTTATCAATTATGAAATCTTTTGGTAAAAAGTTTAATCCACCTGCAATTGCTTCAAAATCATTTTTAAATGATGTAGCAACCATCCAAGCTAACGGAAGGATGAAAAGAAGAGCAATTACCGATGCCAGGGAAATTAAGAAAATCTTTTTGCTTCTACTTATCATCATTGATCCCCCTTCTGACCGGCTTTAGATATTTTAAATTGAACAATGGAAACGATAATCATAATTAAAGCCATAATAATCGCCATTGCAGAGGCAGATCCTAACTGTCGCTCTTCAAACGCTTGTTCTACAATGCCCATTAATAATACATTGGTAGAGTCACCAGGACCCCCGCCTGTCATTAAATAAGGCTGTCCGTAAACGTTAAAGGAGGCAATCGTTGACGTAATTACAACGAATAACATAATTGGTCGAATGGATGGGAGTGTAATGTTAACGAATTTGCTCCATGCTCCAGCTCCATCGATAGATGCTGCTTCGTACAGTGATTCCGGTACTTCATTTAACGCATTAATGAAAATAATCATGTTGAAACCGATTGTCCACCATACCGTTGCAGCTACGATGGAGATCCATGCACCTGGTTGGCTCGTTAGCCACGGAATTGGATCAAAACCTAATTTCATTAAGAAGTTATTTAAAAGTCCTGAGTTTGTATCTAAGATCCATAGCCATAAAATCGAAATAACCGATACAGATATCGCGTATGGAATAAAATAAAATGTGCGGAAAAGACCGCGAATTTTACTTGGTAAGCTGTTCACCAGCAGAGCTAATCCCAGGCCGATAAAGACAAGTAATGGCACTGAGTAAATCACGAACTGAAATGTGTTCCATAAACCTGTGAAAAAGATTTCGTTCACGTAAGAGTTTGGATCGAAAATCTTCTTGTAGTTATCAAGTCCAACAAATGGACGGTCCTTTGAAAGTAATCCGTATTTATGAAAACTAATGTAAACACCATAGATTAAAGGTATTAATAAGAAAGCCGTAAACATTACTAGGTAAGGCAAGACGAATAACGAGGAGGTTAGTTGTGACTTACGTTTCCTGCTCCATTTTGTTTTCTTTTCAGCGGAAGCGTTAAGTTCCTTTTTCCCGTTTACTTCCTCGGTGTTCTGTTCCGACTGTTGATTGAATTTCAATGTATTCACCCCGATTTCTAGCCTTGGTCAGTCATTTTTTTGAAAAGAGAGAGCAGGTATTTAACCTGCTCTTTTTTTCATTATTGTTGATCTAATACTTCACTTGCTTTACGTTGTGCTTTTTCCAACGCATCTTCTACACTTTCTTGTCCAAGTAGTGCAGAGTTTACAGCATCCATTAGTGGATTAACCGCTTGACCCCAACCTACAACTTTTGGATTGAATGTTACATAGTCAAACTGTTTTGCAACTTGCGGCTGTTGTTTCATTTGTTGGAATTCGTCACTTTCGTATACAGCTTTCGATGCAGGAGCTTGTCCTGATTCAGCCCAAGCCATACCATTGTCACCAACGAATTTGAAGAAGTCAGTAATACCTTCTACTTTCTCGTCACTTACACTGTTTGGAATAACGAAGTTGTGTGAGTTTCCGTATACTGCCTGCTGCTCTGTACCTAACTGTGGAACTGGAGCTACACCGAAGTTAAGACCAGCGTCTTCCCACTGTTGTAACATCCAAGGACCATTTAAGTGCATAGCGTTACGTCCTTGAAGGAATAGAGTGACTTCGCCATCTTGAGACACGTTAGATGGTGATACTTCGTGCTTATTAATTAAATCAACTTGGAACTGAAGCGCTTCTTTAACGGCAGAAGAATTGTAGTTGACTTCGCCATCTTTATAAAGCTCTCCACCATTTTGCGCTACGATTGTAGGGAAAATGAAATGTTGCGGCCATAAAGTTGGTACAACAAAACCAAACTGTTGTTTATCTGCATCTGTTAATGCTTTCGCATACTCAAGAAACTCTTCACGGTTCGTTGGAGGAGAATCAGGATCTAGGCCTGCTGCCTCGAACATGTCTTTGTTCCAGTAGAACATTAACGGGTGAATATCCAATGGTACACCGTAAATGCTTCCGTCAACAGATACGCCATCCCATGCACTTTCGTGATACTGTTCTTTCGTAACTGTATCGCCAATGACGTCATCTAAGTTTTTCAATACGTCTTGTGTTGCGTAAGTGATAATTTGGTCACCGTGCATAACAAGAACGTCCGGCTTACTTTTATCACCGTTTAAAGCTAAGTCAACTGTTTTATAGTATTCAGATTGTGGTACGATTTGAAAATCTACAAAGTATTTCTCTTGAGAGTTGTTGTACTCATCAACAATTTGCTTCATTTTCGGTCCATCAGGTCCTGAGAATGGTGCCCATAATGAAAGTTTAATTGCATCTTCTGGTGCTTCGCTGCCTTTTTCTTCGCCACCGTTACCACCACAAGCTGCTAATGCGATTACTAGCAAACTAGCAAATAGGAACAGCGACCATTTCTTAAGATTTTTCATTGTGAAAGTTCCCCCTCTTTTTCTAGCTGTTTTCCCTTACCGGAAACCGCTTTCAAGTAATGTAAAAAAATATGGTGTTTAATTAGTTAATTTATTTAATTAACTTAACTAGAGTGTAATATGAAATCGTTTACTTGTCAATAACTTATCTCACTAAAATATCAGGACGTTGATAGATTTTATTTCCAACTTTGACAGATTGATAAACCCAATCCCCTGTGTGGGTCATAAACTCGATACCTTCGCTCGTTACGAGGATCGTATCTTCTGATTTTACCCCTGGTAGTGCTGGGTTCCATGCAAATGCCTGATTCTCTTGAATGATCATATCTGTATCTGGTGTTGCTAAAAATTCACGGGATTTATAGCCGGTCAACCCACCTTGGTGAAGCAATTTCCAATCCTCCGGAAACCCTTCCGCTTCATATTGCGCAATACCAGCTTGAACAACATCACCAATACGTACACCCGGCTTTGTCGCAAGATTCATCGTTATATCAATTCTAGCGACTTGTTCTTTATGCTGTACTAATTCTTCGGGCAGTTCTCCGAAGTAAACAAAACGTGTAGCATTCGCAACTAAACCGCCATCTTCGGCACAAATGACAACCATTGCTTGCTTTTCCAGCTTTTTATCCGTTGGAATTGGGTGTCTGTACTTATAAATACGCTCATCTGTCGAGACGAGAGCGACTTGTACGTTAACTCCTTTCGCCATCGCTTTGCTAGATAAGAGCGCTGCAATTTCATGCTCGGTCTGTCCTGGTGTGATTTCTTTACAAGTAGACTCCACTGCTTCCGCTGCGATTTGGCAAAGTTCTTTATAACGCGTTTGCTCATCTTCTGACAGCACGGACCGTACGGAAGTAAGGTCACCTTCTACAATGTCCCAATCTTTAAACGGAACATCTGAAGCCATTCGCTTTCCTTCCGTTAATTCCTCGATGACATGATCTGTCCCTTTGTACCAATCATCTACTGCAACCTCTACATCAAACGGAAAGTGAGCACATTCTTCTTCAATAATGCGTCGTTCTTCCATCTTTAATGTAACGACATACACCTTATCTTGGAAGATTAATAAGTCTGCGACCCCGTCTTCTGTTGCATGCACGATATGGTTTCGCCTTCCCCCTGTAACCCAAGAGAAGTTATGTTTTTTTCTTAGGAAGATCCCATCATAATCGTTATCTTTTAGAAATGTTTGTACTTTTTGTAGTGACATCTTCTTCCTCCTTTTAGTATGATAGAGTTACATTTGAAATCGCTTACGAACATATTTGTAACCGATTGCACAGAACATCATAACGTTGTTTTATAAAATTAATTAAATTAATTAAATTAATTAATTAATATGTTATAATACGAATATGAGATTGGCAAGTATTTTTTAAATCGTGAGAAAAAGTTGATGAATAGATTTTCTAGTAAAATGTGAAAGGGAGATTGGATGCAGGGATTAAGGGGTAGTTTTCAATTAATGAAATCGTTAAACCGATCAGTGATTTTGAATAAAATTCGATCTGATGGTCCAATATCACGGGCTGAAATTGCAAAGCAAACGAAATTAACACCACCTACTGTTAGCAACTTAGTCAAAGAGTTACTGAATACCGGTATTATTGTAGAAAGCAGTCAGGGGGAATCCGTTGGCGGTGGTCGAAAGCCGACAATGCTTGAATTGAATGCAAATAACTTCTATATTATCGGTTTAGATGTAGGTCCGACTCATTTACGTACCGTAATGTCGGACTTAGCGGGGAATCCTGTGGAAACGTTTAAATCTGCTATACCGAGTAATTTAACAAATGATGAACTTCTCGATTTAATGAGACAAGCCGTTTCGTCTATATTAGAGAAGTATAAAAAGGATAAAGACAAATTCATCGGTATCGGGGTCGGCATGCACGGTGTTGTCGATGTAAACAACGGGGTAGGATTATTCGCTCCTAGCTTAAAGTTATCAGACATTCCGATTAAAGAAGTCTTTGAAGAAGAATTTCATATGATCGTAAAAGTGGAGAACGACGCCCGGGTGCTGGCATTGGGAGAGTCATGGTTCGGGCAAGGCAACGGATCCAAAAATGTGATTACCGTAAACGTCGGTCGTGGCATCGGTGCCGGTATTATCCTTGATGGGAAACTGTTTTACGGGAAGCATTTTATCGCCGGTGAAATTGGACATATGACGATTGATATTGGCGGACCCCGTTGTGATTGCGGCAACTTCGGCTGCTTGCAAACATTAGCAGCCGGACCGGCAATTGCTGAACGGGCATTGAAGGAACTATCAATCGGAAGAGAAAGTATGTTAACCGATATGGTCGAAAACTTAGATGATATTGACGGAAAGATTGTTTCAATGGCGGCGAATCAAGGTGATCCGTTAAGTATAGATCTGATCCAACAAACAGGCCGTTATTTAGGCATCGGCTTAACGAATTTAATCCACACGTTAAACCCAGATAAAATTATTATTGGTGGCGGTGTTGCCGATGCAGGTGACTTACTCCTCTCCAGCATAAAAGAAACGATCAACAAACGATTAATTACGAATGCTGCCAAGGAAACGGATATTGTCCGTTCAAGCTTAGGTGAATACGGAACAGCAATGGGTGCTAGTGCATTAATCTTTGTAGAGCTATTCACAGCTAGCAGTTATCGGTAATCATAAGGCAGTGAAGGAACTTCCCTTCACTGCTTTTTCCTTTTCTCCATTCTCCCCTGTGACTGCTAAACTAAATGTAACAGTTTCCGCTTGATAAGATTTAACACTTCTTGTCCATTAAGACTCTGGTGACTCTCCAAGAGATCCAGGAAAAAAACTAATTTTTCTTCTTAGACACTAGATA
>NZ_JANBWE010000003.1:300000-415439 GCF_024259515.1 Salirhabdus salicampi | reverse complement strand
ACACCGTGTTGAAATTATCCATTTAAACGGTGACAGTTATCGAATGAAGCATCGAAAGAACATCTTCGGGCAGGAAAGTGTAACAAATTAATCAGCAAAAACTGTAACATTTTACTTGACGGTCACATCCCCCCCTTCATCAGAAAGAAGGGCAACCAAATGAAGCAATCGAACTGCCCCTATGTTATGCTTGTGAAGAGGAGGATGCAGATGAAACCAATTGCAAAACAAGTTTATATCGAAGTTGAAAGAGGGATTGCCTCGAACCAACAGTATTATCAAGACCAAGAACATGAGCTTATTTTATATAACGACCGAATGGAATCATCGAAAGAAACATTTTATTTACAGGATGTGTTAGACCTTTCGTATCGTTCATTAAATCATAATTTCGGGTTATTTTATATCCATTCCAATCGTGGTGTTTTTTCTTTTCAAGTGAAAATGAAGCCAGCCAGTTTTATTGAATACTTTAAAAAAGTAAAAACTAACCTCCTCTGAAAAATCGCAGAGCATCTTCTCAACCATAAATGTGTTCTCTTCATATCCTTTCAATGAAACGAATCAAATAGCATGATTAAGAGACCTATTGTCAATAATCCTAAATTTTATGTATACGATTAACACGAAAAAACCCCACGCCTACTGGCGTGGGGTTCGTCTTCTTTACTTAATGCGCTCTTCTGTTTCTTTATTAAAGAAGTGAGCTTTGTTCATGTCGAAGGCAAGATCGATCTTGTCGCCACCGTTCACAACCGTACGGGCATCTACACGAGCGATAAATTCCTGCCCATTCAGGTTTGTATACAGGTATGTTTCAGAACCCATTAACTCTGCTACTTCTACTGTCGCTTTGAAGCTTGTGCCTTTGGAAGATTCCAAGAATAATGGCTCGTCATGGATATCTTCAGGGCGTACACCTAATACTAGCTCTTTTCCGTCAAAACCTTGCTCTTTTAACACCTTTAACTTTCCTTCTGGTACTTCAATCGTTGTTTCACCAATGTGGAACTTGCCATCTTCTAAATGACCGTTAAAGAAGTTCATAGATGGAGACCCGATGAACCCACCAACGAAGATGTTATTTGGCTCATCATACACTTGTTTTGGCGTACCAATTTGTTGAATAAGACCGTCTTTCATAACAACAAGACGTGTTGCCATAGTCATCGCTTCGGTTTGGTCGTGTGTTACATAAATCGTTGTTGTTTGTAGACGTTGGTGAAGCTTTTGAATTTCAGCACGCATTTGTACACGCAGCTTCGCATCCAAGTTGGAAAGCGGTTCGTCCATTAAGAATACTTTCGCATCACGTACAATTGCACGTCCTAGTGCCACACGCTGACGCTGACCACCAGACATTGCTTTCGGCTTACGTTTCAAGTACTCGGTTAATCCTAAAATTTCCGCTGCTTCTCGAACGCGGCGATCAATTTCTTTTTTGTCAATTTTCCGTAGCTTTAAACCGAACGCCATATTGTCATAAACGTTCATATGCGGGTATAGGGCATAGTTTTGGAAAACCATCGCAATGTCACGATCTTTCGGCGGAACATCGTTTACTTGTTTATCATCGATGAACAATCCACCCTCTGAAATTTCTTCAAGTCCAGCAATCATTCGTAGAGTCGTAGATTTTCCACAACCAGATGGTCCTACTAATACGATAAACTCTTTATCTTGAATGTGTAGGTTGAAATCTTCTACAGCTGTAACGTCTCCGTCATATATTTTATAAATGTTATCTAATTTAAGTTCTGCCATGTCTCATATCCCCCTCATTTTTGAAAGCGTTTTAATTAACTTAGTTATTAGTCTATATGAAAACGCTTCAAAAAGATATGGACAACGTGCACAAAAAAGCACACACAGATTTGTGCGCGCTTACAACTTTTCGTCCATCATATAGAAAAGGAGTTTCACTATGAAAGCATTGGAAAACCGTTTAATATCAAGCCCTGTCACATCCGTAAACTTATCAATACGGTACTGCAACGTATTTCGGTGCATATGGAGCTTCTTCGCCGCTTCTGTTACATTTAACTCACTTCGCAAATACACTTGCACGGTTTTCAGAAGGTCTTGATCTTCCAACGTAGATTTGAGAATCGTACGAACAACCCGGTCATCATACCCTTTTTCAATTCGGTTCGTTAACAAGTACGGGACCGCTTCTGTCAATTCGATCACATGATCATTCGCCGAAGGCATTACGGTTTCCGCAATTCGTTTCGTCCACTCGAAATTATCGTTCGTTTCCTCGGGATGTTCAAATAGCTCACTCACAAACAGCTTCATATTAATATACAAGTCACTAATGAGAAGTTCAATGACTTCCTTATAATTCACGAGGGACTGTTGCTCGTCATAAATTTCCTCAATAATTACCCCTTCATAATCCGAAAGCTGGATCACGGGCATCGGAAACGGGAATACCGCTTGAATCCCTTCCCGAAAAAGCGAAAAGTCATTCAACTTCGTTTCGATTTGATAATAGACATAACGGTAGCTTCGTATGTTCGTAAAGCTATGTTCTTTCCCTTGGATTAACTGCTCATACCATTGACGTTCCCGTTCGGACGAAAACGCTTGGGGATGTTTCACTTTCGATAGGAAAGAATCGAGTAGAACCTTTTCGTTCCCCTTTAACTCTTCCTTTAATATCCCTACCGTTTGTCCGTCAACGGTATACCATTCATACTGTGATATGGTTACGTTCTGATCATCTTTATGGAATATAAGGGATGGATACATTTGTTGTAGTTGTTCAATACGCATCGTCTCTATCTCCGTTTCTACCGTTTTCTGTATTATATCAATAATGAGGAAGAACAAAAAAGCCTGTTCAATTGAACAGGTCTTGAAAACTATTCTGTCGGGTTCCAGACGTATTCGCCATTATGGTTAATATAACCAACCTTATTCCCTATGTAAACTTTTGCTAATCCACCTTGGAACGGTTCGACATGGTCAAATTGAGGTGTTATGACGAGATCCCCCTTTTGATTCATAAAGCCCCATTCATAATCTACTCGAACCGCTGCCTTCCCTTCGGAAAAGTGGAGGACCATATCAAATTGAGGATTGATCACGATATCCCCTTTTTGATTCACAAAGCCGAACTGAGATCCAATCATGACAGCCGCCAAGCCTTCACTGAAATGTTGTCCTTCTTGAAATTGGGGTTCAATCGCGATATTCCCTCTTTTATCAATGTACCCTATATCACCATCTACTCTTACAGGAGCTAAGCCTTCCGAAAAGTCATTCGCATCGTCATACTCAACTCGGATGACCTCTCTCCCTTTTGCATTGATATAGCCGAATTGTCTCGTGTCTGCATCTCTCACTAATGCAAGGCCGTCTGAGAACGG
The DNA here is from genome assembly GCF_024259515.1 of Salirhabdus salicampi. Taxonomy (NCBI): domain Bacteria; kingdom Bacillati; phylum Bacillota; class Bacilli; order Caryophanales; family Bacillaceae; genus Salirhabdus; species Salirhabdus salicampi. The sequence continues at coordinate 412,065 of NZ_JANBWE010000003.1, read as the reverse complement.
TCGTACATACATGTACTCCGGTTCAATGACAACTTGCCCTTTTCGGTTAATAAAACCGAAAAGATCATCAATACGGACTGGTGCAAGTCCGTTTGTAAAAGAACTTTCAGCATCCTCAATGTCTAAGTCCTGAAACATCCTTTCCCCTTTATGATTAATGAAGAACGTTTCACGGGAAAATTGCCCGTCATTATGACTCACTGCTACAGCATAACCTTCGGAAAAAGGAGATATATATGCATACTGGGGAATCACCAGAAACTGTCCCTGTTCATTTATGACCCCACTTACGTTCCGGATGGACACGGTCGCTAAACCATCATGGAACTCACCCACACGATCAAACACGGGGTCAATAACAATCTCCCCCTTTTTATTGATAAAGCCTTCTTTTCCATCTACACGAACGGAGAACAATTCTTTGTCCGTTTCAAAATAAGAACAAGCGGTTATGACCATAAGGAAACTGATGACGATTGTCCATAAACTGATTGTTTTCATAAAAGATCCCCCTACTGCATTGCCAATTCATTTCCTTTCTAATACTTTCGACACCGATTTACGATTTCCTATCAATTCCGAAAAAAGACCCGCTTCAAAGTAGAAGCAGGTCTTCAATCAATTGTTAATCTGTTGGATTCCAAACGTATTCGCCTTTTTGGTTGATATACCCTTTTTTGCCGCCTAAGTATACAGCAGCAAGTCCACCTTCAAAGTAGTTCGCATTATCGAACTGCGGGTTAATCGCAAGGTCACCTTTTTTGTTAATATATCCCCATTTGCCGTCAACTTGTACCGGAGCATGTCCATCTTCAAACATGAAGCCCGCATCGAATTGGGGGTTAATTTTAATATTTCCTTTTTTATCAATATAACCGACTTGATCCTCAACAAGAACTGGTGCTAGACCATCACTAAAGAAATACGCACCGTCAAATTGCGGGTTAATGGCAAACTCCCCTTTTTTATTAATGAAGCCCCATTGACCATCTACTTCAACAGCCGCTAATCCTTCTGTAAAACCGTACGCCTGGTCATACTGCGGTGTAATGACAATGTTTCCTTTCGTATCAATAAAGCCATATTCGCCACCCATGCTTACACGTGCTAACCCATCTTCAGAGAAGTTGTACGCACGGTCAAACTGTGGATTGATGACGATGTCGCCTTTTTTATTCACATATCCGCTATCGCCTTCAACATTTAAACGAGCATAGCCTTCTGCAAAGTTGCTTGCACTATCAAACTGTAAATCTTCGAACTGCTTTTCCCCTTTTTTATTAATAAAGTAGGATTCTTCACCTTTCGAAACGAGGGCGAATCCTTCCTTCGAGAAGCTTGTCGCCGAATCGAATTGGGGATTAATTTCGAAGTTTCCTTTTTCATCGATAAATCCGTATTTCCCACCTACTCGTACTACGGATAGACCTTCAGAAAAATCATAGGCACCATCAAATTGAGGATCAATGACGACTTTCCCTTTTTTGTTAATGAAGCCTGTGTCCCCGTTTTGAACAACAGAGAATAGCTCTTTTTTGTCTGAACATGCAGCTGTAAGAAGCAAAAGAATAATTGCCATAAATAATAACCCAATCTTTTTCATGTTCGTTCCTCCAGTTCCATTTTCATCTAATTTTTTACATATGATAGTATAATAGACTACATTCGACAAATTGTAAATGAATTTCTAGTAAAATGTGACTAAATTTGTCAATAAAAATACTCCTGTTTCAGCAAGAAACAGGAGCTATAGCCCAATTCAAATTCAAACAAACGTTTGTTTAATCCGTCGGATTCCAAACGTATTTCCCTTTTGTGTCGATGTAGCCTTTTTTGCCACCGTAGTAGCTATCTCCGATATAGACCGCAGCAAGACCACCTTCGAAGAAATAGGTTCGACTAAATTGTGGGTTGATGACCATGTCACCCTTTTGATTAATAAAGCCCCACTTATCATCAACTAATACAGCAGCCATGCCATCTTGGAAAATGTACGCATCGTCAAACTGAGGGTTAATGACAATCTCCCCTTTTTTATCGATAAAGCCGAATTGATCACCTATACGTACAGGAGCTAGTCCGTCTTGATATGGGTATGCTTGTTCGAACTGCGGGTTAATCACAATTTCCCCTTTTTTATTGGCATAACCCCAAGAGTCGCCAACGTAAACGGCCGCTAAACCGTCACTAAAGTCCCATGCCCGATCAAACTGAGGCGTAATGACGATCTCCCCTTTTTTATTAATGAAACCATATTGTCCACCCATGTAAATACGTGCAAGTCCATCTTCTGAGAAGCTGTCCGCATCCTCAAACTGAGGATTAATGGCAATGTTCCCTTTCTTATCCATATAACCATAATTACCGTCAACTTCGATGAGGGCTAACCCTTCAGAGAATGTGTACGCATAATCAAATTGCACATCTTCAAATACTTTCTCACCTTTTGTATTGATAAAAAACGCGTCTTCCCCTTTGTTTACCATTGCATAGCCTTCGTTGAAGCTTGAAGCATAGTCATATTGCGGATTAATGGAAAACTGTCCTTTCGTATCAATATAGCCATATTTACTACCGACGTTCACAAGTGCTAAACCGTCGGAAAAGTCATAGGCGTTTTCAAACTGTGGATCAATGACAATATCACCTTTTTTGTTGATGAAGCCTACTTTTTCATTTTGGGTAATAGTAAAATAGTCTTTCTTCGTACTTCCACTGCCGGAACAAGCAACGGTTAAAGCAAGTAAGAATATTGCGCATATTAATGTGATAACCTTTTTCAAAAGTATAACCCCCATATGATGTATTTTTTCTCTATCTATGTGACTTAATCATAGAGGAACAAGGGGGAAAAATCTACCTTTATTTCGACTTCGTTCGACAGATTTATAGGAAGGGAAATTGAGGCGGAATAGGAGCATGATGATAAGGTGTCGGTGGGGACTAATCCTTCGTTCGGATTGTAGGGGGATTACTCCTCGTATAGCTCGATTGGCAAACCGTCTGGATCTTGGAAGAAGGTAAACTTTTTATTCGTTGTTGGGTCCATCCGGATTTCTTCTACTATAATCCCCTTTTGTTGTAGATTGACCGTTGCTTCTTCGATATGGTCAACGGCAAAGGCTAAATGGCGAAGCCCACTTGCTTCCGGATAGCTTGGCCGTTCAGGAGGATTCGGAAAGGAAAACAGTTCAATTTGATAATGTCCATCAATGGCTAAATCTAATTTATAGGAGTCCCTTTCTTCCCGATAGATTTCCTGCACGACTTCCAGCCCTAGTTTATTGACGTAAAAGTCCTTCGACGTTTCATAGTTGGAACAAATGATGGCAATATGGTGGATGGATTTTAGCATATGTATCTCCTCCTCTTGAGGGTGTTTGTAGGAAATGGTGATGAATTACGGTTTTAGTGCTGGCTCTCCTTTATATATGTTCGATAGCTCATCTTCTAAAAGTTGATAGAGGGTGTCATAATCTGTCCCTTGGTCCCCTTTCTCTTTCAGTTTCTTTAACAGTAGTTCGATTTGGTCTGTTGTCATATATAATGAGCTCCTATCGTCATTTTATCGTTGCATATTTTTAGCTAATTGAGTCATTACGTCCAGATGGTTGGAAATCATTAGCATGTTAAAAGGTAATTGTTCCTAGTAATAGGATATAATTTACATCTTACCCAAAAACTTATAGATTGTAAACGGTAGATTGATAGAAGAGACAAAGGTAATCTGCTAAAACGGTCTATACGTAACCTTTCCTTTAATGAAATAGTCTTTCCCCTATCAATTCCTTACCTTTCCCGGGAGAAACGTGAATGTTGCTACGAGATTCTTCATTTTCCCTATAATGCGTGACGCTCCTATTTTTTATTATACTACCATTACCGCGGAATCCTTCATAAAGGCGCCTTTATAGAAAAGAGGTCTTTGTGGATCGTGTAAAGGAGAAACCGTTTCATGAAGTGTTAAAGGAAAACGAAAAAATGATCTATCATGTCATCAAACGATATGGGATACGCGATCTCGAGGGAGAATTTTATCAAGAAGGAGCGATTGCACTGTGGAAGGCGTATGAGCAGTTTGACCCGTCTAAGGGAAAGTTTTCATCGTTTGCTTATTTTCGCATTCAAAAAGCGTTAATCGATTACATTCGGAAACAGAGGCGTTACGTCAAAGTGGAAGATACCTATAAAGAATCAATGAAAGCTGATCTCAATCATGTCACGACAACGATGGTAGACTTTTTTGATCCATACCTTCTCGCCCAAATCGAGGAGCTGCTAACGGAAAATCAACGAACATGGTTTCGGTTATACGTACTTGAGGACTTATCCGTAAAGGAGATTGCTCAAAAGGAACAGGTAACCGAAAATGCGGTAAAAAACTGGGGCCGCCTCGCTAGACAAAAGATCCGAAAGCTACTCGAACAGAAAGAGTATGTGGAAGGCAAGAAAGGATAGAGTCTCTATGATTCGGCTCTATCTTTTTTCGTTTCCTCTTAATAGAAAAGTATCCTTTCCTTTAAAAAAATTACTATTTTCCCAAAAGTAACCTGTAGGTTGTGTACATAGCGTAATATATTTAGATAATTGATTTTTGGGAAGGAGCTTTTCACGATGTTCTATCATGACTTGGATTTAAAACGATTTGGCAAATATCTTCGCAACCGACGTATGGAACTTGGGCTTACACAAGCGGATATCGATCAAATGACTGGCATGCACGAGAAAAGTTACGGAAAGATTGAACGTGGCGAGGTAAACCCGAAAGCAAGCAGCATATATAAACTTGAGGTCGTTTTAGATATAAAGATTAGTGATATTTATGAGCAGATTCGAAAGGAGAAAAATCATCAAACAAGCAGTCCCGATGGATGATACCCCTGATCATCCCCTTTTGAACAACATCCTCAAAGGAGTGACTATTATGGAAAATATTCTAACTCACTATCAAGTTAGCGAACAGACTATGGCGCTATTACCAGCTGTACAGCTAGAATATGACACGACCGTCCTCGAACGAAACAAGACGTTGTACATTAAGAAAACGCCCCTCCAAATTATGAAACGGGCTTGTCTTGACCATGGCTCTTCTTTGGAAGGGAGGAGAGCAGCCGTCATGCATCAAACCGGCTACAGCCGAAAAGTCCCGATTCCGATTAGCCTTCACCAAAACCTCTACGCTTTCCCTACACTCTCCCCAACGAAATTCCACTGCCATTGGATTTTTTATCATCATGTTAAGTTCATTAAACCACTCCACAGCAAACATCATCTTGGCTATCAATCGAACATATTCTTCAAAAACGGACGATCCCTACAACTGAAAGATTCCTATTATGTTTTAGAAAAACAAATGCACCGAACCGCCATGTGCATATTGGCGTTTTCGGAGGATGATGGTAGTGGATTAATGGAGAGAGGGATGTGAATGGATTCAATTATCCTTGAGTAGCTCAATACCATTGTGAAAGCGTAGTTGTCTTTCATCTCTTGATCAACTTTAAATTTTCCTTGATGCCCTCAAGTCCATTCGTGCTTGTTTTCCGGGAGAAGTTTCATCTCTCATGGTTGCCTGTTTTTTAGGCCGAGAACGATAAGGTCGTACAAAATCACGAAGGATTGTCATTCTACCTTCATATCCCATAGCTTCGATTTCTTCTAAAAGTACTGTGCAATTCGTAGTTCCTTCTTTAATACGTTTCTTCAAATAATCTTTGAATGGATCCAACTTACTGCCTTTCTTATCAATCTTTTTCTGCTTCGGTAATTCGTCAGAATTTATGTACTTTCGAATGGTTTTTGGATCAAAACCCGTTTCTTCAGAGATAGCAGTAATCGACCATCCTTTTTGATGTAATTCTCTAATCATAAAAAACTCCCCAATCTTGATCATCATCTCTACACTCCAACTCTTTATCTAGTATAGAAATGATTATCTGTTATTATTGGGGAATTTGAAACCGTTGTTATTAGGGATTTTATCACCGTTGCTTACACCCAATTCTACAAATCCCATCTTAATTATTGGAAGGTTAAAACTTAATGTTTATTCCTATAACAACTTTGACTTTAATAAATGTTACCTCCAATTAAATACCATTGGGGGCTACATTATTTAAATTATGAAATTATTTTTGCGCATATATTACGTTTCTACCATTGAATTCTTTTATCAATGAATTACTCAATACTTTCCCAACTTAAAGGGGTTCCCTTACTAATATCTTGTCTTGCTTTTTGCCCTATTACAGATCGGATATGTCTCGGTTTTAGCCCATATCCTGGTCTTATAGATTTAACATTATCTTCAGTAAAATAATCTCCTGCTTTTATATCTTTCACAACAAATAACGAACGTGAAAATTCTCTACTTTTTTCCTTTTTTTCCGTAAGTTTATAATCCACACTTCCTAATGACCGCTCAGCATCTCTTACTGAGTCAACTAACAACTTAAACTCTTGCTTGTCCAATGAAAAACTAGCATCAGGTCCGCCGATACTTTTATCTAATATAAAATGCTTTTCTATAACCCTAGCTCCCAAAGCAACCGAAACAATAGGTACTGTTATCCCTAAAGTATGATCTGATAAACCAACTTCAACATTAAATGTTTCTTTTAAGTTTTTCATTGTTAAAAGGTTCGCATCTTCTATCATCGCTGGATATGCGGAGGTGCATTTTAATAATATAATTTTATCATTTCCCACCCTCTTGCATGCTTGTACTGCATCATCAATCTCACCAAGAGTGGCGATACCTGTTGAAATAATGATAGGTTTCCCTTTACTTGCAATGTATTCAATTAGTGGTATGTCTGTTATTTCAAATGAAGCTACTTTATAAGCGGGTACGTTTAAGTTTTCTAAAAAATTAACTGCTGAAATGTCAAAAGGGCTTGAAAAACAGATTAAACCAAGTTCATGGGAATAATTCATTAACTCTTCATGCCATTCCCAAGGTGTATAAGCCTCTTTATAAAGGTCGTATAGCGTTTTCCCATCCCAAATTGTACCCTGATCTAACCTAAAGTACTCATTATCACAATCAATCGTTATTGTATCAGCAGTATAAGTTTGTAATTTAATTGCATCGGCTCCAGCTTCTTTCGCTGCTTTTATTGTTTCTTTAGCAATTTTTATATCGTGTCCATGGTTTGCTGACATCTCTGCTATAATTAAAACTTTTTTTGAAATGTCAAATCTATCAATTAGCATTTATCATACTCCTCTTTTATTGAATACATATACTTAATCATCCTATTATTACTTTCACTTAATAAAAAGCCAACCTTTTCAAAAAGCTTTTTTGATGCAATATTTTCTTCTGATACAAAGGCTATAATATTCTTTAATTCATTTCTTTCCTCTTGAATTAACTTAATGCTCTTTTTTAATAATTCTTTACTTAGCCCTTTTCCTGCAATTGTTTTACCAAAGCTAATACTAACGATTGCAGATTTATCCTCTATTCTATATCGTACTTGTCCTAAGAATTTATCTGTATAATCCGTTACAACATAAAATACATGATTATCAGATTTAATAATGTTTTGAAACCAATTTTTATGATCTTTCCAATCAATTTTAGTAGTATTTATTGAGTACTTTCTTACATAATCCTCATTTGATAATTGAAACACATCATAAATATCTTGGTCCTTTACTTTTCTTAAAAAGTATTCCTTTTCCATAACCTCTCCTGATAATAGAGTTTCAATAATTCGTTTACTGCCTAACCCATCAATTACTTCCTTGTACTTTTCTACCAATCCTATACGATTATTAAATTTCTTCAAATTCTCAAATTTATAAATTAACTTTTCACTAAAGAAAGTATCACTATATTCAAGAGCTGTCTCAATCAAATTAAGTTCTTTTAAAGCTAAGATATTATGATGCTGATTGTCAATTACCTTTATCGGAATAAACGGTGTTTGAGTAGCTAACAATTCATAAATCGTCTGTCCTGCAGCAGTGATAGCAAAATCAGACTTTAGCATAATAGATTTCATTTCTGCAGCTGTGGCATTCTCATAAAAGTTGAAATTCTTTGATCTAATACTCTTTATTTCTTTGATATTTTCAAACGCATTTCCTATAACTACATTGAAAGTAATTTCTGAGTTATTAATGGCAAGGTTTTTTAGGATATTCGGAGTTAAATTGTGTATATCAGATCCACCTAATGTTATCAGTACTTCTTTTACTTGCGGATTAATATGTGTTCTTCTTACTTGGGTGAAGGGGCTTCTCAAAATAACATATTTTGGTCCAAGTAAATAGCAGTTAGTATCATTTATAGGATACTCAACTGCTTGGGTACTAAGAGATGGATTAACAACTATTCCTTCTGGATAATCAATCCTTCCATTATCATCAATAAATAAAGTTTTTGCTGCACGTTTTGAAATAATTCTATATATATCGTAACTAGCCAAGTAAGAGTCTACAATGCAATAGTCACACTGTTTAATATAATTGGTTAAAAATTCTTTTGATAACCAATTAACTATCTTGTATTGTTTATCTTTAATGATCTCAAATTTCCCGGTGTCGCTATTAATTATGAATTCAACTTCAATCCCTCTGTTCGTCAATTCATCATATAGAGAACTGCACCTTGAGATATGTCCTAAACCTATTTGACTGCCGCCCTCTGTAAAAATCAATGCCCTCATATCTTTCATCCTTTTTTAATTAATTTTCTTTTGTTCAATATGTGCATTGATAGTATACATTTCCGGTTCTTTCTCAAAGATTTCAATTATATCTTGAAGATAAAAGTCATGTGTTCCTTTATATAGTTTATTATAAATTTCACTTATTAATTCAAAATCCTCTTCTGTATCTAAAGTCCATCGATATTTAGAATAATTAACATCATTCTTAAAGTAATGTATTTTATTACTTTTTTCATAAATATAAGGAGTGACATGTTCTCTATGATACTTTTCTCTTCCGTTATAAAATGCATCTTCTAATGCATTAAATGAGAATACTTCTGTATCTAATCCTCGAGGATATGTTCTTTGACTTAGATCTGATCCAGCATTTGTTACAATTTCATATTTTTCATTCCGATAGAAACTAATAATTTCATCAATTACATAGGCATCAATTACAGGACAATCAGAAGTAATCCTTACAATAATATCAATATTGTTTTCTTTTGCTGCTAAGTAGTAACGACTGAGAACGTCTTCTTCGCTACCCCTATATACCTTAGCACCACATTTAATTGCTTCTTTTTCAATAATAGTATCTTTCTCATGTACCGTTGTAGCAATAATTATCTCTTCAATTAAATTAGATTGTCTAACTCTTTCAATAACATGGGATAGAACAGTTCTTCCCTTTATATCTTTCATTACTTTTCCTGACAGTCTTGTTGAACCCATTCTTGCTTGTATAATAGCTGCAATTTTCATGTAATTACCCTACTTTCGATAAGTATTTACTACTTTATTTACAGCTGTTATTACATCCATTACATCTTCTTCTGTCATTGCAGGGAAAAGTGGTAATGTAATGATTTCCTCATACAACTTTTCTGCATTTGGACATAATCCACGTTGGTAACCCAATTGTGAATAGTAAGGCAGAAGATGAACAGGAATATAATGCACGTTAACACCTATTTTTTCGTTAACTAAAGCTTCAAATATTTCTTTTCTGCTCACCGACAACTTATCTAAATCTAAACGTATAATGTATAAGTGCCAGCTTGATATGCCATTATGATCTTGATATGGAGTTTGAATTTCATCTATCTCTTTAAAAGCCTCGTTATAAATCGATACATACTTCTTTCTTAAGTCAACAAAATTATCAATCTTCTTCAATTGACTAGTACCAAGAGCAGCTTGAATATCTGTCATTCGGTAATTAAAGCCTAAGAACTGCATTTCATAATACCAAGGACCATGATTTTCTATTAACTTTTCAGATTCTCGGGTAATTCCGTGGGATCTAAATTGTATTAATTTTTGATAATACTCTTCATTATTAGTTGTTATAATTCCGCCTTCTCCAGAAGTAATATGTTTCACTGGATGAAAACTAAACATTGTCATACCACTTATTGATCCTATCTTTTCACCTTTATAAGTTGCACCCAAGGCATGTGCAGCGTCCTCAATTACCACCAAATTGTGCTCTTTAGCAAGTTGGTGAATTGCATCTATATCAACTGGTTGTCCAGTGAAATGTACAGGAATAATTGCTTTTGTATTCTCATTAATTAACTCTTCAACTTTTTTGGGATCAATATTATAAGTCTTTGAATCTATATCGGCAAAAACTGGCTTGCCACCTTGATAAAGAACACAATTAGAACTTGCAGCAAACGTCATTGGTGTTGTGATAACTTCATCTCCTTCACAAATACCAGCTGCAAAACAAGCTCCATGAAGTGCAGCTGTTCCATTCGAAAATGCAACAGCATACTTAGCTCCAACGTAGGAAGCAACATCTTTTTCAAATTCACCTACCGCAGGCCCAGTTGTTAAATAGTCACCTTTTAAAACATTTACCACGGATTGAATATCTTCTTCGTCAATCCATTGCCGTCCATATGGTAAATAACTGCTTCTGATTGCTTTATTACCCATATTAAGTAAACTTCCTTTCCATATTTAAATAGAGGAAAATAATTATTACTCTTTAACTAATTCTCTGAGTTCATCAACAGTTAACCAATGGTCATTTACATCACTTATATAGGTAAAGCCTTCAGGTAATGGTTTACCACCGTTTGAAAATTCTTTTCTCCACCAAGGAAATTCTGGTTGGATAACATAGTATGTGTCATATTCTAAAGTTTGGCGAGCATCATCTTCGTTTATCATTGCTTCATGCAATTTTTCTCCAGGGCGAATTCCCACTATTTTTATCTCACATTCTGGTGCAATCGCTTCAGCCAAATCAACAACCTTCATACTAGGAATCTTTGGTATAAAGATTTCGCCACCCTTCATTCTTTGAAGATTGTCAATAACAAATTGTACACCTTGTTCTAAAGTAATCCAGAAACGTGTCATGCGTTCATCAGTAATTGGAAGCTGAATCTCTCCTTGCGCTTTAAGTTTTTTAAAGAAAGGTACTACACTTCCACGACTTCCTACTACATTACCATAACGAACTACCGAGAATCTTGTTACTTTATTACCTGCATAAGAGTTTCCAGCAACAAAAAGTTTATCAGAAGCTAATTTAGTTGCACCATATAAATTAATTGGACTTGCTGCTTTATCGGTGCTCAAGGCTATCACTTTCTCAACACCACGGTCAATTGCAGCCTCAATAATATTTTGAGCGCCATGAATATTTGTTTTAACCGCCTCAAAAGGGTTATATTCACAAGCCCCTACATGCTTTAATGCAGCAGCATGAATTACAATATCTACCCCATCAAAAGCTCTATATAAACGGTCTTTATCACGAACATCACCAATAAAGAAGCGAATTCGAGGATCTGTGTATTCTTGAGCCATTTCATATTGCTTTAATTCATCTCGGCTAAAAATAATAACTTTTTTCACATCGTAGTTTAGTACCTTAGAAATGAATTTTTTACCAAAAGAACCTGTTCCACCAGTTACTAATACCGTTTTACCATTTAAGTTTTTCATTTTTTATCCCCTTTTTAATTAAAGACTAAGTTGCCTTTTTCATTAGTCAAATATTTCTTTAATACTCCTGGATTAAAATTAACTTACTGTTGAATTTCCCCTTGATTTAATTAAAAATACACCATTCATCAATACAAAATAAACATAAAAAGTAACAGAAGTTGCTAATGCAACTGAATTGATCGAATTAAATTTGTTTAATAATAAAATACTGAGTAGAAAATTAAGTAATAAACATATTAGTTGTATAGAAACATATACTTTTTGATTATTAGTAGAGTTGAAATAGTTACCTGCCATTTGTACTAAAGTTAATGGGTATATACCAAAAATTAACATCTGTGCAGCTGTAGTTCCTTCTACATATTCTGGCATAAACCACTTAATAAAGTAAGGTATCAAAAGATAGCTAACAAATACTATAATAAGCATTATGAGCGATAAATATTTATTTACCCTCCAGTACAATTTCCTAATTTCCATGATTTTATTTCTACTAATTAATCTTACAATTTTAGGATAAAATATTTGTGTTAACACTTGTGGAACTAGCATCAATGTAGTAAATACAAATGTACCAACACTATAGTTTCCTAAATCTTCAGGTGTCATAAAAATTGTTAGAATGAACTTATCAGATGCTATCATTAAATTCCATACAATTCCTACTAACAATATTGGAAAGCCGATTTTTATCAATTTTTTGTATTGAGAAAATGTAAATTTTCTTCTATGGATCGATATAACTTTTCTTGCTAAAATAACTTGAAAAGCTATAGCGATTATCATACCCAAATACATACCTTCATAACCTATTAAAAATACTAATATCAAAGTGAAAAACGATTTTGCAACACTCTTAGTGGTTATTAAGTTTGAAGTCAATTTAAAATCCTGTTGAGATTTAAAATACATTTCTACATAGCTTGATAAATAATTTAAAAATACTATGAATGCAGCTAAAAATAACCCTGTTTTATATTCAACATCTATATCCTTAAAGTAAATTAACGAACTAATAAATAACAATAAAATAACGATAAATAAAGGTAATGTAAATAAGAAAGAAAATACTGAATCCCTTATTTCTTGTACTTTTTTTAAATTTTTTCTCTCTAGATAAAATGGTACTTCCCTATTCATTGCATTTAATGTCCCTAATTGAAATAATGGGGTAAAAGTAAAAATTAATGAAATAGTTATCCAGTAACCGTATTGTTCAGGACCCAACATGTTTCTTGTTGAAATACCTACTAACAAAGCTAATACTGCTTTTATGAGAGTTGCAGAACCTAAAGATATAATATTCTTATAAGTGTTAGTTTTAATTATTTTCCTTATTTTCATATAATTTTTCCAATCTCATATATACTTCATTTTAAAACTACAGTAAATATATCTTTATTTTTAGTAGTTTTTATTTAACTTCTTAGATAGAATTTAATAAATCATCTATCTATAAAAGATAAAATTTCTTTTAATTCCTCTACATCGGATGGAATAAAGAATTTATTTTGCCTATAAGTTTTCTTTACTGACTCAGCTAACCTTATCTGCTCACTTGCGAATTCCAAATCTTCTTTAAAAAGCTTATATAGAAGGATTACAATTGGTTCTTCGTCAAATAACAATTTAGGAGTAAGACAAGCAGTAGATAATACAGAAATCAGGACATTGTTGGGTAATTTATTGTTTAAAGTTATTAGCTCCCAAGGAACACTAAACTGATTAAAGATATTACCATTAAAAATATTTTCTTTGGACCTTGGATGCATTTTCACAATGAAGTTTTCCTGACCACATTTCCCAGAAATAACGTTAATTATTTCTAAAACATTCTGTTTCGATATCTTAAATGTTTTTAAGTCTTGTTCTAAATACACAAACTTATATTCATTACAAATACTATATTTTTCCTTGTAACCGAATATTTTATTATATGTCTTTATGACCTTTTCATTTTTTTCAACAGGGTTTAATTTTTTTAATGAAATTTTTTTAAATTTATGATCTTTAATTAACTCAGGTTTATATACATAATAGTTAAATTTCATAGAAGGAACATACAAGAATCCTATTGTTTTTCTTATAGCCACCTGTATTTTACTTTTACTGTCTACGATATTATAACTGCCCACACCTTCTTCAAGAACATCAATTGCGACATTCTTGTTATTAAAATACACACCATTAACAAATGTTGAAATCACCGAAAACAGTTCATAATGTAAGTATGGAATTACCATCCTATCATACTTAATTTTTATAGGTGAGTAGCTATTGAATATCAAACTTAACTTCTTCTTAAATATCAAGTATTTAGCAAACCTATTAACCCCCTTATTCTTTTTTGTAATGTTGTATATTTCTTTATTACACTGTTGATAATTAATAAGAAATACATTTTCAAATAATTTTAAGTTATCCAAGTTACTTTTTATTTCTTTCGCACCTGAAAATGTTGCATTAATATATAAGTCCACATAATCATACTTTTCGATGTGATTAATTCTAAAATTTATAGCATTAAACAGTTGATACGGAGTACTACAAATTATACAAACCTTCAAAACATCACCTTTTCTGATCTTTAATTTAATAATTTTATATTTACTTATAACACAATACACATGCCGATGGAATTAAGTGAACAACAGCAACTATTTAGGTTGCCTTCATTCATATGGATTTCATAAGTGGTTCAAACTTTTTAATTAAAGACATATCTTGATGGTCTTTCATATCATAACTCCATAAGTACTCTATGTTTTTTTGAATTTCTTCAATATCATTATTTTCTAGCATTATTATATAGTCCAAATCCTTTAGCCAAGCTTTATATACCCCAGATATTTTATGATTAGAATTATCCAAAGCAATACAAGGTGTCTTAGTAATAGCACAAAAAATCATCCCATGAAGTCTGTCCGTTAATACTATTTTAGACTTTTTAAATGCTGTCCAAATTTTATATAGTTCATTTTCTCTTTCCTCTATAGATAAATTATTCTTATTTATGTGTGTATCATAATAGGTAACCGAATACTTTTTACTTATTTCCTCAATTAAGGAGCTCTCCTCCTCTTTGTTAATTCTTTTTTCCCCATCTTTTCTTAAACAAAAGATTATCCCTTCCCTATCTATACAGGGATATTGTTTTTCTAAAGATAATACTATATCAGGAGAATATACAATATTATTTTTCAGAAAATGCTCTTTGTACATATTGAATGAATTTTGTTCTCTAGCAGATAGAGTAAGGCCCTTGTGTTTTCCATATATCTTAGTAGCTCTTTGTAATGCTTTTTTGCCACTATTGGTGTTTGAAAAGTCAATAGTCTGTGGAAAAGAGATGATTTTATTTTCAGGAAATTGGCTAATAATAAATTGCCGACAATACTCTATATCATCATACATATCACCTGTATTACCTCCACCCACAATGGTAATAATATCATTTTTATTTATTATTTTTTTTAAAGATTTAACCTCTGTAAATGTCTTGCTAATTGGAAAATCAATTATATCTGCATCTGGAAACTTAGCTTTTAAAAATTCTGTCTGCGCATATGTGATTGCTACATCTCCTAAATTTCCATAGTCAGCAGCAAGTGCAACTACTATTTTGAAGTTCGATCTATTAAAATGGTTAAAATCTTTGTTTGGCTTACTTAGTAACCATTTAGTATATAATTTCATTCTAGTAATAAGTTTATGTGTTTTTTTTATTAACATTTTTAACCCTCCTCTTTTTTAGGGTAATTTGATGTTTTATATAGAAACAAAATAATTTGACTTTGCTTATATTTTACTAGATTCTTTATTAAATTGTCCTTCAATCCAAATACTTTAGACTTTCTTAATATATCTTTTGTAATCTCTTCAACTAGAATCCCATTTAAATAAAATACTTTCTCTTTATGAGTATAATTATTTGCAGTGCTTAGCTTTTTAATAGTTAATTTTAAGTTACCAAATCCTATTGTACCTATTAAAGAGTCTATCCTTTTACTATCAATATTCCATGCAATTAGCAACTTTTCGATGGCCTCTAATGCAATTTTTTTTAATTCAAAAAAGTTCTTGTAGAACTTATTCCCTAAAGTTTCTCTATTTCTTTGGACATAGTGAATTAGCGGAACGTCTATAAATACAATCTTATTAGCATCTAATAGTACAGATGAATTAAACACTATGTCTTCTACTAAAGATAATCCTTTTGTGAATTTGTGATCATTATCTCTAAGTAAATCAATTTTATACATTTTGTTCCACGCGTAACCAAGTATTCCCACTAGTTCTGCAGAAACATTTAAGTTCATAATATTATCTTTATAAAAGATCCCGTTTGTAGGAATATGGATTAGAGAGTTAGTTACTGCTTCACCCTTATCTAGGTAGTCAACATAATAACCCCAAATTACTACATCAGGTTCATGATTTGCCGCTACCTCCATAGCTTTTTCAACCATATTTACTTCTACATAGTCATCGCTGTCAATGAAAATAATATAATCACCTGTTGCATTTAGTAAACCAGCATTCCTAGCATCAGAAAGGCCACCATTTTCCTTATGAATAACTTTTATTCGGCTATCCATTTTTGCATATTCTTCACAAATTTCGGGAGAGTTATCTGGTGATCCATCGTTAACTAAGATAATTTCTAGGTTGGAATATTTCTGATTTATTATTGTAGTTATGCATTTCCTGATGTATTTTTCTACGTTATATATTGGAATAACAATTGAAACTTTACTTAGCAAAAGGACACCTCCGTTCTTATTTAGTATTAAGATGTTTAATGGTATGTTGTTATTCTTTTTTATCTTTTAATAGATCAATAAATAAGTCCTCTACTGATTTAACGGTGTTATCAGTATTAAAATACTTTGAGCGTTCAATGGCTTTTTCTTTGTAATGATTTCTTAAGTTATCATCTTTGATCATTCTTAAAAGTCCCTTATATAGATCGTCTTCATTATTATTAACGATAAGCCCGTATTCATTATTACATCCAAGCATTTCTTCCATCCCTGAACATAATGTGGTTATTACTGGTGTCCCAACTATTAAAGATTCTGTAACTACTGTGCTGTAACCTTCATGATATGAGGAGCATACGAATAAGTCTGCAAATCTTAAAAATTTATAGGGATTATTCTTATACCCCAAAAGGGTTACATAATTTGATAGGTTTTGTTTATTTATATAATCCACAAGCTGTTTTCTTAGTGGACCCTCTCCTAAAATATACAAGTGGAATCTTAGATTATCTTTTACAAGTTTGCAAATAATTCTTAATAGGCGATCGTATCCTTTTTGGTGGGTTAAACTTCCAATAGTAATTAGATTTAGTTGGTTCTTATTTAACTGCACATTATCTATTTTTTCATATGATTTCGCTATTATTTGATCAGCTTCAATAGTGTTATATTTAACAATATTATTATTATTCAAGTTAGTATTTGCTTCAAATATATCTTTAGCTGATTTTGCGACAAATACTGTTGCGTCAAAACTTTGATAACATTCTACAAATTCTTTATAGTTTCTATAAGAATGAACTAGTTTCTTTTTGCTCATCTCATTGTGAATCCAGTTTATTTTCTTTATTTTGTTATTCTTATTTCCACTTACAATCCTAGTTGTTGCTCCTTGCATATAAGAGATAACAATATCATAGTTCCCAGGTACCATTTTTCTATATAAAAAATCTGGCGGAAATAACTTTAACAAGTGTTGGTTCCCTCTGAAAGACCAGTTAAATATATACTTATATTCAACATCTTTGTTTAAATACTGTTTGTTAACACCCTTATTAAACATAGTCAAAAGGGTTATTTTGAATCGAGTTTTATCCATATTATTTACTAGATTCACAAGAACTTTTTCTGCCCCTCCACCAGAAAGATCGTGGATAAAGAATAATACTTTAATCATTTTTTACTCCTTCTATATTAAAGATTTCTAATTTCTATTGAAAATCCATTGGAAATTAACCAACGCTGATGTTTTTGAAACGTCAATATACCAAAAAACTGCATAGAGAATTACTATAATCATTGTTAATAAAAATTTTAGATACTTATCCTTAATGTTTATCAACCTTGGAATTCCTAAAATTGCAAAGGCGTTAGTATAGATTAAAAATCTTGCTAAATAAGCGCTTTGTGAAGTAGCAAGCGCAAAAGCAGCATTTATAAATAATAGATTTACATAAAACAAATCTTCTTTACTTAGTTTAGATTTATTAGTTATTGTAAAATAAACTATCAGTGGAGCAAAGTTAACTAATATCCTTAAAAGATTTACTTCTCGAGTTACGTACTGGGTAATCGCAAAAGAATCAGCTTTTATGTTTTCAATTAGTTCGAATATATAATCATAAGAATAAATAACCGCAAATGAAACAAACATTAACAAAATAATATGTCTAATTTTTAGTATTTTACTTGGCACAAAATATAGTATTATCATACCTAATGCACTATAGTGAAATGTTCCAGCTAATAAAACTATTAGTAAATATTTGACAAAACTTTTACTAATAATATGCCGGTGGCCTGCTAAAAGAATGGCACAAGCAAGATACTGTTTAACTCCATTAAAAGATCCGTGCCAAACACCAATAAAAATAAAAAGTAACATACTAAATGTGTACATGTTACTGTACTTAGATATTGTAATTACAAATAATCCTATTGTAATTAATGAGGATATAAAAAACATAGTTGCATAGTCGTCATAGAATACTTCCGAAAACCATGCTATAAACTTTATACCAGGTTCACTATATGTTAAAAGGTCATTAAAAAATTGATAAGTGTACCTTTGATAATTTAGTGAGTATTGCCAATAATCGGTCCCGACCTGCCACCTCAACCCACTTATTAAAACTAACCATAACACTGTTAAGAATATAAAGAATCTATTATTTTTTATTTGAATGTTATTTTTAATATCCTTTTTTTCACCAAAATATGTTGCCATACAAGAAAAAATAAAAATTATTATAACAGTAATAAAGTAAATTTCCATATAATCATGCTTTCTTATATTTTTTATGAAAAGTAATTGTTTGTAATTATATTTACATTCGCTCTGATATAAGACATCTCAAGGTATTTACTACTTATGTGTAAATTGATATTTCCTATATAAGCTTATTAAAAAATATGGTGTTATACTTTTGATCAAAAAATTAAAAGTAATAGGTATATACCAATATAATGGATAGCCTAACATTTTGAATCCAATCAATCTAGTCTTATAAGAATTGAATCGAACTTTGAATGTTCTCCTTTTAATAGCGTCATAATTCTCCCTTACATAATAAAGAGGTTCAGTTAAATTTCTTCCATTGAATCCTTCTTTATAAAACCTAAACCATAAATCTATGTCTTGAGATCTTTTTGTCCTTTCTGAAACTGTATAGCCTCCTAATCTATCATAAACGTGTTTATAAGTCATTATCGTCGCATGGTTAAAAGGAGTTTTATTTTTAAGTGTAAATTTATCTGGGTTCTGAATGCTATATAGTATGTTATGAGTTCCCTCTTCATTAAATCTCTGCATAGAAGTGCCTATTAAATGTACTCTTTGGTTTTCTCTAAGAAAACTAACCTGTTTTTCAAGCCTAGTTGGGGCAGATAAATCATCACCATCCATACGTGCAATGTATTTACCAGAAGCATATTTAAGACACTTATTGAGACTATAGGAAAGCCTATAATTCTTTTCATTTCTTAATATAATAATTTTATCGGGATATAATGTTTTATATTTTAATAGAACATTATATGTGTCATCCGTGGAACCATCATCGCAGATAATTAATTCCCAATCAATATATGTCTGCATCAGAATAGAATCAATTGCTTCATTTAGAGTATTTGAACAATTATAAACCCCCATGATAATAGACACTTTCTCATTAGTCATAGTTAACATCCTACTCCTTTACGTCACTTAATACTTAATCTATTCTTAGATAATGTGTTCTCCAAGATATATTTTTTTAGTAGTTATTGAATTTTAAAGTAAAGAAATCCAATTTTATAAAAAAGTAATATAGGTTTTTAAATGTTTTCCTTATACCACTCAATTGCAGCCTGTATTCCTCTTTCAAAATTCCAATCTGGATCATATCCAAGCATCTCTTTCGCCCTATTAATATCCGCATTACTATGCTTAATATCACCTTTCCGATCCGGTCCAAAAATAGGCTGAATATCTTTACCTAAAGCGTTTAATAATTGAGCATAAATATCAATAAGAAATTCTCTTCCACCATAAGCTATGTTGTAGGCTTGTCCTGCAGCATTATGACCTGCTTTACATGCTTTCATGTTTGCTTCAATAACATTATCAATGTAAGTAAAATCACGACTCTGCTTACCATCCCCATTAATAGTTGGCTGCTCATTATTAAGTAATTGCTTAATAAATTTGGGAATAACAGCTGCATATGCTCCCTCTGGATTTTGCCTTCTACCAAAAACATTGAAATAACGTAAACCATACGTATCAAGATTATATAATTTTGTATATAACTTTCCATACTCCTCATCTACCATTTTGGTAAGAGCATAAGGTGACAAAAGATTACCTTCTCTTCCTTCTTGTTTAGGGAGATTTGGCTCATCACCGTAAACTGATGAACTTGATGCATAGACAAATTTCTTCACACCATTTTGTCTAGCAGCTTCCATCATGTTTAAAGTACCTTTTATGTTAATCTCTTCATATAATAATGGCATCTCTATACTTCTTGGAACGCTTCCCCAAGCGGCTTGATGTAAAACATAATCGACATCTTCACAGGCTTTCATACATGTGTCAAGATCACGGATATCTCCTTGAATAAATTCATAATTAGAATTATTGATAAACTCTTCTATATTTTCTTTTTTTCCAGTTGAAAGGTTATCAAGCCCTCTAACTTGATAACCCAAATTAAGTATTGCCTCTACTAAATTCGATCCAACAAAACCAGCTGATCCAGTCACTAAAAATCTAGTTCCTTCTGGAAAACTTATACTTTTATATCCCAATTTTATAACCTCCAATATAAAAGACCAGCATTTTCAGCTTCTTCTCGATTAAATAATCCTTTAATATCAATTAAAACACGGCTATTATTACTATCAAAGTCTAATACACTCTCAGATGTCGCTGCAATTTCAGCCATTACTTCAGTATTGATATAATCTGAAGATCCAAACATTGCTATAACATCTTCTAAACATATAGCTTTAAACTCCTCGTGTGGAACTGCAAATATAACTGCGTCCATTTCTTTTATATCTTCAACTTCGTAGAGATTAATTCTATATTCATGCCACAAGTCTTCTTTATCAGCTGCAGGATCCACAACTTTAACTTCTACTCCGTACTCTTCTAATTCTTTAATTACATCTACTACTTTTGTATTTCGTACATCAGGAGTATTCTCTTTGAACGTAATACCAAAAATAGCTACTTTTGCACCACTTATTTGTTTATTTGCCTTAATCATTTTCTTAACTGTGCTTTCAGCTATATATTTACCCATATCATCATTTATTTTTCTTCCTGAAAGAATAATTTGGGAATGATAACCCATTTGCTCAGCTTTATACGTTAAGTAGTATGGATCTACTCCGATACAGTGGCCGCCAACTAGTCCAGGCGAGAAATTGAGAAAGTTCCATTTAGTTCCTGCCGCCTCAAGTACTGCTTTTGTGTCAATGCTCATTTTATTAAAAATAATTGAAAGCTCATTCATGAATGCAATATTTATATCACGTTGTGCATTCTCTATAACCTTTGCAGCCTCAGCCACTTTAATGCTTTCTGCTTTATGCACACCAGCTTCTACAACTAACTCATATACTTTCGCAACAGTCTCTAAGGTTTCTTCATCTTGGCCTGCCACAACTTTTATAATAGTCTCTAGCCTATGAACTTTATCACCAGGATTAATTCTTTCTGGTGAATAACCAACTTTGAAATCTATTCCACACTTTAGTCCTGATTCTTTTTCTAAAATTGGAACACATATATCTTCTGTTACACCTGGGTAAACAGTAGATTCAAAGACAACGATCGAACCTTTTGTTAGGTTTCTACCTAAAGTCCGGCTTGCAGATTCCACCGGTGTTAAATCAGGTGTATGGTCATCTTTAACAGGAGTTGGCACCGCTACAACATGAAACTTCGCTTCTCTAAGTCTCGTTTCATCTGAAGTAAATTGAACCGTTGTATTTTTGATTACTTCATTTCCCACTTCTTTTGTAGGGTCTATACCATTTTTATATAGCTGAATTTTTTCTTTATTAACATCAAAACCAATTACATCAACTTTTTTTGCAAATGCAACTGCTATCGGCATTCCTACATAACCGAGGCCGACTATTGAAATTTTCTCATCTCTAGTAACAATTCTTTCATAGATTGTCATATTTACCACTCCTACATTATATTGTACTGTTTATCTAGTTCCTTTAGTTCCATGTGTTCTAAAATAACATTATTTATTTTATTTACATCAAACATATCAGTTGCTCTTTTATACCCTTTTTCTGCCATTTTTATAGTCATCTCGGGGTTGTCATACATTGTTATCATTTTTTCAGCCAACATATTTGAATTCTTAAGAGGGACCAAAAAGCCATTTTGCCCATCATCTACTGTTTGTCTACAGCCCGAAACATCAGTGGCAATAACTGCACGTCCAATAGCCATAGCTTCAACTAAGACTCTACCTTGTCCTTCATGATATGATGGAAGTGTGACCACAAAACTATCCTCAATAAACGGACGGACATCATCAGTCTTACCCAAATATTCTACAGTACCTTCGTCTGTCCACTTCTTCAGTTCTTCAGGTGTGATTGCCGTAGGATTTGAATCAAACGGACCAAGTATTTTAAATTGCATCTTTGGCCTATTTTCTTTTGCAATTCTTGCAGCGTTCAAGAACTCATATATCCCTTTGTCTCTTATCAATCTGGCAATAAATAGAAAAGTGTCGGAATTTCTTAAAGGTCTTTTATTAAATAAATTCAGATTTATTCCAGAGCTTCCTATTATAATTGACTTTTGCTTATCAATAATATTTTTATTTTTAAACAACTCTAAATCATCATCATTTAAAAAGAATAAAACTTTACATTTTTTAAAAGCCAATTTATACAAAGGTATCAATATTTTTTGTATCATTCTTAACTTAAATGTGTTCCCACGAATAACAGACCCCGCACCAGTCATCAACCCATAGATGTTTTCTACGCCACTGAAATAGGCTGCCAAACTACCATAAATATTGGGCTTTATAGTGTATGATAGAAAAACATCTGGCTTTTCATCACGGAGTATTCGGATAATATCCCAAACTAGTGCAACATCTTTTAAAGGATTCATTCCAGTTCTATTCATTTTAATTGGAAGATACTTCGCACCTAGTTTTAATACCTTATCCTCAATATCTCCATTATCATTTGGGGCACATGCTACTACTTCATGGCCATTGTCAACCATAGCTTTAATCATGTCCCCTCGAAAATTCACCAATGAGGGTCCATAACTTCCTAAAATGAATACTTTCATACCTTCATCCCCCAGTACTTATACCATATCAGTCAATTTTTTTTGCTGGGATTCCAACAAATATACCAGATTCATTTGTGTCCCTTACAACAACAGCTCCTGCACCAATTTTACATCCATTCGAGATTGTTACGTTATTACTTACCACACTACCAATACCTAACCAAGAACCTATTCCTACATTAACTGTTCCTGCTAAATGCACACCTGGAGATATATGAACAAAATCTTCAATTTTATTATCATGATCTACTGTAGAACCAGTATTAATGATGCATCCTCTCCCAATACTTGTACAACAGTTAATAACTACTCCTGCCATAACCACTGTCCCAAATCCAATCTCTACTTGTTCTCCAACCACTGCATTAGGATGAATCAAAACAGGAATACTAGCCCCAACTGTTTCTAGCATTTCATGAACCTTTTGTCTTGTGACATTATTACCAATACCAACAAATATTTCGTACTCATCTAAGTGATTAAAAACATCATCCGAATTGCCAATGACATCTATACCCATTGATGATTTAATACTTTCGTCATCATCTACAAAAGCAATATCTTTCCATTTATTCATTTTCAACGCTATGTCCGCAACAACTTTTCCGTGGCCGCTAGCACCAATTATTAAAAGTTTATTTTTCATAATTCCATTCTTTCCTTTTCGGTTCCCTTAAAGGGCTCGATCGTAGCAGCAGTTTCTGAATTAATACCCTCTCTAACTAAAACCTTTTTTACGGTCAAAAAAATTAACTTCCAATCTTCAACAAATCTTACATTGTCCACATACTCAACATCGAGATTAAATTTATCTTCCCAACTAATCGCATTTCTACCACTAACCTGTGCCAAACCAGATAGCCCTGGTCTGACTTCATGTCGGCGTTTTTGATGATTGTTATACAACGGTAAATACTGCACCAATAATGGTCTAGGGCCAATAATTGACATATCACCCTTCAAAATATTAAGAAGTTCCGGTAGTTCATCAAGAGAAGTGGAACGTAGGAACCTTCCAAACTTCGTCAACCTATCACTATCAGGTAATAACTCCCCTTTAGCATCCTTTTCATCTGTCATAGTCCTAAACTTATACATCATAAAAATCTCTTCATTAAGCCCAGGTCTCTTTTGCTTGAAAAGAATGGGGCTACCTAATTTTGTTCTCACAAGAAGTGCAACTACTAGAAATACCGGACTAAGAACAATAATGGCGATCAATGATAGCATGAAATCCATCGGCCTTTTTACAAATCTTCTATAAATGCCAATTTTGGAATTCCTCATTATTTTATCCACAACCCCTTAATAATCTTTACTACTCTTTTTAGGTCCTCATCCGTCATCTTCGTATCAGACGGCAAACAAACCCCATTCTCAAACAACACTTCCGATATTCCTTCACCCACAAAATCATACTTCTCAAAGAAAGGCTGCAAATGCATCGGTTTCCAAACCGGCCTTGACTCAATATTCTCAGTTTCTAATGCATCAAATATATCAAGAGGTCTAACTTTACCAGTCAATACTATCGAGCTTAACCAATAATTCGGTTCATCCCATTCATTGCTTGGCATGAACTTCACACCCTCAAGTCCACCAAGTTCACTTTTATAAAACTCAAAAATATATCTTTTCTTCTCAACTCTCTGATCTAACACCTTAAGCTGCCCTCTGCCAACCCCAGCAACAACATTACTCATACGATAATTAAATCCTAATTCACTATGTTGATAGTGCCTTGCTTGATCTCGGGATTGAGTGGCCCAAAATCTGGCCTTAGCAATTCTCTCTTCATTATTAGAAACAAGCATACCTCCACCAGAAGTAGTGATAATCTTATTTCCATTAAAAGAGAAGATGCCATAATCTCCAAAAGTCCCTGTATGCTTACCTTTATAGTAAGTACCTAAAGACTCAGCAGCATCTTCTATTACCGCAACATTATGTTTCTTGCAAATTTCCATGATCTTATCCATATCAGCAGATAAGCCATATAAATGAACAACAATGACTGCCTTTACTGCAGGATATTTCTCAAACGCTTCTTCTAATGCTTTTGGGCTCATATTCCAAGTTTCATAATCACTATCGATAAATACAGGGATAGCATTTTGATAGATGATTGGATTTGCAGTAGCTGAGAAAGTTAGTGTTGGACAGAATACAATATCCCCTTCCCCGACCCCCGCCGCTTTAAGAGCTAGATGAATAGCAGCTGTTCCTGAAGACAGTGCTGCAGCAGCTTTAGAACCAACCATCTCAGCGAGCTCTCTTTCAAATCCATTTACGTTTTCACCAAGGGGTGCAATCCAGTTTGTATCAAAAGCTGCCTTTATATATTGCATTTCATAACCTTCATCACTCATATGTGGTGATGAAAGAAAGATTCTCTCTTTCGCTTTTGTTTTCTCCATCTTTATGTCTTCCTTCCTTAGTTAAGGTTATTCATTAGTAGATTAGGACTTAATCGGAATCTACTTTATATCTATTCCAACCAACTACTAAACCACTAAAATTAATTTGTTTTCTATACCCATAGTAAACAAGAAAGCCGAGTTTTTAGTAACATATCTACTCTTTTATCTATTCCTTCAACTCGGCTTTCTCATCTTGTTTGTTAAACCTTACTTTACAGCTGCCATTTCTCGTTTTTCAAACACGATTTCCATTAACTTTTCCCTAAGTACATCATCAGAATGGTTGTGGAAACTTTTGATCAGGGATATCAATTTATTTGTGTTCACATCAACGGTCCGGCCAACATAAATTTTTTCAAACACTTGGCCAGGAAAGACTTCGTTTTCGTTTAACAGTTCTTCATACATCTTTTCCCCTGGGCGAATGCCTGTGAATTCGATCGGTATTTCCTCTTCTGTATAACCAGAAAGTTTAATTAAATTTTTTGCGAGATCCACTACTTTTACCGGTTCGCCCATATCAAGGACAAAGATTTCTCCACCTTTTGCAAGCGTTCCCGCCTGAATGACGAGACGGGACGCTTCGGGAATCGTCATAAAATAGCGTGTCATATCCGGATGGGTGACCGTAACCGGTCCACCTTTGGCAATTTGCTTTTTAAATAACGGAATGACACTTCCCCGACTTCCGAGTACATTCCCGAATCTAACTGCAACGAACTTCGTTTTGCTTCGTGGGTTTAAATCTTGAATGACCATCTCCGCAACCCGTTTCGTTGCCCCCATGACGTTCGTCGGGTTGACCGCTTTATCCGTCGAAACGAGGACAAAGGTTTCTACTCCAAACGTATCTGCTGCTTCCGCTACATTTTTCGTGCCCATCACATTGTTTTTCACCGCTTCATGTGGGTTATATTCCATCAGTGGAACATGCTTATGGGCTGCCGCATGATAAATAATTCCTGGGCGATGCTCTTCCACAATTTCAAATATCCGTTCCCGATCTTGCACGTCTGCGATAATGGGCACAATTTCAATGCCTTGATCTCGATATTGTTCGTTAAGTTCCATATCAATCGTATAGATACTGTTCTCACCGTGACCGACTAACAAGATTTTGCGGGGATTAAATTTCATTAATTGCCGACAAATTTCTGACCCGATGGAACCACCTGCCCCGGTGACCATCACGGTGTTTTCTGTTACATATTTGGAAATCGCATTAATATCTAACTCGACCGGTTCTCTTCCTAAGACATCTTCCACTTCCACTTCCCGTAAATGGTTGACGGACACTTTCCCGGTCATTAAATCTTCAATCTTCGGTATCATTTGTACTTTTGCATTTGTGTCATTACAAATGTTCACAATTCGTTTTAACGCCCCATTTTGTAATGAAGGAATCGCAATGACGATATGTTCAATCTGTTGTTCTTGGACGATCGATGGGATATCGTCTACCGCTCCAACAACAGGTACATCAAAAATGTCCATATTATGTAATGATCGATTATCATCTACAAGTGCAACTGGCTTTAATTCGACATGTTGCTGTTCGTTTTTCAACTGTCTCGTGATCATCGCTCCTGCTGCACCAGCTCCGACAATTAGCGTACGTTTTTGTTGATCTTTCGCTGTTATATAGCGATCACGAACAATTCTCCACATAAATCTTGAGCCACCGATGAACAAGATGTGTAACAACCACGTAATGATTAAAGCGCGACGTGAAAGCGAATAATCATTTAATAAAAATAAAATAAGTCCAGCTGCCAAAATAGATAGTGTTACAGCTTTCACAATCGCAACAAGCTCCCCTACACTCGCATATGCCCACACTTTTTTATATAGTTTATAGCGAATGGCAAATACATGATGAAATACTAACAACGCGACTGCACTAAACGCTACTATATGGAATTCGGTCACAATTGCATATGGGTATAAGAACCAAACAGAAACAAAAATTGCTGTACTAATAATCAATGAGTCTAGCAGGACTAATAGAAATAATCGTGTTCGATAAGTCATTTTATTTCCTCCTTTCTATAAGGTTTTTATTTTTCGATCCTTTTCAATCGTTGTTTGATGGCTAAACCGAGAGCCTTCTCAATTTTATGGACTTTTTCAATCGGTGCGTCTTGCTTTATGTACCGCAATGCTTTTTTGATCGACTTCGGTAATTCCACATCTGCGTGGTGTTCTATGTTTTGCCCTTTACTTTCTTTATACATTTGCATAAATATCCCCCAATTTTCCCCCAATAAAAATACTCAACGGAAAGACACTGTAATAAATGTCCTTTCGTTGAGCATTTTGGTTTTTTATATAAAATCATAAATATAAAAACATGGGCATCAAACCCGACCTCACACTACTCCCTTGACGACAGGCGTCTAAGGTGACATCTTACACCCACGAAGTAACCGAGTGCCCCCATTGATATTGGTTAGGAGACATTACCAAAATGACATTACAACTAAGCATAGGCGCTTTATCCTACACTGGTCTCTATTTTGTCTCCTCGATCATTTTGGTTTCGAATTGTTTCTATATTTCTTCTTTCAAACTACTAGACGCTTTTTATGTATGTCTCTCTTTTTATATAAGACCTAAAAACTTTTTCTTCTTCAGTCGATGTGGTTGATCACCGACAATTACGTTTCCTTCAATTAAGAGCTCCGCATTTTCCGTAAACTCGTACACCATTTGGTTGCCGAACCGTTTTTCAATCACATCGTACGCTTCACGCATATGAAACAGCCGTGATTTCGTATTGTGGGCATCTGAAGCAACAAAGTGGGTTAAATTGTTGTCGATGACATCCAGGGTGAACTTCTGTATCTTCTTGCCAAACTTCCCACAAACACTTGCCGCTGTCACTTGGGTTAAGGCTCCGTTTTTCACGAATGAATACAACAAGTCTGGACTTTGCACAAGAGCGCTATTCCGTTCCGGATGAACAATAATCGGTTTATATCCTGCGACTTGAACATCAAACAAGAGCTGGTTCGCATAGCGGGGTACATGTCCGTGGGGAAATTCAACAAACACATATTTTGTTCCGTTTAACGGAATAAGTTCTCCCTTTTCCAATCTCGCCAACATATCGCCATTTACTCGAGGCTCCTGTCCAGGCAATACCTTCAACGGGATCTGTTCCGCCTGTAATGCTTCATTTAAACTTTGCACAGCAGGTACTATGACATCACGATTATTAATATACTGCCCATCTAAATGATGTGGCGTGGCCACAATCGTATGGATCCCTTCCTCGACTGCCAATTTTGCCATTTTAAGACTTTCGGTTACAGATGAAGGTCCGTCATCTACCTTCGGGATAATATGACAATGAATATCAATCAAAGGAACACCACCTTTCAGCGTATTTAAGCTTGTCTTCCTCTATTCATTACTATGTAAGTAATAGTTTTATATACTAGCATAATTTATACATTTTACCGTTACTCATTCCTTATCAATTGGTAAGGGATAACAATTCATAATCTATTCATACTACAATATATTATTCTCCAACTAAGTCTTTATACCTTGTTTTTTGGTATAAAAAAACCATAATCAAAACAGGTTAATTATGGTTTTTTTACGTTTACCGGTTGCCGTAATAGTAATAGTAGTTGCTTTCCTTCTGTTCCCGATCGTTTAATACGACCCCTAGCATTTTCGCATTGACGTGTTCCAATTGATCCTTTGCCTTTTGCGCAGCTTCGAATTCTGTCTTTTTACTCCGAATGACGAGTAAAACGCCATCACATAAGTTGGACACAATCGTTGAGTCGGTAACAGCTAACACTGGCGGTGTATCAAAAATGATCAAGTCATAATGTTCTTTCGCTGTTTGAATAAACTGTTCCATTCGTTTCGAGCTTAAGATTTCCGATGGGTTCGGTGGGATAGGCCCACACGTAATGACATCCATGTTCGGAACTTTCGTCTCGGTAATAATATGTTCAAATGATTGATCTCCGATTAAATAATTGGTTAATCCGCTGATGTTCTCAACCCGAAAGGTATAGTGCACCGTTGGTTTCCGTAGATCGGTATCCACTAACAATACCTTTTTCTCTTGCTGAGCGAACACAACACCCACATTGGCAGAGGTGATCGATTTTCCTTCTCCGGGTCCGGCCGATGTGACGACGATTGTTTGCAAGTCTTCATCAACCGCGGAAAATTGAATGTTTGTCCGGACCGACCGATATTGCTCTGAGATCGGTGATTTCTTATTAATATGGGAAACGAGGGTACGGGAACTTTTATCCTTCTTTTGCTTTCGACTACGCCTCAAAAGTTCCACCCCTTTTCTCTATGACTGGAATTTTCTTTCCCTTAGCAGATGGACGGTAATCTCCATCCTCAATAGATGAAACAACACCGAGTACAGGTAAGCCCAGTTTCTTTTCCACATCGTCTTCCGTTTTTACGGTATTGTCCAAATACTCTAGTAAAAAGGCAAGTCCAACTCCCACCATTAACCCGAGAACCATCGCAATTGCTATATTTAAAGTAGGTTTCGGTTTAATCGGGGATGGGTTTGGTGAATATTTTGCTTCCGTTAAGATATGAACATTATTCACATTCATTAAATCAGGTACAGTAGATTGGAACACTTGTACAATTGTATTCGATAAATCTACTGCTAGTTCAGGATTTGGATCTTGCACCACTATGTTTACAACCTGTGAATTTTGTTCACTATTAACGGTTACTTTTGATTGGAGTGCGTTTACAGTCATATCGACATTTAAACGTTCGATGACTTGGTCTAAAATCACAGGTGATTTAATAATAACGTTATATGTATTAATTAATTCAACGCTCGACCGTATGTCATTTACATTATATTGAAAATCGGATTCTGACTTCTCCTGGTTGACTAAAAATTGAGAGGATGCTTGATAAATCGGTGTTAACACAAAGTAGCTTAATAGTGCACTAATTACTATGGCACTAACTGTTATTGATAAAATTAATAGTAAGCGCTTCTTTAACGTTTCATAGATTTCCTTTAAGGAAATTGTTTCTTCCACGATGCCACCTCCATAG
The DNA here is from genome assembly GCF_024259515.1 of Salirhabdus salicampi. Classification (NCBI taxonomy): domain Bacteria; kingdom Bacillati; phylum Bacillota; class Bacilli; order Caryophanales; family Bacillaceae; genus Salirhabdus; species Salirhabdus salicampi. Next base: position 381,353 of record NZ_JANBWE010000003.1, on the reverse strand, counting down.
TCGCTATGTATATTGTTTATTATCTATCATAGCATGGATTCACTTCGTCTCATAGATGGTTACTTTCATAAAAATACCAAAGTTGGCACTTTTCTACATCTTTCGACATGAGTACATATTACCATGAAACGTTTAGCTTTTCTACAATAATATCCAAATTTGGATATTATTTTAAATAACAGCACATAAAAAAGGATATTCTTATTGACCCATGGTAGCCATGAGTACACAGAATATCCCCGATCGAACGCGTATGTATTTTTTTGGAATTATATGACGCTTTTTATATTTATATCTCTATTACATATAGCGTAGCACTATTTTCATAGGTCGACAAGACGATTTTTATGAAATGTCATAATTTTTCCTCAAATGTTGAATGATAGTCTCGACCGATTGCTGTAGAGATAATTTCCCTGTATCGATGATGAGCTCAGGATCTTCCGGTGCTTCATAAGGATCATCAATTCCGGTAAAACCTTTAATCTTACCTGCTCGTGCTTTTTTGTATAGACCTTTCGGGTCACGCTGTTCACATATACGTAAATCACATTTTACATACACTTCAATAAATTCCCTTTCGGAAAATAGTTGTCGAACCTTTTCTCGATCTTCACGGTAAGGAGAAATAAAGGCAGTTAATGTAATCAGTCCTGCGTCGACCATCAACTTCGACACTTCCCCGACCCGGCGAATGTTCTCAGAACGATCTTCCGCACTAAAACCTAAATTATTGTTTAAGCCGTAACGAACGTTATCACCATCTAAACGATACGTTCTCATCCCCTTCTCAAATAGCGCCTTTTCAACGGCTACCGATAACGTAGATTTACCTGAACCTGATAAACCTGTAAACCAAAGTACCATGCTTTGATGGCCGTTTAAACGTTGCCGATCTTCTTTCGTAACCTTTGACTCGTGCCATGTTATATGTTTTGCTCTCATTGTCTTATCCTCCTTGCAATGTTACAAACGTTACAATCGTTACCGTCATAACCATGACTAATAAAGTTAGTGGTAAACCGACTTTGATATAGTCCGTAAATGTATATCCACCTGGGCCATACACGATTAAATTCGTTTGATAACCAATTGGTGTTAAAAAACTAGCAGAAGCTGCAATGGCAATAACCATCGCGAATCCTATTGGTTCCATTTGTAATGAATACCCGAATTGGAGGGCAATCGGAAGCATGATAGCTGCAGCTGCACTATTCGTTATCATTTCCGTCAGTAGATTCGTCGTAATATACAGGATCGTCAAAATTCCAATTGTACCTAATGGAATACTAATCGATAAGATTGCATCGGCGATCATTTGAGCCAAGCCGGTTTTTGATAGAGCGATTCCTATTCCGAAGGCACTTGCTATAGTTAGTAATACTTGAAATTGTATGTACCCTTTAATCTCCTCAAAGGACACCGTTTTTGTTAATAATAAAAGGAATACAACAAAAGCTGCTCCCTGGACCATACTGACAAAATGGAACATGACAGCTATGATCATAATGAGAAACAAAGATAGTGATAACATTCCTTTCCACGTACTTCCTTCAACTTGCTTTGGCTTGTTTAATGGAGAAAGCACATAAAAATCCTTCGCTTCATAATGTTGTTGCAAAAAGTCAGTTCCGGCTAACAACAGCAAAGTGTCCCCCGGTTTTAATTTTATATCACCAATTTTGCTTTGAATTCGTTCATTATTACGGTGAACTGCAACAATACTTGCGTCAAACTTCGAACGGAACCTCGCTTCCTTAATGGTTTGATCCAATAATGACGATTGATGAGACACAACCGCTTCTACTAAGGCAGTATTGCCATTTCTCAAATCATCTAATGACAAATCCGAACCGGTTTCAACGGTCAACCCCTTTTTCGTTTGTAGTTCCGCTAGGGTTGAGATTAGTCCAGTAAATATAAGCCGATCCCCTGCTTGAATCAACGTCGATGATTTTACTGGAGAAATTTTTTCCTCTTTCCGTATAATTTCAATTAAATAAAGACCTTGTAAATCTCGTAACCCAGCATCTTTCACACTATTATTCACGTGACGAAAGGATTCATCGACCGTTAATTCTGCGATATATTGTTTCGTCTCTTCCTTTCGTTGTTTTTCAACCGATTCATAGATTGGCAACAACCGAAAACCGATGACAGATATATATAGGATACCTACGATTGTAATTGGTACACCAATTACGGCTAATTGAAACATTGAAAAGCCATCGTATCCATTGGCGATTAACATTCCATGGACGATAAGATTTGTTGATGTTCCAATTAACGTAATCGTTCCACCTAATGTCGTCACATAGGACAATGGAATCAATAGTTTAGAGGGTGCAATATTATGCTTTTCGCACCATTTTCGTAAGACAGGAGTAAATGTGACAACAATGGGTGTATTGTTGAGGAAGCTTGAAAAAAAGGATAAAGGGGTTAAAAAGCGAAACAACACCCCTTGTTCACTTCGACTTTTTACCAACCAAGCTTGAACAAATCGATCTACAATCCCACTTTTCTGTACAGCACCTGCCACGATAAAGAGAAACCCAATCGTTACCAGCCCTTCATTAGAAAAGCCCCGAAAAGCCTCCTCAGCTGTTAAAACACCCGAAATAAGGAGAACGAGTAAGGTGGACAAAAGTACGACATCAGGTCGAGCAACCTCGGCTAGTAACGCGATAAACATACATGTTAATACGATGAGCAGAAATGTCATCTCGGTAGTTAACATAGGTAACGCCTACCTCATTCCGTTCATTAACACTTCAACCACCTCTGGTCGAGAGAACTGTTTCGGAGGTTTCTCACCGTTACGTAACAGTTCTCGCACTTTCGTACCACTTAAATGGACATGATGCTTCTTGTCATGGGGGCATGTTTTCGTAGTGCCCATACTTTCACATTTCACACAGTAAAACGCATGCTCAAATTTCATAATCGTCATATTGAGCTCGGCCTCAAATTCAGCCAAAAATTGTTGTGCTTCATACGTCCCATAGTAATCACCTACCCCGGCATGATCCCTCCCGACAATAAAATGCGTACAACCGTAATTTTTGCGCACAATGGCATGAAGAACCGCTTCTCTCGGCCCTGCATAACGCATTGCGGCTGGATAGATGACGAGTTGAACACGGTCCTTCGGATAATAATCGTTCAGTAATACTTCATAGCTTTCCATTCGTACATGGGCAGGAATATCATCAGATTTCGTTTCCCCGACCAGCGGGTTTAGAAGTAATCCGTCGACGACTTCTAATGCACATTTTTGAATATATTCATGGGCACGGTGAACAGGATTTCTCGTTTGGAATCCGACAATTGTTTCCCAACCTAGCGCTTCAAATGTTGTTCTCGTTTGCTTCGGATCTTGATAATAGTCTTGAAACGGGTGATGGTCCGGTCGATTCAACAATGTGATGGAACCGGCAATGTAAACATCACCCCTGTTAAACAGTTGATGTACTCCAGGGTGGGCAAGGTCTGTTGTACCGTAAATCTGCTTCGCCTCTCTTTCTTTGTCGTATGTATACATTTCGGAAATGGTAATCGTTCCGTATATGACATCATCTGCCCCTTTTAAAGCAACTGTTTCACCAATTGATAGATTGCCGGCTACTTCCTTCGTTATCGGTAATGTAATTGGAATGCTCCATATCGTTCCATCGGATAACCGAACATGTTGTAGCACTTGATTATAATCATCTTTTCCCATAAAACCTGTTAACGGACTAAATCCACCGATACCGATTAATTCAAGGTCTGATATCGTCCATTTTGATATATATATTGATGTGAGCGATTGGGCTCGGCGTAAAAGCTTTTCCCTTTCTTTTCCCGTTGGTTCACGATTTACTAACTGGTTTCCATGTGGTTTTATTGGCATAAGCAACCCCCATAGCTGTATAACTTGTTTACTACACCATATGCCAATTTGATTAAGGTTATTATTAAATTAAAACATGAAAAACCCCACATTCATATTGAATATGGGGTTCGCTTATTCATTTCTTAATATCCGTTTGGATTCTGTTTTTGCCAACGCCACGTATCGACACACATTTCATCAATGCCTTTTTCTGCTTCCCAGTTCAACTGTTCTTTCGCCTTGTTCGGGTCTGCATAGCTTGTCGCGACGTCTCCAGGACGTCGGTCCGCTAGTGTGTAAGGGATCTCTTGACCTGATGCTTTTTCAAACGCTTCCCGCATTTGTAACACACTAAAGCCGTTTCCAGTACCTAAATTGTATGCTTCCGCTCCAGTCATCTCTGTTACTTTTTCCACAGCTTTTAAATGGCCTTTAGCCAAGTCGACAACGTGGATGTAATCTCGTACACCTGTCCCATCAAGGGTAGGGTAGTCACTACCGAATACCTTCAACTCTTTCAACTTACCTGTTGCCACTTGGGCAATAAACGGCATTAAGTTATTCGGAATGCCATTCGGATCTTCCCCAATTAAACCACTTTCATGTGCCCCAACTGGATTGAAATAGCGAAGAAGCGCAATACTCCATGAATTGTCCGCTACATATAAATCATGGAGTACTTCTTCGACCATAAGCTTCGAACGACCATAAGGATTCGTTGCTGATAAAGGCATATCTTCTGATAGCGGCATCGTTTCCGCCATACCGTATACAGTTGCCGATGAACTGAACACAATGTTTTTCACATTAAATTCGTTCATGACTTGGCAAAGGGTAATCGTACCACCCACATTGTTTTCATAATATTTTAGAGGCTTTTCTACTGATTCACCGACCGCTTTCAAACCGGCAAAGTGGATTACCGCTTCTACGTCGTTTTCGGAAAAGATTGAGCGGAGGACTTCCGTGTCACGTATATCCCCTTCATAAAACCGTGCCGTTTTTCCGGTAATGTCCGTAATCCGGTTTAATACTTCTTGCTTACTGTTCGTTAAATTATCAATAATGACAACGTCTTTGCCTTCGTTTAATAATTCTACAACGGTGTGGGATCCGATATAACCGGTTCCACCTGTTACGAGTATAGCCATTTGTTAGCCTCCTACCGCATTTCGTTTTTTTATAATCCAACGTTCTAATCTATCCATTTGTAAATTCCAGAAGACAATTTGTCCATCTTGAGTCATATGAGATAAAATCTATGGATATAATTGTCATATAAGGAGCGTGATCATATGAATGATAATAAATCATTTAATAAAGGTTGCGGTTGGGGACTGCTTATATGTCTTCCCTTTTGGGCCTTTGTCTTTTGGCTGTTTATTGAAAAATAAGTCTACTTAAAGTTGATTTCGGCCTCTGACAATAAGGGGTGCTTTTCATCTTTTGCCGATAAAATCGGATTAGATGTAGGCCATTCAATCCCTATTTCTGGATCATTCCATGCAATTCCACGATCATGGTCTGGTGAATAGTATTCATCAACCTTATATAATACATTTGTATCTGTCGTTAATGTACAAAACCCATGGGCAAATCCTTTCGGAACGAGTAGTTGGCGTTTATTATGCTCACTTAATATGACACCAACCCACTCACCAAACGTGTTGGATTCTCTACGAATGTCTACAACAACATCAAATATTGCTCCCGTACCAACTCTCACCAATTTAGTTTGTGCTTTTGGTTCTAGTTGGTAGTGTAGACCTCTTAAAACACCAGCTTCTGCTGATAACGAATGATTATCTTGAATGAAGTTATAATTTAATCCTAATTCAGTCATAACTTTTTCATTATAGCTTTCCATAAAGAAGCCTCTATGGTCACCGAACACTTTTGGTTCTAATATAACTACACCGTCTAGTTTCGTTTTAATTACATTCATATTGTACTACCCCTCTTTCTAGAGTTACTACTGTTTAGCGATTTACTTTTTCCGCTATGTTTAATAAGTATTTCCCGTACTCGTTTTTCGCTAAAGGCTTGGCAATTTCAACAAGCTTTTCCCGATCTATATAACCTTTGCGATATGCAATTTCTTCAAGACAAGCCACTTTCAAGCTTTGTCGTTTTTCTATTGTTTCAATAAAGGTGGAGGCTTCTAATAGGGATTCGTGGGTTCCCGTATCTAGCCAAGCAAAGCCACGTCCTAATAGCTCTACGTTTAATTCCCCTAAGTTTAAGTAGGCTTCATTAATCGAAGTAATTTCGAGTTCTCCTCGGTCAGAAGGCTTGATCGTCTTGGCAATATCGACCACTCGATTGTCATAGAAATAAAGTCCAGTTACAGCATAGCTGGATTTCGGTACTTCTGGCTTCTCCTCGATCGAAAGTGCTTTTCCTTCATCATTAAAGCTAATCACCCCAAAGCGTTCTGGATCCTTAACGTTATAACCAAATACAGTTGCTCCAGTTTCTCTTGATGCAGCCCTTAACAGAAGCTCGGAGAAGTTGTGTCCGTAGAAAATGTTATCTCCCAATATAAGGGCTACATTATCATCTCCAATAAATTCTTCACCGATAATAAATGCTTGTGCCAGTCCGTCTGGGGATGGTTGCACAGCATAACTAAGGCTAATACCTAAGTCCGATCCATCACCTAATAATTGCTCAAATCGTGGTGTATCCTCAGGGGTTGATATGATTAAGATCTCCTTAATACCTGCTAGCATGAGAACAGATATCGGGTAATAAATCATCGGCTTATCATAAATTGGGAGTAACTGTTTAGATACTGATCTTGTAATCGGATATAAGCGTGTACCACTACCTCCTGCTAAAACTATGCCTTTCATTTATTCCTCAACTCCTTTATTGTTACTGTCTCCATTAAAGGTGTAAGACAGTGCTCCTACTAAACTGTTTAGAAATTTATATTCTGCTTCACACGTTATTGCCCAATTTGGGTCTATTCTTTCCGCTAATAAACAGATGGAATACGCATCATCCCATTTAAACGGAGCTGGATTCGCTCCATTTCCTAAACCTTTTAAAATTTTCTTCTGCACAGGTATATTTGGGATTTCTAATAACTCCCGACGACCAGGACTGACGGCGAATGCAAAATCAATTAATACAAGTTTCGGTCCTTTGTTCGGACCTTCGTCCCTTACAATAAAGTTATCCATTCGAATGTCTCGATGTATAATGCCCGCATTATGGAGCATTTGTACAATGACCACAAATTGTTTAACGATGTCTTGTTTCACTTCTGCCTTTTTACTAGTATCCATTATATATTGAGATAATGATTTACCTTTTACAAATTCAAAGGCTACGAATGGATTGCTTCCTTCTAATTCATGGAACAATACACTTGGGAGATGATTACCTTCTGTGTCAAAATTTTTTAAAATGTTGATCGCATTTGTTTCATTATGAACAGCATTCATTCCACCATGGTCTAATTTAATAAAGACTTTTTGATTTCGATTTTTCTTATTCCCGATAAAATATTTACACCCTTGGTGCCAAGAGGTGAATTTTAACGGCTTCACCCCTGTTAATTCATACTTCTTCTCAATGTAGTCTTGAAAGTCTCTCCCGTTTTTCAAATACCAATTCATTGATAAAGTATTTTCAATGATTTTCTTCTTTATAAGGGAGATGAAAAATCGTGCCTTTTTATAAAAACTCATCTATAAATCATCCGTTCATTCTTATTAAGCATTACCTTTTAATAAGTTTTTTAACTCGTTTTTTATACGGGCTTAGTGTACGATCTATTTTCATTTTCATCGTTCTTTTAGAACTAATTTCAGTGTCAGCAATGTCTGTATTAAAGTATACTGTAAGATCCTTCGGTTCACTGTATGTGTAATGACGCTCGTTCATAAATTCATCCATATAACCTTTTAACTGCTTCGTATCTTGAAACATGTCGTAAGTTAGTTCTTGCACATTATACTCCTTGGACATGTTTACGAGTCGCTCTTTATAGTCTTGGGAAACAGATGGCTTATGAACAATCGCATGATAAAATAAGCTATAAAAGTAATGAATCGCATCCGGCTTATAAAAACCGCCCTCATCCATTACACGTTCATTTAGTATTGCTTCTTCCCACTTCGTGTCATAATAATGATCACCTACATGACGGAAATCAAATAACACTTCTTCTCTAGCAATTCGTATTTCGTTATAGACGCGATACTTTTTTCTCGTTACTTCCTTCGCGTTCGTGATATAACACATTTCACGATAATTTGTCGTGAGTAGATCAATATCTCCGTGGGTATCCATATGATATTCATCAGGAAAACACTCAAAGTTACGTAGGACAACATATGGAATTGATGCATTTAAGACGTAGAAGAGCTGCTTAATATCAGTCCATCCATTTGCTCCAACTAAGTCTTGTTTCACTTTTTCGACATTGCCATCCCATTCCGTTGGATGTTGCTTTTCAAAATCTTGTGGATTAATTCCTAAAAGTAAGGTGAGGTCATGGCTGGTTTCTTCCGGGTCATTTGTTGCATGAATTTTATGACCACCGCCTGTCCAAGAGCGATATAACGACTTAGCGTCAAACATATTAACATTTAACGTGTCGGTACCTTTCGATGTATGTCTTTCACCGTAGGTTGGTTTTTCATCTCTAGCTACAATTAGTAAAAATGGACCTGTACCACAATGCCTTTCCTTCCCGGAACCTTTCGGGAGCTTTTCACCGTAAAAGCGGGATAGATTTTTGGAGAACAGTTTCTTGGACCATTCAACTTCGTAAACATTCAGGATAGTAAATTTCTCCCTCATGTCCTTTAAAATCTTTTTTTCGTTATACCTAGCTTTTTCCCATATAATAAATAAATGCAATTCGCTATTCATAGTAATAAATCCCCTTATCCTACTATTTCACTTAAAAATATTTAAATAATGCAATCTTCAGTTTTAGTTTAACAAAAATCACTGCTAATATATTTTTTAAAATAAGCGATGTTGCTGTTGCGACTGCTGCGCCTGGTAGTCCATAGTTAGGAATTAACACAAAGTTTAAAATAATATTCAAGATTCCACATAGTACTACATTGTTACGATGAAACTTTTCATGTCCAGTCATCATTAATAGGTAGGCTACTGGTCCAGTTGCTAGTACGACGAACTGTCCGATCGCTAAGATAATTAAAGCTAACGTTCCTTGGATAAATTCCTCTCCGAACAGGCTCAGTATGAATTCTGGAATGATTAGGAATGGTGTTAAAAACGAAATCGCGATTAATAACATAATAAATGTTGATAATTGGGATAGTTTCGTTAGCTTTGATAACTCACCTTTCGTCCATAGTTCAGAGAACTTCGGACCTACTACACTGTTAATGGCGATTAATAACATACTACTAATCATTGTAATACGGAGTACTACTCCATATATCCCTACATCCTTACTGTCGGAGAACATACCTAACATAACCGTATCAGCAATATTCATGACTAAATTCATTAAACTTACCCACAATAACGGGAGGCTTGTTGCTAATATTACATTTGTTTCAAAGTTGTCACTTTTATATCCTTTATTTGCCTTAATGGAATTCGTCCAAAACAAATATCCAATCAGTAATATGAAAACAGTTGACAGGACATATGCAATTGCTACACTTTCAACGCTATTCTCCTTATAGAAAACAAACATAAATGATAAGAACAATAGAGGGACTCCTAGTCCTTGTACAAAAATGGCTTTTGATATTTTCCCAATTGCTTTCAACGCCTCGGCATGTAAATTAAGCAAAGCAAATGGAATTACACTTAATGCCATAATTTTCAGCGGTATTACTAAGGATGGGTCATTAAAAATGATAGTACCAATAAACTGGCTGGTTACCAAAATCAAAATGGCAACTACAGTTGACACAGTTAAAGATATAAACATTGACTTACGATAAACGCTCATCAATTTGCCCAAATTGTTCTCGGCCTTTGATGAGGAAATATATCGTAACATCGTATTGTCCAAACCCATTCTACCAATAACGGAAGCTGCAGTTGATAACGTCAAAGCTAGAAAATAGACACCGGCTCCTTCCGCTCCGAGAAACCTTGCTAAGACAATGTTAGCTGTGAAGTTAATTATTGCACCCAACATTTTAATTAAAAATGCTATTACACTACCTTTTAGGATGCCTTTAAAATTATCATCTAATTTATCTTTTAATTTCTTTTGAATAATACTCATAAAAGCTCCTTAATTCATAGATGTAATCATTAATGCAACATTAATTTACTATCTCTATTTTTGGCATGTTGTTTAATTGCTTTTCTCTTTTTTAACATTATTTTAGATTTACGGAATATTTCTGGAATGGTACTTAACAATCTCGGTTCAAATAAAAGGATATAAAAGAGCTTAATAACTTCCCGCGGCATAGCGTTTATTACGTTTTTTACATTCGCGTTTTTGATTAAAATTAAATAGCTGTTTATAAACGATAGTTTTTTGATGAAATCAGATTGGGTATTCCGATGTTTAATTAAGAACTTTAACTTCTGCGGTTGTCCAATCGCTCTTCCGTGATAAGTAATCGCATCAGGTACGTAATGACATTCCCAACCATAAGTTCTTAAACGCCATGATAGATCAATGTCCTCTTTGTAAGCAAAAAAGTCATTGTCAAAGTATTCGTCGTTTAATTTAATATCGTCTAAAGCTTCTCTCCGGTAAATTGGAGCCGCCCCGGAAACACCGAACACGTGAATACTATCGTTATATTTATCAATGTCAGCTTCATTTTGGCCTCGATCAACCATGCGCATGTTTTTGTAAACGGCAATACCCGTACTATCGATAACATTTACGGAACACATTTGATCAAAGTCATATTTCAACAACTTCCCTGTTACTGCACCTACATTTCCGTGCTCTTCCAGGTACTCTAGACAGGTACTTATAAAGTTATCCCCCATCCATATATCAGTATTCAAAATCATGACATACCTACTGGAAGAGAGCTCAATTCCTTGATTCGCAGCATAGCTATAACCGCGATTTTCTTTATTTTGTACTACTGTAATATGTTGGCCATATTTTTCATTGATAAATTCATAGGAACCATCAGAAGAGTCGTTATCTATATAATAGATACCAAATTTCTTATGCAGCCCTAACTCCATCAACCTCGTAATACACTTGTCACTAAGTTCTTTCGTATTATAGTTGATTATAATTAAATCGAGTAAAGAATCCATTTTATTCCACCTTAATCTGTAAGCTATATGAATACACTTTTCCAATTACTTTTTATGAGGTTTGTATAAATAACGGCGAAATACAAAAATCCAAAAGAACTGAAAAGAAACTGGCAAGTAAAGTAAGAAATCCGTAAAGAATGACATTAAGATAATTTGTGTAAATACGACAAATATCATCAACGACAAATAGTTTATATTTTTCTTGAAATTGTGGTATACAACATATGCTAATACACCAAGGACCAGGGTATAAACGACTAATCCAATTATGCCAAAGTCTAAATATGGTTTAGCCATATAACCAGAGACTGTAAAGTTTATGCTTACAAGATATGAAGACAGTTTTGATGTAAAACTATCTATATAAAGTGTGTCAACGATAATAGTTGGAAAGAAGGAATTTAACATGTTCCATCCATAAGCGAATTCCATGTTTGCCTTTGAAAACAAGGAGTTAAGGTTTGCTACTGTCATGGTTAAATACATATACACCCAGTAAAAACCCGATAATAGGTACGGAATACTTTCACTCTTTATATCAGCAACTTCGACAAACTTACTCAACCCTGTTCGTAAATTTCCAATTAGCCCAAATAAAGTTACTAATATAATTGATGAAGGTATTACCTTTTTATAGTTGATCTTCTTGCTGTAAATTAATTTAATGATGGCGATCTGTATCAAGAGTGTAACTAATACTTGCCTCGATATAACTAAAACTGGAATAAAGAAGATAACTAATAAATACAATTGCAAACGCAATTGGGGCTTTTCCTTATTCAAGATGTACAGCAGTGTTCCGAAGAAGATAATAAAACTCATGAGCAAACCATTAAATGTAGGTATCCCATATTGAGTGTAGTTTTTCCCTATGCCTAGTAACAGCCAAGCCAATGGATAACCACCACTAAATATACCTTGAATAATCGTAAAGATAATAATAAAAGCGAGTCCTTTATCTATAAGTGATTGGTTTATGTCCAATATGAATTGGGGAGCTGTTGGTTGATGTTCCCTTAAGGTTTCAAAAGATGTAGTTTTATTCAAAACAAAGAAAGAAACTAAATAACCTACCATAAACATAGCGAACGTCAAAAAAAAGACGATTAAACTTCTATTTGAAAGATCGTTTAGGTGGTGACTTAATTGAAATGAATATAGCAGAATAATAAATCCCCAAATGCCATAAAACAGTGTTAAACTATTCAAGAATGTTCTGTGTAAGTAATAACCTACTACACTTAATAAAATTAAAAACAATAAAAGCCCAACCATAAATGTTTCACACTTCCCCTATTATTTCATATATGCTGATAATGTTCTCTTGACTGTCACTGGTAATTTCTTATGATTCTTTCCTAGTAAATAACCCGCATACTTTGCCATTGTCTCTAAAACTGCTACCGGTATTAAATAATAGTAACGTTTTTTGAACAAATAACGCAGGAGCTGTTTAACGAATTTTGCCCCTTCTTTCTCATTTGAAGCATATTTTAAAAGATATTCTGTATCTTTAAATGCCATCCCAATATCAAAGTACCTCTTAAATTGCTGCAGCATTGTATAGTTGTGGGAGTGGTAAACCCTTGCTTCATGGGCGTAGCATACTTTATAGCCATCTAAAATCGTTTCAGACGCTAAAATCATATCTTCATTTAGAATGATTTTTTCCGGGAATTGATATGAGTCAAACACTTCTCTTTTATACATACTACAAACATTAGAATTGAAGAAATTTTTAATTCCTAGTTCTTCAATAGTCGATTTATCTTTAATAACTCCACGGTCTGGGTAATTAAAGGATCGAGCAAACTGTTCAGTAGGTTTTGCACTTTCTCTTGGTATCTGTCTTGCATAGCTAATCAACACATCATCCGTAAATGAAGATAATAAATTTTGAATTAAATAATTATCATACGGTATTGCATCCTGTGTCATAAATAACAAATAATCACCTGATGCCTTGGACACAAGTAGGTTTCGCGTCCCTCCATGATCAAATTGGTCATTCGGGATCACGAAAACTTGAACATTAGGAAAGTTATTTTGTACAAGTTCAACAGTATCATCTTTTGATGAAGAATCGACAATGATAATTTCTAGTTCGTCGTTCCCAATCTCTTGGTTCGAAAGTTTTGATAATAAGTCAATAATATAATTGTGAGCGTTGTATGTCGGAATTAAAACCGATACTTTGTGCATTTCTAGTATGCTCCCTTTCTCAACAACACGATCAATATCGTTTTAAAGAAAATAGATAGATCTAATTTTACCGATTGGTTATAAACATAATATAATTCAATATCTACTCTTTCTGGGTAGCCAACATCACTCCGGCCACTTACTTGCCAATAGCCTGTTAACCCTGGCTTAACAGATAATAATACACTTTTTCTTTCCTTGTACTCTCTTAACTCTTCTTTCACTACTGGCCTTGGACCAATAATCGTCATGTCACCTTTTAAAACATTAATTAGCTGTGGTAACTCGTCTAAACTTGTCTTTCTTAAAAACTTACCTATCTTCGTAATTCTAGGATCCTCATCCTGATCTAGTTTATAATTATTCTGTATATACTTTTCATATAAAACAGGATCGCTCTTCAGTCTCTCCTCTGCATTCGTAACCATGGATCGGAACTTATAGATATAAAATTCCTTTCCATTATGTCCTACCCTCTTCTGTTTAAAGAACACCGGTCCTTTTGAACTACCCCATAAATACAATAAACTTACTAGAAAAAAGATTGGGGAAAACACGACAAGTCCAATAATAGACCCAACCACATCCGTAGCTCTTTTCATAGTTTGATAAAGGGTGTTAACCTGAGCGGTTTGATCATAATGGACATGTGTTGTTCTATATTCTTCTACATTTCCCTTTAAATTCGCCAACTTATAATCCTCCTTAAAAATTATTCTTCCTTACTTTGTTGCTTTTCCTGTAATTCTTGTAAAAATCTCGTTAACGCGTCTCGCCAATGGGGCATTTCAGCAAATTGATTTAGCCTCAATGCCATATGGTCAAACACAGAGTTTTTCGGCCTTGGGGCCGGTCTTGGAAATTCCTCTGTAGTACAAGGATTCACTTTAATATCGCTACCAATCTGGTTAAAAATCTCACTAGCAAACTCAAACCAAGAGCATTGACCAGAGTTGGAAACGTGATAGGTTCCATACTTTTCTGTCTGGACCATTTCAATGATGTTCCTTGCTAAATCTTGCGTATAGGTAGGAGAACCTACTTGGTCTTCTACAACCTTTAATTCATCCATCTTTTTCGCTAACTCCATCATTGTTTTGACAAAGTTTTGGCCATTCACACCGAATACCCAAGACGTTCGTACAATGAAAAACTGAGAATGGAGGTTACGGACAAATGTTTCTCCTGCTAGTTTCGATTTACCATATACACCTAAAGGTGAAGTTTCTTCAAACTCATGATAAGGTTTTTCACTCTCGCCATTAAACACATAGTCAGTACTAACATATACGAGTTTCGCCTTCACTTTTTCAGAAGCGGCAGCGATATTTCTGGAGCCAATGGCATTTACAAGATAAGCGGTATCTGGGTCTTCTTCTGCATGGTCAACCTTTGTATAGGCAGCACAGTGAATGACAGCATCCGGTCTAATAGAACGAAATGTATTGAAGACTTCTTCATCATTTGTAATATCTAGCTCCTGCCTAGTAAAACCGTATACTTCATATTCATCTATTTTTCTAAGTTGCTGAACAACATCAGAACCGAGTTGTCCAGCTGCACCCGTTACTACAATTTTTGACATTATACTGTTACTCGCCCTTCATACTGTTTTTTGTAGTAGTTTAAATATTCACCGGATTTAATGTTTTCCCACCATTCTCTATTGCTTAAATACCATTGAATCGTCTCTTCTATTCCTGTAGCGAAGTTAAACTTCGGCTTCCACCCAAGTTCAGTTTCCAGTTTAGTAGGATCAATCGCATAACGTTTGTCATGACCTAGTCTATCTTCCACATACTGAATTAAATCTTTAGAAGCACCTAGCTTTTCAACAATTAGTTCTACTACTTCAATGTTCGTTTTTTCATTATGACCACCAACATTATATACTTCACCAGCTTCACCATTGTGAATAACTAAATCAATAGCTGAACAATGGTCTTCTACATGCAACCAGTCTCTAACGTTTTTTCCATTACCGTAAACTGGTAAAGGCTTGCCTTCTAGTGCGTTCGTTACCATTAAAGGGATGAGTTTTTCCGGGAAGTGATATGGGCCATAGTTATTTGAGCAACGTGTTATATTCACATTCATACCAAATGTTTCATAGTAAGATCTAACTAATAAGTCTGCACTTGCCTTACTAGCAGAGTATGGGCTATTTGGTGCTAATGGTGTATCTTCAACAAAATAACCAGTGTCACCTAATGTTCCATATACTTCGTCAGTAGACACTTGTACATATTTTTCGATAGAGTTTGCCTTCGCAACATCTAGTAGATTTTGAGTTCCTAAAACATTCGTTTTCACAAAAATATCAGGTTGAGTAATACTTCTATCTACGTGGGATTCGGCCGCAAAGTTAACAATAACATCAATGTTATGTTCCTTTACAACATGCTCGACTAGTTCTCTGTTCGCAATATCCCCCTGAACAAATTTATAGTTCGGATTGTTTTCTACATCACTTAAATTTTCCAAATTTCCTGCATAAGTTAACAAATCATAGTTTACTACTTTATAAGTAGGGTATTGTTTTAACATATAGCGGACGAAGTTACTACCAATAAAACCTGCTCCACCTGTTACTAATAAGTTCATATAAAGTTCTCCTTTTTTCTTAAATTATATTAAACTTCAACTTTATCGTTTGTTAGTTGCTTTAAATATTCGGCTAATTCGTCTTTCACTTCACTATGAGATAGCGCAATTTCAATTGTAGTTTTAATAAAACCTATTTTCTCCCCAACATCATAGCGGGTACCTTCAAAGTCATAGGCATAAACTTTTTGTGTAGAATTCATTAAATTAATTGCATCTGTTAATTGGATTTCACCACCGGCTCCTGTCTCTTGTCTATCTAAATATTGCATGATTTCCGGTGTTAAAATATATCGTCCCATAATTGCTAGGTTAGAAGGTGGGTTCTCTTTTGGTTTCTCTATAAAGCTATTTACTTTATATCTTCTCCCCACTTGTTCCGATGGATCAATAATGCCGTAACGATGTGTTTCACTGTCAGGAACAGTCTGCACACCAATAATAGAAGAACCAGTCGCCTCATATTGCTGAATAAGTTGTTGTAAGCACGGTTGGTCAGACTGAACAATATCGTCACCAAGTAAAACGGCAAATGGCTCATCACCAATGAACTTTCTTGCACACCATACTGCATGCCCTAATCCTAGTGGTTCTTTTTGTCTTATATAATGAATATCAACTCTAGCTGATTGTTTTACCTTATCCAGTAATTCGAACTTCTCTTTTTTCATTAGATTATCTTCTAACTCAAAGTTATTATCAAAGTGGTCTTCAATTGCTCTCTTACCCTTACCAGTCACGATGATAATATCCTCAATACCTGAAGCAATGGCTTCTTCTACTATATATTGAATCGTTGGTTTATCTACGATTGGTAGCATCTCTTTCGGCATTGCTTTCGTAGCTGGAAGAAATCTAGTTCCTAACCCTGCTGCGGGTATAATTGCTTTTCTTACTTTTTTCAATTGAGAGCCCTCCGCATATTTATTATTGGTCATATAAAAACATTTATACATTTCTTGACAATTAAATTAGTAAAAAAATACTAGTCTTTAGATGAGCTCGTTTTTAAAAATGAATTTGTGCTAATACATGGTCTTTAATTTCTTCTAGCTTCTGTAAACTGTTCCGATAGGAATTACTCTTAACAGCAAAGTAAAACTTAATTTTCGGTTCAGTTCCTGATGGTCTTAAACAGAACCAACAATCATCATTTAAGACAAACTTAACAACATTTGATTTTGGCAGATGAATTGGTTCGATTTCGCCAGAACGCAAGTGTCTCCGCTCTTGACTTTGGTAATCTTCAACTACCTCTACTGACATACTCCCAATCTCTACGATTGGGTCTTTCCTAAATTTAGACATAATGTTCTTTATTTTTTCTGTACCTTCTATTCCTTTTAGCGTAATAGAATGTAAGTCTTCTAAATAATAACCGTGCTTTTCATATAATTCCTCTAAAGCTTCATATAAAGACTTACCTTCAGCTTTATAAACAGCGGCCATTTCACATGCTAATACTGCAGCCTGAACAGCATCCTTATCTCGAGCAAAGTCGGAAATTAAAAATCCATAACTTTCTTCATAACCGAATAAAAATGTGTTCTGCCCTGTTTCTTCAAATTCTTGAATCTTCTCACCTATAAACTTAAAGCCGGTTAACGTATTTAATGTTTTCACACCATAATGGGATGCAATAGCTTTCCCAAACTCTGATGTCACAATCGTCTTAATTAAGACCCCATTATCTGGTAGTTGTTCTGTGTTTTTCAAAATATAATCTAGCAATAGTGCACCCAATTGGTTTCCGGTTAAAACTTGGTATACATCGTTATGATTTTTAACCGCTACCCCTAAACGGTCTGCGTCTGGATCCGTTCCTATTAATATATCTGCATTTGTCTTTTCACCATACTGGATCGCCATTTCGAATGCTTGATGCTCTTCCGGATTCGGTGATTGTACAGTTGAGAACTCCGGATCTGGGGTAGCTTGTTCTTCCACAATGTTGACATTACGAATGCCAATTTGCCCCAACCCTTCTTTAACAAGGTGGTATGACGTTCCATGTAAAGGAGTAAAGACAACGTTTAAATTGTCGGCATGTTCTTTTAATATAGTTGGGTTTAATGAAATCTCTTTTAATCGTCTTAAATATTCTTTATCTATTTCTTCATCAATCCATCTTAGTAGTTGTTTTTGTTCCAGTTCCTCTTTCGTAAGCACCGGAACTGTAAGTTCATCTTCAACTTTATTTACCTTTTGAATGATTTGCTCTGCTTGTTCCGGCGGAACTTGTCCACCCTCTTCGTTATACACTTTATAACCGTTATACTCCGGCGGGTTATGGCTAGCTGTAATCATTACACCTGCCGCGGTTTTTAAGTAGCGGACAGCAAATGATAGTTCAGGTGTTGGTCGCAGAGAAGTAAATATATATGTCGGAATATTGTGTGCACCCATGACTTTCGCTGTTTCAATAGCAAATTCTTGAGAGAAATGACGAGAATCGTAGGCAACTACTACCCCTCTTTTTTTGAATGCCGCTCCCTTTTCTTCAATGTAATTTGCTAATCCTTCAGCTGCTCTTCTTACTGTATAGATATTCATTCTGTTTATCCCCGGTCCTAGCTCTCCCCGCATACCACCAGTACCAAATTCTAAGTTATTATAGAAGCTCTCTTTTATTGCACCTTCATCTATCATTTTCTCTAATTGAACACGCAAATCTCCATTTAACGTGTCAAATTCAAGCCACTTTTTGTATTCTTTCTCCCAACTCATTATGATTCCCCCTCTTTATATCGGAAAGCTTATATTATAGCAGTCCAAACTAAAAATGGACACCTCTATTAAGACACGTGCTTGTATAACGTGTTTCAAGGTATCCTCGATCAATCAATCATATACATATATCCCAAACTATAGGTAATTCATTCTATGACTTTATATTTATCTGAAAGTAGAAAAGACGCGAATTTTATCTGTTTTTGTTCTTTTTGTAGGTATTTCGATAATGAATATATTAACACTAAATTTACATTCAATCAAGGTTATGTTAATGATTGTAAAAATGTAGAAATAAGTTTAAACATTACTCAAGGGTGACAAAATATAGTGTACGTAGTGGATTAGCCATTTTACCATACATAATAAAGGAGTTTTAAATAAAAATGAAACGTATCGCCCGATCTATTATTCACCTACCACGTAATTGCAAACGATTTTATTTGCATAAAACATCCACGGTTAACCCATCGCCTACTTTTGTCCTAGGTAACCAAAAAAGTGGTACGTCTGCTATTGGGGCATTGCTGGCTCAGTTAACAGATCGTTCTGTTGCTATTGATTTACCCGGGATTTGTGAGCCGGTTCAGCCGAAATTACATCGCGGCGATTTGTCATTCCAAAAATTTGTGCAAAAAAATGCGTACGACTTTTCCAAGGATATCATCAAGGAGCCGTCTTTAACCTTTTTATACGATGAGCTCCGTACACACTTTCCCAATGCGAAGGTTGTGTTTATTATTCGTGATCCTCGGGACAATATTCGGAGCATTTTAAATCGGGTCGGAATACCGGGCCATTTACATAACATTACGGACCGAAAATGGCGTCGCCAATTAAAAAAAGCACCGAAAGATTGGGAGCGGGTCATTGACAGTCGATGGATGGGTGTTAAAGGAGAAAACTATATTGAGTGGATGGCACACCGATGGAACGTAGCCGCAGATATATATACTCAAAACAAAGACGATATGATGTTCATTCGTTATGAAGATTTCGTCAAAGATAAAGAAAGGGCCATTCGACAGTTAGCGAACGAGCTGGACCTACCTCACGTTCATGACATTTCCGATAAGGTGGATATTCAATATCAACCAGCCGGAAATCGGAATGTAAAAAAGCATGAGTTCTTTGGGGAACATAACCTTACACGTATTCATCGTATATGTGGAGATCGAATGGCATCCTTCGGCTACAAGGTGCATGTATAAATGTTCCCCCTCAAGGTTACGATGATTAACTGGAAGAGGTATGAAATTGAAAAAAACAGTCGCATTTTCAAGTCTATTATTTATCGTTGTTACGTTGATATTAAAGTTGTCTGGGTTGTTACGGGATATTGTCATCGCCTATTACTTCGGCGATAGTTATGTTGCTGATGCCTACTTAGCAGCATTTATTATTCCGAATTTATTTATTTTGTTTTTTACAACAGGGATGAAAAATGCCCTCGTACCAAGTTACATTGAAGCAATAGAACAACAACGGGGACAGGAACATTTAGGACATGTATTCAAGGGAACGATACTTATCAGTTTCTGCATCACCGTTGTTGGCGCCATGTCAGCAAATGCCTATATTCCCATTCTTTATCCCCAATTTTCAGCCGAGGCAAAAACGATTGCCATTTGGGTATCTGTCATTTTATTTGCAGCCATTTTCATGATTGGAATGAATGCAGTATTAGAAGCTTATTTCGATGCGGTGAAACAGTATACGTTTTCCGCTTTTACGCAAATTTTATTGTTGTTTACGGTTGTGCTAAGTGCTGTTTTATTCGCTAATCAAATTGGTGCCTATTCATTAGCATTCGGTTATTTAGCCGGAAGTATTCTTTCCCTGGTCGTCAAACTTGCTGTCGTCAAAACGAGGCGGGCAATGGCGGTAAGGACTAAAATGCAATGGAAAGAAGTGAAACGGTTTTACCGTATTTTTATTCCGGTCGCCCTCACTGTCGCTGTTGGACAAATTAATTTAGCGATCGACAACGTATTTGCTGGTTATTTTGGGGAAGGCGCTGTTACTTACATAAACTATGCAAAAAATTTAGTGCACTTTCCCCAGGCCATTTTCGGGGTAACGATTGGAACGATCATCTTCCCCCTTCTTTCGAAAGCAATGGCTCAACTTGACCATGACGGGTTTAAAAGAGGAATTGAACAAGGGTTAATGACGATGTTCTATATTTTGTTACCCGCTATTGTCGGACTCATGTTGCTCATGCCTGCTGTCATTGAATTGTTATATGAACGGGGTGCTTTCGGACGTGAGGCTACGGCAGCGACAAGCTATGTGAGCTACTTTTACGTTGGATCTGTACTCTTTTTCAGTATACACAACATTATTAATAAAGGGTTTTACACTTTAAAAAAAGGCCACCTCATTCTGATGATTGGCGGGCTGGCGATAGGCTTAAATATCTTGTTTAACGTTTTATTTACAAGATGGATTGGATATTATGGCATTCCCCTCGCCTCTTCGGTGATGGCATTTTTTTACGTTGGCACATGTTTCGTCATCTTTTACCGATTAGTAGGTGGACTTCAATTAAGCCATATAGGGATGGAATATAGCCGTATAATAACCGGCGCCTTCATTATGGCGGCAGCACTCTATTTCATCTTGCCAACACTTCATGAACTGCCTCGTTTCGTATATATATTCTGTAGTGCTGTTATAGGAGGTACGGTTTACGTGGTTGTAACGTACTTCCTTCAATCTACTTCTTTAGCTTTTTTCTTACAAGCGATTAAACGTCAGAAGGGATAGGGGCTGTTGATTATGTTGAAACAGATGTTAATGGAGATGAGCCGCCCAATCTTAATACCAATTACCCGATATATCCTGAGTCACTACTATAAAGGAAATCGCCCCCTCTCGAATGTAGGTCATCACAAGCGTGTTTGCATACTCGCCCCCCATATGGATGATGAAACGATTGGTCTCGGGGGGACAATAAAACTTCATGCAGAGCATGGTGCTCACGTCACATGTGTATTCACATCCGATGGGGCGAACAGTACGAGTGTCGTTAGGAAAGACCGTTTAAGCAACATTCGTAAGCAGGAGATGGAAATCGTAAAAGAGATTTTAGGCATTTCCCGAATTGAATATATGGATTTACCAGATGGAGACGTAAAAAGTACGCAAGACGCCCAACGAACATTACAAACCATACTAGAAGACATTCAACCAGACGTCATTTACTGTCCTCCATTTGTTGATGCCCACCTTGATCATATCGGTACGACAAATTTGTTACAGGATACATTAGCCGCTATGAAAATAGACAAACTTCCGATCCGCCTATACGAAGTGAACTGTCCGATTCCGCCGCGTTATTTAAATTGTCTCATTGATATTAGTTCGACCTTCCACGCGAAACAAAAGGCGATTGAAGCGTTCCAATCCCAGCAGATTGCCTTCGATGGATTTCTTGAGTTGAATCGATTAAAAAGGAAGTTAGTGCACAACAATAATAGTAAAGCGGTAGAAGGATTTTTCGAAATGCCTGCTCACGATTTTATCGAAGGGTTTAACCGAATTAAAGCGGAGACAGATCAATATCCTCATCTTTTTAAACAAGCAAACCGAACGATTACTTTACTTTGGGCTATATACCGAAGTGAGCATAAAAAACAAGCCATATACGAAAAGATTACGCAATGAAAACTTAAGGGGATATGAGTATGACATATAGAGAGGGACACCTGCCAAACTTAGAAGCTTTTTTTCTATTTTTTATTATCATACAGCCGATTTTAGATGTGACGGCCTTTTTCCAGTTACCGATTGCTCAGCCTGTCCGGGTGTTGGCGATGGCACTCGGTGTACTCTATATTGCGTTATATCAAAATAAGAACGTAAGGAATGGGTTTCTCATATACCTTGTTATTATGGGAGTATTTCTCCTATCCCACTTTATCATTAGCTATCTATACAAACCGACGTTTGTTTTATCTGTTGAGGTCACGTATTTAACGAAAACAGCGTATTTCTTTGTTATGTTGTTTACATACATACTCGTCGTACGAACCATTGCAAAGCGGACAAATTGGCAACTCCTTATACAACGCAATATTTTCATCGGCATGTCGGTTATTGGTATTGTCATGTTATTAGCCTCTTTAACTGGAACAGGCAAGCGTAGTTATGATTCTTTAGCGAAATTAGGGCATTCAGGTTGGTTTTACTCAGCCAATGAGTTAAGTGCCATTTTAGCGATGGGGTTTGGCATTATGTTGATGTATGTGTTAAACCGACACAAACCGAACGTGAAGTTAATGCTCATTCCATCCGTTGTCATTATCATATGGGCGACTTTGACTGTTGGAACGAAAGTAGGCCTTGGTGCTTTAATCATTACGTTAGTTGCTTCCATGATTATTGCCTTTACAGAATGGTCTACGAAAAAAGCGTGGCTCAACATTTTCGTACTCCTGCCCATGTTAATTGGAACGTTTAGCGCCATCCCCCTTACACCTGTCGGAAACAATCTCGGATTTGCCATGTCAAAGGTGAAACAGCCGATTGTAGTAGAGGATCAATCCCTTGAAGAAGAAAAGACAAAAGAAATGAGCACGAAACCTTTATTAAGCGGACGGGGGGATTTCCTTCAGGTGAAAATTAATCAATATCAAAATGCCCCTGTTATCCAAAAATTATTTGGGATGGGACGAGGAGGAAATTATTCGGATATCCCAAAGTTAGTCGAAATGGATATGATTGATTGGTTCTTTAGTTACGGAATGATTGGCTTTGCGATTCTTCTCTTTCCGTTTCTCTATTACGGTTGGCATATAGTGCAAAACGGGAAAGCGATTATTCAACATATGGATTCTTCTACCTTTATGGTTGGCATTGTAGTCTTATTAGGGTTTGGGGCGGCCTTCGTAGCTGGTCATGTCCTTTCATCACCAGCATCAGGAATCTATTTGGCTCTCTTTTTAGCGTATTTTTATCAATTAACGGTTTCGATGGAGTAGGTGTAAATATGAAGGGGAAACGTATTCTCGTGATTACGAATATGTATCCAAGTAAAAAGCATCACACGTTCGGCATTTTCGTGAAAAATCAAGTGGAATCTCTCCGTAAGCGGGGCTATGTTGTTGACGTATTAGCGGTAAAGGACCCCCGTATGGGGAAAATCTTCGTCATGAAAAAATATGGAACCTGGCTCATTCGCTTTTGTGCAATCTTTCTTTTAAAAGGAAGGAAATATGATATCGTTCACGCCCACTATATTTTTCCGAGTGGCTGGCTCGGACAAGCATTTAAACGGTGGTTTGGCGCCAAATTGATTATCACGGCTCATGGTGGTGACGTAGATAAAATGATGAAAAAAGGTTCCATCATCCAACACCATATGCAACGTATATTACATGCCTGTGATCATATCGTAGCTGTGGGGCCGAAATTAAAAGCAGATATTGTCGAACACTTCCGTATATCAGAGAAAAAAGTGGAAATAATAAACATGGGAGTGAACCGTAAACAGTTCCACCCACTTCCGAAACGAGAAACGAAAGAAAAGCTCGGCATTTCGAAGGAAAAATTCATCATCCTTTATGCAGGTAACTTCATTCGGGCAAAAGGGTTAGAAGAGCTGATTCTTGCTTATCATCGTTTAAAACAGAAGTACGATGATATTGAACTGCACATCATCGGTGCTATTAAGGAACCCCACTTTTTCGATGATATGAAACAAACGATACACCGAGACCATATTCAAGATGTTACCATCCACGGTCCTAAGGAACAAAGTACTGTAGCAAAATGGATAGCCGCCGCAAATATGTTCGTGCTCCCTTCCTATATGGAAGGGTTTGGACTTGTCGCTTTAGAGGCGATGTCCTGCCATACGCCAGTTGTTGGCAGTCAGGTTGGCGGTTTAGCTCATCTATTACAAGATGGTGCAGGCATATTAGTGAAACCGAAGGATGTTTCATCTTTACAAGCAGGAATGGAACGACTCCTCCAAGATGAACAATTAAACAAACGTTTGATTGATAAGGGAGAAATGATTGCGCAGCAAAATGATCAAGACCGGTTAGTAAATGAATTAATTTCGTTGTATGCAACATGATTGGAGAGATGGCGCTATGTCTAATAAAAAGTTGCTACTAATTTCCTCAATTGGTGGTCATTTAGCCCAACTACTGCAGCTTGATTCTTTTTTCCAACATTATGATTATCATATCGTAACAGAGAAATCGTTAATTACAGAAAAGCTGACCGAAAAGCATTCCTGTTCATTTCTTGTCTATGGTGCGAGAAATTACCCTATTCGATACATGTTTAAATTTTCCTATAATGTAGTAAAGTCGTTCTACATTTTTTTACGGGAAAAACCGGACGTCGTCATTACAACAGGGGTACATACAGCCGTGCCGATGTGTTATATTGCGAAACTCTTTCGACGTAAGGTCATTTATATCGAAAGCTTTGCGAAATCGAGCAGCCCTACATTATCAGGACGTATGATTTATCCGATCGCCGATTTATTTATCGTTCAATGGGAATCGATGAAAAAGGTGTATCCAAAGGCAACGTATGGAGGTGCAATCTATTGATATTCGTCGTCTTAGGAACTCATGAACTCCCCTTCCCCCGCCTTTTACAAGAAGTGGAACGAGTGAAGCAGGAGGGACTGATTGAAGATGAGATTATCGTGCAATGCGGGCATACGAAATATGAAAGTGACGTTATGACGTTAAAGCCTTTCTTCAGCTTTGATAAAATGGACCTCCTCTATGACCAAGCCCGACTTATTATCTCCCATGCCGGGTCCGGATCGATTATAAGTGGAGTGAAAAAAGGAAAAAAAGTCATCGCTGCACCTCGTTTAAAAAAGCATGGGGAACATAACGATGATCATCAGTTAGAACTCGTTGACGTGTTTACCAAAAAGGGACATATATTAGCGTGGCATGAACAAGACCGTCTAGAGGATATGATAAAAGAGGCAGAGTCATTCGAACCGAAACCGTACAGGTCCGGAAAGGAACATATCCTTAAGTTAATCGAACAATTTATCTCAGACGTAAAATAAAAAGGACGACTTCCTGTATAAGAGAAGGTCGTCCTTTAGTATTTCTTCACGATAATGCGCAACATAAATTCAAACACCTTTAACACACGCTTCCAACGGAATGGTTGCTTCACAAGGCGGTAAAACCATTCCATGTTTAAGCGGATCCAAAACTTTGGCGCCCTATCGACTACTCCGGCCAGCACATCGAAACTCCCACCTACACCCATAAATAACCCTTTCTCAAACTTATGGTAGTGCATGTGAATCCATTCTTCTTGGCGGGGAAAGCCGAGAGCGACAAATACTAGATCTGGCTTTGTTTCCTTCATTTCGTTCACGATCGTTTCGTCATCAAGTGTAATGTATCCATGATGATAGCCCGCAATTTTCAGCTTAGGATACATTTGAATGAGACGACCGATCATTTTCGTATTCACTTCTTCTTTCGCACCTAGAAAATAACAAGATAGCCCGTTTTCTTGTGCATAGTCTAGCAGCTTACACATTAAGTCAAAACCGGTAATCCGTTCTTCTACCGGATCTCTTAGCCATTTCGACGCAATGACAATGCCTGCACCGTCTGGTAACACGTAATCAGCTTGCTGAATTCGTTCTTTATATGAAGGATCCTCATTCGCCCTCATCACAATTTCCGGATTGGCCGTCACGATAAACTGCTTCTCCCCTTCACGTAAGCGGGGATAAATAGATTGTTGGAGGAGCTCTTCTCTATTATTTTTCACAAATGGGATTCCCATAATATTTGTACGTGCTAGTTTCGGATTCATATTTACAACCCTCTCAACAGGATCTATTCTATGCTCAAATCTACAACTCTTTCAATTCCATTATGCCATTGATCAAACGTTTGAACAATTGGCAAACAATTGCAGAAAAAAAGACCTTAGCTTTCGTAATCGGCTAAGGTCGGGTCTTCGATTAGGTTCGAACTGGTTTTTGGTTTAACTCATGTAAGGCTGTTTTTCGGTATATTTGTTTTTCTTTTTTGGACATCTTTTTCCATTCACTTAGAAACGTCTCATATCTCGGTAATATCTCTTCTACGGTGCCGTAATCCTTCACTTGGCCAAACTCCAGCCATAATATCTTTTCGCAAAACTTTTTCATCTGCCCAATCGAGTGGCTTACGAAGATCATCGTTTTCCCTTTTTCTTTAAATTCCTTCATCTTCGCTAAGCTCTTCTCCGCAAAAGCCTTGTCTCCTACAGATAGGGCTTCATCAATAATTAAAATATCCGGGTCAATGTTGACGGATATAGCAAAGCCGAGCCTGGATTTCATGCCGCTTGAATACGATTTAACAGGCTGATCGATAAACTTTTCAAGCTCAGCAAATTCAATAATTTTCGGCTCTAATTCTTGAATCTCTTTCTTTGAAAATCCGAGCATTAAACATTTCAATTCGATATTTTCTCGACCTGATAAATCCCCTTTCAGGCCAGACGCTACGGCAATTAACGCTGCTTGACCATTTACCTCGACCGTTCCCGACGTTTCAGGAACGATGCCGGCAATGATATTAGACAGTGTAGATTTCCCAGAGCCGTTTATCCCAACGAAGCCGACTACATCCCCTTTTTCCGCTTCAAAATTGACATTTTTCAAGGCGTAGAAGTCTTCGCCGTAATTTTTCGGCAACAGCAAATCGAGGAGACGCTCCGCTGGTTTCGAGTATAGTTTGTATTTTTTCGATACATCTTTAACAATGATTGATTTATCCATATGGTTCCCTTCCATCAAAGAAAGTCAATAAAGTGCCGTCTGAATTTTACGTGTAGGCTGGCACCAACGAAAAACAACAATAACGTCAGGCCCCAGAAATATAAGGTGTATTGCCAATGTTCAACGAAATACCAACCTAAACCTAATAAACCGGAGCGATACCCTTCAATTAAATAGTATAGTGGGTTTAGCTTCATGATCGTTTGAATGGAACTTGGTAACACTGTTAACGTCCATAAAATCGGTGATAAGTATAAGAGCATCCGCAATGTCGCATTTAAAAACATATGCACATCACGTACGATTGTCGATAATGTCGATGTAATTAACGCTAAAGCATAAATAAAAGCAAAGGTAGCAAACAAAAAGTATATAAGCTGTATATAGTAAACGTTAATCGGATATCCAGAAAACTGAAAAATGATGATGGTGATAAGTGCCATCACGATATGAATATAAAACTGTGAGAAGATGACGTAATTCGGAATTACACTCATCGGAAAATTCATTTTTGATAGCATTCGTAATCGGGTATAGATTGATTTCGATGCTTGAATCGTAGATTGATAAAAGAAGAACCATATAATGATTCCCGCAAGCATCCACTGTAGAAATGGAACAGCCATCCCGTCGGCGACTTCGATTGCCTCTCGCTGTCTGATACCGTATCCAAATACAAACCAATAAATCATCACTTGAATGAGGGGATTGATAATCTCCCACGCCATACCTAAGTAATTATTATTGTTAGAACTTTTTAATTCATATAATGACAATCTACGAATGAGATAAAAGTGTTTAAATTGTTCTTTTATAACCGTAATTGCGGATTTCATATAAAGTTCGTTTCCTTCCTAAAAGTCACCATGTCGTCTTCGGAAAAATTATACTAGGAAATACGATAAAAAACAAACAACTGTAAGATTCATTACGATAGAAACACTCGGTTCACAACCCGTTCTGAAGCTTTTCCATCCTCTAAATAACAAAAGCGGTCATAAAATGCTTCAAACTGTCTATCAAGCTGAAAGTTTGCGGACTGCAGGCGTTTGATTTCGGTAATGATCTCGCCGGTATCCTTCGTAAGCAATCCGGGTGCTTCGGCCTCAAGGTCAAAATAAAAGCCTCGCAGTTTGTCCCGGTACTCATCGATGTCATAAACAAAGAACAAAATCGGTCTCTTTACATTTGCAAAATCAAAGAAGACAGATGAGTAATCTGTAATCAGCACATCGGAAATTAAATATAAGTCCCGAATATCTTCATATTTGGAACATTCGTATACGAAACCTTCATAGCCTGTTAAGTCTAGATTCTCGGCCACTAAGTAATGCATGCGTAAAATGACGACGTATTCGTCTCCTAGTTCATTTCGGAGTGCATCCAAATCGAGTTTTAGGTCAAATTTATATCTCCCTTTTCCGTAAAACTGGTTATCCCGCCAAGTTGGGGCGTAAAGAATCACCTTTTTCTCCCCAGGGATACCTAGCTTCCTCTTTAACGATTGAATATGAGAAGGATGATTATTGTTATATAAATCATCATTTCGAGGATAACCTGACTCAATCACTTCATGCTGGAACTGAAACGCACGTTGAAAGATCGCTGTTGAGTAGGCATTGGGAGATACTAAGTAATCCCACTTATTCGCTTCTTTCACAAAGTTCTCCCGATACTTTGCGGTGCTCGTTCCCGGCATATGTACTTCGTCAATATCGACACCCAGCTTCTTTAAAGGGGTGCCATGCCATGTTTGTACATATGTTGTACCCTTCGGTTTTGGAAACCATAATGGAAGCCGGCTATTCGTCACCCAAAATTCAGCCCGGGGAAAGAGAAGGAGCCATTTCCATGAAAAGCGTTTTATATGTGGAATGTTTCTTTCTTCAAATAAATGGGCATACCGCCGATCGACACTCCAATACATGTGATAAGGCAGGTCATGTTCTAACATGTATTCATAAATTGCCCTTGGACTGTCACTGAATTGCTTACCGTGAAAACTTTCAAAGATTACAAGCTTCCGCTTTGCGGGGAATTTACTAATAAAGTGAAACATCAGTTTAAATATACGAAATAGTACTGTTTTTACTTTTTCTTTTATCATGACGAAACCTCCATAAGGACCTAAACATAAAACGAAGTGCAGCTCCTTGAAGGTTAAGTCTGCACTTCAATCTATTATAAGTGTAAAAGATTACGGTTTTAATGGAAACACTTTTTCGACAACGCAACGGGATGCTTCCCCATTATCCCATGAACAAAACGTTTCATAAAAGGACTGGTACTTATCCGCATATTGCTGTTCAATGCTGTCTATGTTCACGAGCGCGTCTACTACTTCTTCCGTCGTTTTCAGTAGTGGGCCGGGCACTTCTGTCTCCATATCGATATAAAAGCCACGTAATTGGTCTTTATATTTATCTAGATCATAAGTGTAAAACAAAATGGGACGTTTTAAGTTCGCATAATCAAAAAACACGGAAGAATAGTCGGTAATGAGTACGTCAGAGATTAAATATAATTCACCGATATCTTCATAGGAAGATACGTCGTAGGCAAACTCTTGAACGCTCGTAAGATCTAAATCTTGAGCAATTAAATAGTGCATCCGTAGTAAAATGACATAGTCATCACCTAGTTTCTCTTGCAGGTGCTGTAAATCCAGCTTTAATGTGAATTTATATTTTCCTTTTTCATAATACTCGTCATCTCGCCAAGTCGGCGCATACAGAATAACTTTCTTATGTTGGGGAATGTGCAACGATTCTTTTAATTGATTGATACGTTGTTCTTTATCCTTTCCGTATAAAACGTCATTTCGTGGATAGCCATACTCTAACATTTCATGTTCAAATTGGAACGCACGTCGAAAGATATTTGTGGAATATTCATTTGGCGAAATTAAGTAATCCCACTTCCTCGTTTCTTTTACAAAGTTCCGTTTATACTTTCGTGTATTTGTCCCCGGCATGTGAACTTCTTCCATATCTAACGCCAGTCGCTTTAATGGTGTACCATGCCATGTTTGCAAAAAGACAGTCCCTTTCGGTTTATTCAAATGCACAGGACTCCGGGCGTTAAATACCCAATACTTCGCTCGCGCTAAATAGTAATAATAGAATAAACTAAACCGCTTCACTTGTTTCGGGTTACCGGGCAGTGATTTACCTGGCTCATTAAAAATCCAAATAAATGTATAGTTCGTCCGTTGCTTTAACATCTGTTCATAAATATACTTCGGGCTATCTGAGTAATTTTTCCCGAGAAAACTTTCAAACACAACGATGTTTTCTTTTTTCGGCAGCCGTAAAAAAACAGAACGATAAAGTTGAATATAGAAATTCCTTCTTTTTTTTGTTGCCCATTTTACCTTTCTTAATCGATGATGCCACTTATTTACCCTTTTATATTTCCTTATATCGTTAGTGTTAATCGCCTTAATTTCCCGTTTTAAGATGGTACTCTTGTCCGCTAAAGCAGAATCATCAACCTGCTTCATACATTCTACTAATATTGGGAAAACGGGGTCGATATTTTTCCCGATTTTAAAGTGGGTCACTATCGTTTTCCGGTAATAATTTAATAGATGTCGATCTAAGTAGTTAGCTGCTTTTTGATTTGCCTTCGTTTCTCGCTTTAACGAATGATATTGCTTTAAAAAGTCTTCAATTGCCTCTCCTGCGCTACGTTTGTAGGTTAATGTTGAGCGCCGATAATAGATAGCTTTGTTAGCGACTGGGATTTGTTTCACTTTCAACATAATCGGGACAATAAAGGAAAAATCCGTATAAGCTTGAACAACTTCCGAAAAACGTAGATTATATTCATCGATAAACGATTTGGCAATCAAACAGTGTAATATCGTGCGGTCCTGAAACAATTTATCTATATCTTGAAATTGTGAGACTGTTCCTTCTTGGTATAACTCGCCTTCCAGCTCATTAGTATGGGGGTGTTTAGCTGGATTTACTATTTTCCCTTTAATCATTGGTGATTCCTCGATGTTGTGAATCAGTTCTTCTAGTGTATTACAATTAAGGTAGTCGTCACTGTGTACAAAATATAAATAATCTCCTGACGCATGCTCAATCCCAACATTACGTGCTACCCCTACTCCTTTAGACCGGTCAATGTGGTAGGTGGTCACATTCTCATGATTGTTCTTCTGAAATTCTATGTTTTCGTTTAGTAGCTCGTCCGTTTTATCATAAAGTAAAAGTATTTCAATCTGTTTATACGTTTGGTGGACTATAGAATGAAGACAATCCTCCCATTTGGTACCTGCTTCCAAAACAGGTAAAATTACTGATATTTTTTTCATTACCCTTCACCCTGTTATTGTATTTATATTTTAATTTTATATCTTTAGTTATATTCATTATAGTAGACGGGAATTCCTATGCTTCGTTTCAATTCTTTTAAAAAACTACCACTAATCTTCTAACTGTCAACGTCGTTAGGATTAGTGGTTATGGTTTATCCTATTTATTTTTCTTCAAGCACTTGATCAACTACCCGTTCACTTGCCTTTCCGTCTTCTAACAGGCAATAAGTTTCATGAAATGCTTTATACTTCTGTTCATATTGCTTGGCTACGTCTTCGATATTTGTGATCGAATGAATCAACTCTTCTGTTGTCTTCAATAACGGCCCAGGCGCTTCCTGTTCAAAATCCATATAAAAACCACGAATGTCATCACGATACATCTCAAAATCATACGTAAAGAACAAGATTGGACGCATCGAATTGGCAAAATCAAACATTACCGATGAATAATCCGTAATCAGGATATCCGAAAGTAAAAACAACTCCTGAATATCGGGATAATTCGAGACGTTCTTGACGAACTGTTGGTGCTCTGCTGGAATTCGTAACTTTTGACTAATTGCTATATGCATGCGCAGTAATAAGACGTATTCGTCCCCAAGCCTTTCCTGCATTGCATCTAAATCGAGCTGCAATTGGAATGTAAATTTATTCGCACCTGTCGTTTCATGATCGCGGAAAGTAGGTGCATATAAAATAACCTTTTTATCCTTCGGGATATTTAATGTCTGTTTCACTTTATCGGCAATATCCTGTTGTTTCTCATCGTCCAAATAGAATATGTCATTACGCGGGTAACCAAGTTCTAATATATGTCCTTCATATTTAAACGCACTTTTGAAAGCAGAAGAGGCATATGGGCTTGGGGATATTAAATAATCCCATGTTTTCGTTGCATTATATACCCGTTCGATATACCCTTCACTACGCCCTTTAACATTTTTCATATCAAACAACATTTTCTTTAGCGGGGTACCGTGCCATGTTTGTAGATAGGTTGTCCCGCGCCTTCTTTTTAAATATGTTGGGAAGTTTTGATTGTTAACCCAATACTTCGCCCGTGCTAAATAATAAAAATAGGACGGACTCAGACGTTTAATACGCTTCGTGTTTGGATCATGAAAACGAACTTTCTTATTACACACCCATACGATTTTATAATCTAAGTTACGCTTCACCATTTCTTCATAAATATATTTTGGACTGTCACCATAATGTTTTCCGATATTACTTTCAAACACAATGAGTTTTGAATCAACTGGTGTTATCGTTTTTAACACATTAAAAACGGTGTGCATGACCGGTTTATAATACTTGCTTTTTCGGAACCGTTTGTAAAAAGCGTCATAGTACTTACTCTTAAGTACTGTTTTAACAAATGAAGGCCTTTTTCGCATTGACTGAATTTCATGGAAAATTCGTTCAGACGATTTTTGATCCCGATACTTAAGAAATTTCTCGGCTCGTTTTTTATATTCGTTCTTCATTTGAAAGTTTTGTTTAGCTGCGTTTTCAACACACTCCAACACGTCTTGTTCATCAAACACGATATCTCCTGGCAAATCTTGATCTAAGTCCAGGTGTGAAGGTTTCTCCCCTAAAAACTTCTCACGATCAAATTGGTAGTACACGACTGGACGATGTAAGAAACTAAAGTCAAAGCCTACACTTGAATAGTCGGTAATCATCATTGAACTTTCCTTTAACAAGTGCTGGACATCTACCTCACCTTGATGAATCACTTTAATAGGGAAATCTTTAAAGTAGGAGACGTATTTTCGCATATTTGGATGTAAACAAAATACGATTTCAAAGTTATAGGTTTGCGAAAGTTCGTACAAATAAGGATGATTGATTAAACGTTTATAGCGTTGAAAATATTCACTTTCCAGAAAAGTGGAATCATATAATAGCCAGTCCCTCCATGTCGGAATAATTAACAACTGGCGTTTTACATCGACATCTTTTTCAAACAATTGATCGAATCGGGAAAGTCCTGTCACTTTCACCTGATCTCGTTCATATCCGAAATCTTCTACAATCATATCTTTTTCAAATTCCGAGCTGACGAAAAATAAGTCCGCTTCAAAGCCGAGGGCTCCTTTTCCGTATACACCTGCCATATTTTTCGTACCCATGACTCCGTGCTGGAGAAACACCTTATCACCTTTTACCTTTTTGTGAAATTCTCCGGTCCGGATCGGGTACATAAGGTGGTGATGGTGTGAACATATAACTTTTCTCGCCATGAGTAAGTTCCATATATGCTTTTTTGAATTGAAATGAAGAATATTACCATAAGGCAACAAGTTCTTTCGTTCTGGGGATTCCCGTTCAATGACATAGTATACATTACGCTTCGGATGATTCTCCCGCATATATTTATAGAAATGATAGCCTGTATCCTGCGCTTTATACGGCCACTCACCAACTATCCAAATATTTTTATGTCGCATAAGCGGACGGAGTAACCACACCCAAGGAAGTAATCTCTTTAAATAGGAGTAGGCCCCTTTATCAAAACGAGTAACCTCAAAGGAGAGGTTTTGTTTTTTAATGGTTAAATAAGGCATGATGACAAACACATTGTCTCCGTACACAACTGAATTCGATTTATCTGCAAACGACTTAGTATGATTTGTCCCTGCAACTCTCACGAGTGTAGGTTCAAGGTCATGTTTCGTATCTACTTCTAAAAACAGATCATATATATCTTGATTGATAGAATGGACTTTAAAAATTCGTTCAAAATCGAGTTCGTATTGAAATTGATATGGAACAAACCCATGGAATAACTGCTCTTCTTCCTTAATGGGATCCACTGTAAATGTTCGTTTAATGATATGATTCGTATTTCTACCTTTCAATAGTAAATGTACTTGTTGCAACTTATCTCGTTCGATAAATAAACGTCCTGATAATAACATCCTTCTTTTTTCTGCTGTAAACGTTTGAAGATCAACTCGAACATTTGGAACAATGCTACGATTAACCGAAAAGGAGATATTTCCCTTTTTCGTAATGTAAAAGAAATAACGATTGTTATTGATGGTTATAGGTTCAAGGGAATGACAAATTGTATGCTCAAATTTCCCTAATCGCATTGGATACTCTAAGTCGAAATTCCCATCACTTCTCTCGATTTTAGCCGCTTTTCCTTCAAGCTGTTTTATTTTCTTTTTAGACAGTCTTTCACTCGGAACGTTAACTAGGATATATAGGTCATAGATGTGCTCGTCGGAAAGGTGGCTGATTTCATTGAAACTAAGTTGGAAACGGAATTCATGCCCTACCACGTCTGGAATAAAGGTGATGAAGTCTCCACCTTCCCTCGGCTTTAAGATAAGCTGTTTTACGATATAAGATTGATCTTTATTTAGCTTTCCTTCGATATTTATATTTTCCCCTTTTTGGGTGACAGTCAATGTTTGTTTCAACTTCTTTTTATTCTTCGTCTCAGGCTTTTGTAATCCTCTTATAGTGCGAAAAAAGTTACGCATTTGTACCCCTCGCTTATATGTTTGTTACGAAATATTTTGTCATTTCACACTTAACTACAATTTTAAGTAGGATTAGACGTTTATACAATATACCATTCGGTTTATTTTTATCATTTTTGACCCTTTTCATAAGGATTCCGCAAAATTCTATAAGGAATAGCGATTCAACTTACTATTCCCCTTAACATAATATCAAAATTTATCTTCTCAGAATGAATATTGTAGAAAATAACTTAACATTCTCTACTATTCTTGCGATAATAGAATAGAAGAATCATTTAGAAAAAAAGGAGGTGAAACATTCACAAATTGCACAATAGGTTGAGTAATTCCCTGTAAACGTTCGTTGTTCATGAGTTAGTCCATCGTTATTCCGCTGCTCATTGGCACTTTTCTCTAGTAATCTACATAGCCCATTTACAGCACCATATATGCACAAGAAAAGTGCGTAGCTAGTGTCATAACGTTAACTAACGATAGACAACAAATCGTTGTGTGGAAAGATTCAACTGTTGGAGGAGAAATTTGGTGAAGAACATTATGCAAAAGAAAATAGGTTTAGTGCTATTCGTTTTGTTATTACAACTTTTCTCTTTAAACGATCTAACAGTGTTAGGTACTGAGGGAGAGAGTGCAAGTATTAACGAACACTATCAAGGAACTGGGTTTGGAAGTCCAACAGAGGTGTATGCTAGTCCTGATAGAGAGGCAGAAGTGTTGAAGAGCTACAAAAAAGGGACAAACCTTAAATATCGCTCTTACACTGAGGAGTGGCATGAAGCGACCGTTTACGTAAATGGCAAGCCGACAACCGGGTATATTAACGTAAATGATGTGGAAACAACTGATTCCTATTTCTTAGGTATTGGCTTAAAGGACAAAACACACGTTTATGCTGATACATCTAGAGAGGCAAATCAATTAAAAAGTTATGCCCAAGGGACAGTGTTAAAATACCGTTCCCATGAAAAGGAAAACTGGTATGAAGCGACCGTTTACGTAAATGGCAAGCCGACAACCGGGTATATCCATGTTAACGATGTAGAGACGAGCGAAACATCGCAAGATACGCTTTATGGCGTTGGTCTTAAAAAACCAAACAATGTATACGCTAAGGCTTCTACTCAATCAAAGGTATTAAAGTCATATGGCCAAGGGACAATCCTAAAATATAAATCTTTTACCTCCGGATGGTATGAGGCTAAAGTTTATGTTGATGGAAAACCGACAACTGGCTATATTAATACGAATGATACGGATAACATCGTCGAAAACTCAGAGGTACTTTACGGAATTGGCTTGAAACAATCCAATAACGTTTATGCTAAAGCCTCTACTGATTCTAAGGTTTTGAAATCTTATGATGAAGGAACAGTGCTAAAGTATGAGACGTTCACGTCGGGATGGTATAAGGCTACCGTTTATATTAAAGGTAAACGAACTACTGGTTACATTAATGTCAACCATACCGAAAATATCATGGATGATACCGAAACACTTAATGGGATTGGGCTGAAAAACCCGACAAAGGTATTTGCTAAGGCTTCCAGGAATGCTAATGTGCTAAAGTCATATGCTCAAGGCACTGTCTTAAAATATGAAACATTTACTTCCAAATGGCTGAAAGCAACGGTATACCTTAACGGAAAACGACATACTGGATATATTCATAAAAACGATGTTGATGACAAGATTGAAAATCAAGAAGATCGTGAAGGATATCTTCTTGAAGACCCAACAAAGATCTATGCCAAGGCTTCAACAAGTGCTGACGTCCTAAAGACATTCCCACAAGGACATTTTGTACAGATGAGAACCTACACTTCTGAATGGTACGAAATGGTGCTTGATGTAAACGGAACAGAAAAAACGGGATATGTTAGAAAAGATGAAATTAGCTTCGAACCTCTTGAAACGTCTTATTTAGACGTTCATTTGCGAAAACCGGCAGACCTTACTGCCCAAGATATTGTTGATTTCTTTAACCGTGTGAAGCCAGATAGTGATTTAAAAAACTTTGCACAGCACTTCATCGATGTACAAAACGAGGTTGGTATTAATGCCCAATACTTAGTTGCCCATGCGATTTGGGAAACAGGTTGGGGAGGTTCAACGATCAGAAGTTACAAGAAGAATCTCTATGGTTATAAAGCTTACGATTCTTGTCCAGTTACATGTGCTATCTATTTCCCAACAGAAAAAGATAGTATTAACTTCGTTACTTATCAAGTGATTAACGATTATTTATCACCAGGTGGTAGTTACTATTACGAAGAACATGGTCCGACATTAACAGGTATGAACATAAAATACGCAACGGACGAAAACTGGAAGAA
The DNA here is from genome assembly GCF_024259515.1 of Salirhabdus salicampi. Lineage (NCBI taxonomy): Bacteria > Bacillati > Bacillota > Bacilli > Caryophanales > Bacillaceae > Salirhabdus > Salirhabdus salicampi. The sequence goes on along the minus strand of NZ_JANBWE010000003.1, from coordinate 343,750 downwards.
CGGTATTGCTAAACTAATGGAGAGAATGAAGCCATTTGATCCTAAATACTATAGCAAAGTACAACCTTCTAATCATAAACCAGAACAACCAGCAAGCTATACGAGTGCAATACCTGAAGGAGAACCATCTCCAAACCATCTTTTCATTGACTTTAACTCTGGTGTAACTGCAACCGTTACACTAGATAGCGGAAACTTAAACTTTAGAAACTTACCATATTTAAGTCCTTCTACTAAAATAGGAGAAGTTCCAAATGGTAAGAAAGTTGAAATTGTAGGTTATAACAAAGATGTTCGTGAAACAGTTGATGAAGATACTGACAAGATCATTAGATGGTATCGAGTCAACGTAGATGGTCAGTACGGATGGTTACGAGGAGATTTCCTCACAATTGACAACTTAATCCAAGTTGATGTTGAGACTTCTTTAAACATTAGAGAAAGCGCAACAGCATCATCTAATAAAGTTGGAAGCGTAACTGATGAAACATTCTTAAAAGTTGTGCTTACTGACGCAGGAGATTACGTCACGGAAAAAGACGAAAATGATAAAGATTGGTACAAAGTGTACTTACCTGACTCAGATGAAACAGGTTGGGTAATCAGCGATTATATCATTCCAGTTAAATAACAAGCTTATACGCAGCAGAAAATATAAGATCAAAAGGGATGCCCTAAAGGGTGTCCCTTTTTTCAGTTAGATTCTCCCCCTTGTGAATTTTACGTAAACAGTGTAAAATCAGTGTAAATATCTGTATGCCATTTTCTCTAAATGGCTATGTAATACTAAAATAACTCCACTTTCTTTTGAGGAGGTAAAATAGTGAAAAAAGTAATCACTTATGGCACTTTTGATTTGCTCCACTATGGACATATCAACATATTACGTCGTGCCAAAGAATTAGGAGATCATTTAACCGTAGCATTATCGACAGATGAATTTAACGCCATTAAAAATAAAAAAGCTTATCATAGTTACGAGGATCGAAAGGTCGTATTAGAAGCAATTCGTTATGTAGACAAGGTTATACCCGAGAAAGATTGGGGCCAAAAGATTACCGATGTACAAGAACATAATATTGATCTTTTTGTGATGGGCGATGATTGGGAAGGGAAATTCGACTTTCTAAAAGACTATTGCGAAGTTATCTATTTACCTCGTACAAACGGTATTTCTACTACAAAAATAAAAGAAGATTTGTTCCAAAAAAATGGTTAGAGAAGCATTCATAGCCATGTATTTATTGCTCTTCAAATTGATATTTTCCATTTGCAAACTTTTTCCCCAAAAGGATAAAACTACTTTTGTAGCGTCTTTTGGGGAAAATGTTTTTTATGTGGCGAAGGAATTACAAAAATGGGAAAAACATCAACTCATCATATTAAAAACGAAGAGCTGTCGCCGAGATTTTCAAGAACTCCATCCGTCCATGACGAAAACGATTATGTTTACACCTGGTAAAATTAAGAGCTTTATCACTGGTATTTATCATTTGGCCACTTCTAAAGTCGTTTTCATTGATAATTACTACGGTTTTTTGGCAGCTATAGATTTTAAAGAAGGTGTAAAGTGTATTCAACTATGGCATGCTGCTGGCGCGATTAAGCGATTCGGGTTACAAGACCCATCCATCCATAATAGAAGCAGTAAAGCTATGCAACGTTTTCAAGACGTTTATAAACGATTTGACTATGTCATCGTCGGATCGGAAAAGATGGCCTCCATTTTCAAGGAGAGTTTCGGTTTACACGAGCAAAACATGTTACGGACGGGTATTCCGAGAACCGACTTTTTCTTCGACGAGGTACAACATCATACAATCATTACTCAGTTGCAGGATACATATCCTATCATCAAAGAAAAACAAGTTATTTTATATGCTCCAACCTTTCGTGACGGTCAATTAAATCATTATGAACTTGCTTTAAACATTGAGGACATGTATAAAGCATTAGGTGAAAATTATGTTCTGTTTCTGCGATTACATCCTGCTGTGAAAACGAGGCTTGGCAATCAGTACCCTAATTTCGTACAAGATGTTTCATCATATCCGAACATCAATCATCTTCTACTGATTACCGACTTGCTTATCACTGATTATTCCTCAATCCCTTTTGAGTTTGCCTTGCTTCAGAAGCCGATGGTTTTTTACACTTATGATGTAGAAAAATATAAGGTAGAGAGAGGTTTTTGGGGGGACTTTCAAGAACAGCTGCCCGGTCCGATTGCCTTAACGACTAATCAAGTCATTCAATACATCCAAACCAATTCTTTCGACTTACAAGAAGTTGAGAAATTTTCTGCCGCTTGGAATGAATATTCCTATGGGCAATCAAGCCGAAACGTAATCGATGTGATCTATAAACAAAGCCCTTCTGAACAATAAGTTAGAAGGGCTTTTCGTTATGATGTATATGTATTCGCTTCCTGTATCAACACGTTTAAATAATGGATTTTCGTTTTATGGCTATCTTTCACTCTAGTTAATTCTTTCATAGCCTGGTCATACTCTTCCTTATACGGCTTTACATGAAGGTCACGGAAATTGGCGTGGTCTTGCTTATCAATCTTGTTTAGAGCTGCTTGAGCAATTTCCAGCTTCGTTTTTGCCAGTTCAACTGCTTTTTCCCGTTCTTTAATTTGGTTTTCTAATGCTTGTTTTTCTAAGTTAAGTTTTTTCGTCCATTCTGACATGCTTTCTTGAAACGTCTGTTGCATATCCGATTTCACCTTCTTTATATTGTCCTCATCTTTACTATTTTACCATTTCTCTATCTATGTAAAACATGAAACTCAACGGCTTAGCATTGATTGTAAAAATTGTCTAACATCTTGACCGATTTCTTCATCCTGTAACGCAAACTCAATCGTCGTTTTAATGAAACCTAATTTTTCCCCTACATCATGCCGTCTTCCCTCAAAATTGCAGGCATAAACCGCTTCTTGTTCATTCAACCTTTGTAAGGCGTCTGTTAATTGAATTTCATTCCCTTGCCCTCTTTCATGTCTTCCGAGAATAGGAAAGATGGATGGGGATAAAATATAGCGTCCCATAATCGCTAAGTTCGATAACGTTGTACCGCGCTTCGGTTTCTCTATGAATTTCGCTATGTGATATAACTCACCGATTTGCTCATTCGCTTCTACAATTCCGTAACGCTCTGTCTCTTCAGCAGGTACTTTTTGCACACCAATAATCGAGCTTTCCTTTTCTTCATATTGGTTGATGAGTTGTTTTAGCCCTGGTACCTCTGCTTGAACAATATCATCTCCTAATAAAACGGCAAATGGTTCATCGCCAATAAATTTACGAGCACACCAAACAGCGTGCCCTAATCCTAACGGCTCCTTTTGCCGAATATAATGGATATCAACTGTAGCAGGGTGTTTCACCTTATTAAGCAAATCATATTTTTGTTTTTTCAACAAATTTTCTTCTAGTTCGAAGTTATAGTCAAAATGATCTTCAATCGCTCTTTTCCCTTTTCCCGTCACAATAATAATATCCTCTATGCCCGATTCAACAGCTTCTTCTACTATATATTGAATCGTCGGCTTATCGATAATCGGGAGCATTTCCTTCGGCATTGCTTTCGTTGCAGGTAAAAATCTCGTTCCTAAACCGGCAGCTGGTATGATGGCTTTTCTTACTTTTTTCATCGTATTTCACTCCTTAAAGCAATCCAGTATTACATTTGATGAACAACGGCAGGTCTACCGATAGAATAATATTGAAGCCCGTTTCTTTTCGCATTCGTTAAGGAAAAGCAATTCCGGCCGTCAAAGACGACTGGTTCTTTCATGAGTCGATTGAATAAAGACAAATCCATCGTACTAAATTCTTCCCATTCTGTAATAATAAAGGCGGCGTCCACCCCTTGCAATGCTTCCTCAAGGGAGTTTGCATACTCCACTTCTTCCGGAAGTAGTTCCTGTGCCTCTTCTGTTGCAACGGGATCGTATGCAATAACATCCGCTCCATTTGCTATTAGTTGCTCAGCGATAGCAATAGATGCTGCATTACGCATATCATTCGTATTCGGTTTAAAGGCTAACCCTAATAAGGCTAGTTTTCTCCCCCGTAAATCTGAGAATACCTCTTTTGCCAAGTTGATAAGGATCGTTTTTTGTTTTTCGTTAACTTGTAAAGCTGCTCTTACAATATTCATATCAGTGTTCGTTTCTGTACCCATTTGTGTTATAGCTTTCAAATCTTTCGGAAAGCATGATCCACCAAAGCCTATCCCGGCTCGCAGAAACTGTTCACCAATCCGTTTATCCATGCCTATCCCTTTAGCGACGTCGGTTATATTTGCTTCCAGCTTACCGCAAAGGTTGCCAATTTCATTAATAAAGCTAACTTTTGTAGCTAAAAAAGCATTGGAGGCATACTTAATCATTTCAGCACTTCGTAAATCGGTACGATAAATCGGTATTTGAAAAGGTTCATTAATGTTTTCAATAAGTTCAGCAGCATAATCACTTTTCGCCCCAATGATAATACGATCACCATAAAAGGCATCATGGACGGCTGAACCTTCCCGTAAAAATTCCGGATTTGAAACGACATCAACGGTAATATGATGCTTCGCATGATTCTGGATTAATGTTTCAATCCATTCATTTGTACCGACTGGAACTGTACTTTTCGTCACAACAACAACGTTTCCTTCTTTATGCTCGGCAATTGTTAACGCCACTTGTTCTATATACGATAAATTAGGATGACCATCTTCTTGTTCCGGTGTACCAACGGCAATATACACAACATCAGCCCACTGCAATGGACCAGTGTTGTCCACTGTAAAACGTAATCGGTCCTTTTGAATATTGTTCGTCATTAATTCCTTTAAACCTGGCTCAAAAATAGGGGATATCCCTTGAGCCATTTTCCGAACTTTATTCTCATCCACATCAATACATGTTACATCGTGCCCAATTTCCGCTAAGGCAACCCCGGTGACTAACCCGACATACCCGGTACCAAAAATTGCAATTTTCATCCACAACCCCCCAAGGTGTTAAAACATACTGTCAAAAGCAACAGAAAGTCGTGTCCTTTTAATACAATATATTGAAGTGGAATAAGCATTAGTACTTGTTTCTCCATTCAATATACGGCATCAAAAAAGGTGAGCAGATGTATGCTCACCTTTTCTATAACTTTTGAATCACTTTATCAAGGGGGATGACTTTATTTAATAACGTTAAGAGCGGTTTTCTCTTTCTTCCTCCAGGACTGACGATTTCGGCAAACAGCTGAATGAGGAATAGGGAGAAGAACATAATGACGTAATAAGTCGTCGTACTACCATTTAAGAATAAAATGGCGAGTATTCCGAATATCGTACTAAAGCAGTAAATGATTAATACTGTCGCTCGATGGCTAAAGCCAGCAGCTAACAGCTGATAATGAATGTGCTTTTTATCTGGACGCATTATACTTTCTTTATTATAAATTCTCCTTACAATGGCGAAAGTCGTATCCAGTATTGGAACCGCCAACACAATCATAGGAATAATAAAACTGAATAACGCGAGGTTTTTAAATAGACCGAGCATCGATATTACGGCTATCGAGTATCCTAAAAAGAGGGAGCCTGTGTCACCCATATAAATTTTCGCTGGATGAAAGTTGTGAAAGAGGAAGCCTATATTACTACCAATTAAGACGACACATAAATATACGACTAATAAACGGGAATCAATAATCGCCATCACTAAAATGCTGGAAATAGCGATAGTAGATACGCCAGAGGCTAACCCGTCTAGACCGTCAATTAAATTAATGGCGTTTGTAACCCCGACAATCCATAAAATTGTAATAGGTATGCTTAAGTAACCTAAAGAAACCATTCCGAAGAAAGGTACTGTAATCACTTCAATGACTAATCCGGATAGCACAAGCACGAGGGCCGCTGTTAATTGACCTAACAATTTGGTTACAGGACGCAGTTCATATTTGTCATCTAAAACACCAGTTAGCACAATGATTAATGAACCGAGAGCTATCGCCATAATTTCTGGGTGATTGGGCTGAAGATATAAGAGACCTGCAATAACCCCAGAAAACATTCCTAACCCACCAAGTCTCGGTGTCACTTTTTCATGAACCTTCCGTTCGTTAGGCTGATCCAAAGCCCCAATTTTTCGTGCTAACGTCATGACAGGATATGTTATTAGCAAACTTGTGATTAATGATATAAAAAACGCAATAATTAAATGGAAAACACTTATCATAAAATATCCCTGCTTTTATCAAAATTAAATATCAAACCTTTACAATCCCTTTACATATTTTAACATATTTATAATGACCACTTAACAAGTAAGCTTTATTCTAAAATTACCAATTCACATCTATTTTCTACGTGTAACGTGATTTCTATACTGTATTTTCTACTGTCTAAATAGTTAGACGGGATTTCGGGTTGGTTTGTTTCAATATTCGGGGTTTTTTTTCATGATTTTAGATAGAAATACCCCTATTTTTATAAAGAAGCCTATCTTTTTAATATTACCATATAGATATACGCTGGCTATATGGTTTTTTTGACCTACGTCAAGAAAAAATTTCCTGTACATGAAAGAGCCGCACCCTTTAAAGATGCGGCTCTTCTTCATTAATCCCCTTTCAACTTTCAGCCGTTTTGCCTTGCATTGGTTGCCATTTTTCTCGCCAAATCGTCCAAATACGTGTAAACAACTGGGATTAATAATAAAGTAAACATCATTGAGATAGATAGACCAAAAATAATTACGATTGCTAATGGCTGTTGGGCTTCCGCTCCTTCACCTAGTCCCAATGACAACGGAATCATACCGAGAACAGTCGTAATTGTTGTCATCAATATCGGTCGTAAACGGCTTGGTGCCGCTTGTAAAATTGCCTCATAGCGCTCAACTCCCCGCTGACGGAGGAGGTTAATGTAATCCACTAAAACGATAGCGTTGTTTACGACGATTCCCGCAAGCATAATGACCCCGACGAAAGCAGGGACACTTAACGGCTTTTGGGTCACGACTAAACCTAAAATTACCCCAACGACAGTAGCCGGAAGAGAAAACATAATAATAAACGGATGTAAGAAATTTTCAAACTGTATCGCCATTACCGCATACACAAGAAAGATGGAGAAGATGAGAGCCATACCGAGTTTTCGGAATGAATCCATCATATCTTCCGCCTGGCCACCGATTTTGTAAGAATACCCTTCAGGGAAATGTAATGATTGTAATTTCATGTCTACATCGTCCATAATGCTTCCTAAATCCCGATCAACGATATCACTTGTTACATTTAATTGCCGTTGACGGTTTTCCCGCATAAGCGTCACCGGGCCTTCTACTTGATCGAAAGTAGCAACCGTAGAAAGGGGGATAACTGCCCCTGATGGAGTTTGGATCGGCATTGTTTCAACATCAGCTATCGTACGACGATTCTCTTTCGGCAGTATGAGCCTTACGTCCAATTCGTCACCACCTGTACGATATCGAGTCGCTAATTGACCATTCATACTGATTCGAACTTGATTTAGCACTTGATCATAGCTCAATCCATATTGAGATGCGATTTGACGATCAACCATAATATCTATCTCCGGTATTCCTTCGCTCGTCGATGTTTCCGGCTCATGGATTCCATCTACATCTGAAATAACTGTGACGACTTGGTCACCAAGCTGCTGCAACACATCATAGTCAGGTCCTGTTAATTGAATATGAACAGGCTCACCTGAACCGAGGCTTGAAGATAGCTCTCGTACTTGTGCTTCAATACCTGGTATCATCTGCAAATCCTCGTCTATCATTTTTATCATATCCATTGTTGAAAGGGTCCGCTCTTCCTTTCCGACAAGTTGAATCGTATAGGTTGCACGGTGAGATCGCGTCGAAAAGGATTCAAAGCCTCCACCACCTACACTTAAATAGACAGTTTCGATTTGGTCTTCATACTTGCTCAATTTATCATCAATTTGCTCTGTTATTTGTTTAGTTGATTCTAGATTCGTGCCCGGCTTTGCTGTGACCCTTATTTCGATTTGACCTTGATCAGATGGTGGAATAAATTCTGTTCCAATTGTCGGCACCAATGAGAAGCTCCCACCAATAGCAAGAACAGTTGTCAATATCGTCGTTTTTCGAAACTTTAACACCGTTTTTAACAAGGATATATAAATCCCTTTGACTTTCCCCATTACGTTGAAGCGAGAAAGACGACGACCTTCTTCTGTAATTTGTTTAGGTAGCAGCTTTGAAGCCAGCATCGGGATAAGTGTAATGGATACGAGTAACGACGCGAATAGTGCAAAGGATATCGTTAATGCTAGTGGCGTAAATAACTCAGATGCAATACCTTCTACAAACACAATCGGTAAAAACACGATAAGTGTTGTTGTCGTTGCCGCAATCACTGCTGGAGCAAGTTCCGATGCACCATGCTTTGCCGCTTCCATCACACTGTATCCCCGTTGGCGGTATGTGACGATATTTTCCAAAATGACTATGGATGAATCGACCATCATTCCAATACCGAGGGCTAACCCCCCCATTGTCAACACATTTATCGTTTCTCCCGTAAAATACATAAGGGTAAACGTAGAGATAATAGCAATCGGAATTGAAATACCAATTACGAGGGTAGCACGTACACTTTTTAAAAATAGTAATAATATTACTGTTGCAAATAGCGCTCCAATGCCAATGTTTTTCACAACCGACTCAATTGACATTCGAATAAAGGTTGATGTATCAAATACAATGTTGAGAGAGAGTTCTTCCGGAAGCCGCTCTTGCAGTTCATCAATCGCTGCATACATTTCATCGGCAACCTTTACTGTATTACCGTCCGTCTTCTTTAAAATGGACATCACAACTGATGGGCTACCGTTTACGAGAGAGATGGTGCTTTTCTCCTTCGCTACTTCTTTTACATCAGCAATATCCTTTAATTGCAAAAGCGCTCCTTGTGGAGATTGAACAATCGTTTGTTTGATATCATCAATGCTCTCATATTCGCCTTTAATGCGAATTTGCAGGTTTTGGTCCCCTTTTTCGATCACCCCAGCGGAGGCTGATTGGTTGGCACTATGTAAGGCTTGGACTAGCTGCCCCGCCGATAAACCGTATTGATAAAGGCGATCTTGTTGTAACAAAACTTGAACTTCTTGTTCAGATCCACCTTCAATCGTTACTGACGCAACCCCTTCTTGTCTTTCGAAATGTGGTACAAGCTGATTTTCGGCATATGATTGTAATTCAGCATCATCAGCACCATTTAACCCAACCCACATAACAGGAATTTGTTGCGGGTCAAAACGCAGGACATTGGGAGTGCCTGCATCCTCAGGTAACATACCTTTCACTTGATCTACTTTTTCCCTTACATCCAACAAAACACTATCTAAGTTTGCTCCCGTTTCAAACATTAAAACAACTAACGAAGCACCTGGCTGCGACCTCGTTTGTACTGTTTTAATCCCTTCAATTGAACTTACACCAGACTCTATCGGTCGGCTAATTAATCGCTCCACTTCTTGTGGAGCTGCCCCTTCATAGCTTGTCGATACGACCGCAATAGGAAAATTAATGTCCGGATATAAGTCAATGGTTAAATTTCGTAACGAAACAAACCCCAATGCGACTAGGGCAAGTACAATCATTGTGACACCAACTGGTCTTCGAACAGATGAATGAATGAGTTTCACTTATGGAACCTCCTTCATGATCCGAACGGTTCCCCCATCGGTTAACGTAAATTGGCCTTTCGTTACAACTTTCGCCCCTTCATATAAGTCACCGGTAATGGCCGTTTGCTCGGATTGGGATTGTAATATGGAAATCTCTTTTCGTACAGCGATGTTTTCTTTAATGATATAAATATATGGATCTCCACTTACATAGTGAACCGCACGAGTTGGAATGATTAATTCATTTTCCATTTGGGTGATCGGGACTTGTAATATGCCAACCATACCTGGTTTCAGTTGAATATTATGATTATCAATGGACAGTTCTACCTCAAATAAACCAGTCTCATTCGCAGTAGAGGAAACAAATTGAACATCCCCTCGCACAGATTTATTTATCGATGATACATCAATTGATAATGAATCATTTGATGAAAACAATGAAAGCTGGTCAGCAGTAACATGAAACAAAGCATCAATTGGGTCCAGGGATACGATGACCCCTAATGCAGACTGCGGTGAAACCACGTCTCCCTCTTTTACGTCTAACTGTTGAATAACTCCAGTCGTTTTCGCTTCTATTTTTACGTTGCCTGGGTGAATCGTAGCAATGAGCTCTCCTTCTTCCACAACATCTCCCTTTCGAACGTTTAAATTCTCCACCTCTCCTGTACGGGAAGTCACGATGGGAGTTGTATTTGAAGGGATAAATTTACCGTAAAAAGACTGATGAATGGTCATGTCTCCTCTTTTGACTTTAGCTACTTCAACCGGTGTATACGATGTACCTTCGTCCTCACTAATTTCCCCACTTCCATTTGCACATCCAACAAATAATAGAGAAAGTATAAAGACATAGGATAGTAGTAATGCTCTGCTCACTTGCCGTCTCTCCTTCTTTTCTGTCTTATGCATTAGTGTTTGCTAAACCTCATCTGTCATGAATATTACATATTTAACAACGAAAAAACAACTGACAGTAGCAATAGACTACTGCCAGTTCTCCTCAAACTTATAACGTACTTTCCGACCATAGGCGGTCTCGATTTAACAATGCAACCGCACAGCCCGCTAACACAAACTGCCGCTTCATCTTATCAATCGGAATGTCAACTTCTTTTTCAAGTCCGTTGGAAAAGGTTATGATTGTCTTCTTATCATCCGCCGGTAATGGTTGAAAATCAGTAATATGAAAGAAAGATATCCATTCGCAACTGTAGTCATTCGGGGATTTACTCGGAAATAAATAAATGGATCGATCCGGATTAATAGGGATTGGTAACTTTTGATTTGTGCGAAGCATTTTGACCATTGCTTTTTTACGTCCTACGTATGTAGAGCCGCCTTGAATACAACTTTGGTCAATTAATTGTAACGAAGGTTGTTGACAGTAAAATTGCCGGTCTTGTTCAATGACAAGTGTAGGATATTCTACATGATAGTTTGGAAAAAGTGCCATTGTGTTCCGATTGATCATATAATGCTTACGGTGTTCCATTCCTCCATCTCCTTCCCCAGCATATCTATATGCATTTTTCCAATTCAAAATTTTACCATATACAAACATTTTTTGGTACTTTTTTTGGCTTTTTAAAAAATAAAAACCCATACCACCATCGTGATACGGGTTTCCATTATTATTGATCTTCTTCATCGTCACCTGTACCAGTACCTGTTCCAGCGTCTCCACCTTCAGTACCAGTACCAGTGTCACCTTCACCTTGGCCACCTTCTCCATTATCTTCAAGGTCGCCTTCTCCACCAAGACCATCTTCTTCACCTGCATCGTCAGCTGGTGGATCCATTTCCTCTTCAGTTGGCTCTTGTATTTCTTGATCTTCAGCCGGCTGCTCATCATCTGGTAGTTGATCATCGTTCTCAGCACAAGCCGCCATAAGGAAAATAGCTAAAAAAGGTGCACCTAACTTCAATAGCCATTTGTTTTTCATCGATGTTTCCTCCTTTTAGTTTAAGCTATTCATAAGTTAGCTTTACCAAAATAATTGTAAATATGTTGAAACATGACGAAAACAAATGGCAATTTCAAAAGTTACTCACCAATCGCAAACGTAATTTCCGCTTCACAAGCGACCTCGCCATCAACAGTTGCGATCCCTTTTCCTTTGCCAATACGACCCTTGGCACGGGTAATTTCTACTTCTAACTTCAACTGGTCACCTGGTCGAACTTGCTTTTTGAAGCGGCATTTATCAATTCCAGCAAAAAAGGCTAACTTGCCTCTGTTTTCTTCTTTGTCTAAAATGGCCACTGCGCCTACTTGTGCCATTGCCTCTACAATGAGGACGCCAGGCATAACTGGATAATTGGGAAAGTGTCCTTCAAAAAACGGTTCATTTGCCGTTACGTTTTTCAATCCTACTGCACGCTTACCTTCCTCAACTTCTAACATTTTGTCAATTAATAAAAACGGATAACGGTGTGGTATAACTTTCTTTATTGCATCAATATCATACATTACTTTTTCCTCCTTATTGGTTGAAATACGTTTTGTTCTCCATTACTTTTTTTGCTAACATGAGTCCTGCCGCTTTATTCCGTTTCCAAGCCTCATCATACTTCGATAAAGCTGGTGGTAATCCATCATTATATGGTGTGATTTCAGGAGTAAAACCAGGACGTTTCATTTCTTTAATAAACCAGTCTGTATAGCCAGCTGAAGATTGGGTTACCCACGCTTCCGGAAATAGGTCATAGCCTGTTAATTTTGCATAATCTGAAGCAATGCCATAATCGGTATCGTACCTTTTACCTTCTTGTCCATAATACCAAAAAATTTTTTGCATTGCGGAATGATATGCAACTACGATAGAAAAGTCATGTTGAATTGTAAAGTCATATAACGCTCGTGTCTCTGGTTCACTTAAGGGTGACTCGCCTTTGTAGTTTTTGTATGCTGGTTCGTATACCCCGTTGTCCACCTTTTCCCAATCAGCAGGGTATTGCCGATTTAAGTCAACTCCGCGAATATTGGCCTTCCAATAAGTAAAGTCTGTATTTCCTTCATTTAGCGCTAACACTTTCTCGGGGTGTTGAGCACTGTGGTAGCCAAACTGTTGGAGTGTAACACCGTCCGGGTTAACCATTGGAACGAACCAAATCGAAACTCGGTTTAGTATGTAACGGGCATCATATTCCTCAACAGTTGCCTCCTGTTCATATGCGGCTGCATAGTGCTCCAGCATGTTCATCACTAAATTCGTCGTTAAATGCTCTCGGCTGTGGTGGGAAGCGTTTATCATAATTTCCTTACTTCCAACTCCTAATTTTACCGCGATTATGTCTCGCCCTTCAACACTATGTCCAATGACTTTCGTTCTAATCAGATTGGGATACTGCCATTTTAACAGTTGTATGTCCCGAACAACTTCACTATAGGTGTAGGTTTGCTCCGGACTGACAATTTGACCTTTTAAGTAATTAGGTTTTGTCCACTTTTCAATATGCCCTACAAAATCGTATACGTCAACAGCGCCGCTAATAAAATAAAGTGGTGACACATTGTGCGGGAATAAAGTATGAAAAGTATGTTGAAAAACTGGTTCCAGTTTCTTTTTTGATTCGGCTTGCGATTCTATAACGGGAGACTTGAACAACAATAATAAGCTAAAGAAAATAAGAATTAAGTTTCGGACCGGCATTGTTTCCCCCCATTTATGTATAAAAAAAGGACTTCACGTCAAAAAAACGGAAATCCATCATTTGTTATTAACCTTTAACAATATTGATTATATGCTTCCACGTATCAACATTTATTACGTCCTTTGGTTCCCCATCCCCAATGATACCGTAGCCAATCATAGCACCTGCAATTAAAGCTCCAAATGCTAAAGCTAAAACAACGATAATCCTTAGCCATAGAGGAAATATACGTTTCCTCATTTTCTGTTCGCTCTTTCGTTTCTTTGCTTGGCGTTGTTCACGTTTCACGCTGTTCTTTTGTTGTTTGACTGCACGTCTTGATGTTGGTTTATGGTTCCGATCTGTTGCCATCATAAAGAAACTCCTTGTCATTGGTAATGATCTAGTGGACATTATCGAAGTTGATTCACTAATTGAAACATTTGGTCACCTAAATTAATGGATTGCGCATTAAACTGATACGCTCTTTGAACTTGCATTAGATCCGTCATTTCCGCTCCCATATCTACGTTAGACCCTTCTAATGAGCCAACGATTAACTTCGTATCAATGGGCTGGACGGCTTGGACAACTTCATCAAGCTGCACACCTAAGTCATTTGCCCGAAAGCGGTAGCTATTATCTCCTGCAGGTTCTAATGTGCGGGGATTTGTCACCTCTACCATTTCAAGGCGACCTTCCACGACAGGTTGTCCATTTCGAGTTACTTGAATAGAGCCATCATTTAGAATCGCTACGTCTTCAAAGTTATCGTTAAATTGAATCGGGCCATTATCACCGATAACCGGTGTACCTTCAGCTGTTACTAAGGCAACGGTTTCGTCATTTATTGGTTGTAAATAAAAATTTCCTGAACGAGTATAGTGGGTTTCAGTTTCCCCATTGTTATATGCAGCAATCTGGAAAAAGTGTTTCGGGTTTTCAATCGCGGCGTCCAGTGGACGATTTGTCGGTGTGATGACACCGGAAGCCGTGTTCACGTTTGTATGGGAAAGACGTGCACCTGTCCCTTGTCTTATACCAGTTGGTGTTTGACGGGGAGCTTCATCAAGCCTTGGTGTTTGGTTTAATTGTTGCATCAGCAAGGAAGAAAAGCTCGATGTTTTCGCCTTATAACCCGTCGTATTTGCGTTCGCTAAGTTATGTCCGATTAAATCCATTTTCTTTTGAAGTTGTCCCATAGTTGTCGAAGCGATTTGTGCATTTCTCATCTATTTAACCTCCTTAACGAATCCGGCCAATGTCGGTCACGGCAATTTTCATACTTTCATCGTAAGCTTTCAGTACTCGCTGGTTCATTTCAAATGATCGATATGTGCTCATCATATCTGTCATCGTCTGTTGTGGGTCCACGTTTGATCCTTCCACCATTCCCTGTTGGATTTGGAAGGTTACGCCATCGAGTTGACGCGCATCCTGCGGATTCCCCTCACCCTCATATTGGAATAAATCGTTATTCCCTTTTACGAGGTCATTGGCGTTGTCAACATACGTTACACCAATCGGAATCACATTTCCGTTTATTGTTAATTCACCACTCTTATTAACAGTGAATTCTTCATTATTTGTATCAATGGGATTGCCCCCGGCGTCTAACACGTAATGGCCATGTGCCGTCACAAGGTATCCTTCCCCATCAACAGTGAAATTCCCGTTTCTCGTATATTGTACATCTCCGTCTGCACCTTGGACAGTATATAGAAGAGCACCACTTTCATCAGGAAGGTTTCCATTCAGTAACGCAAGATCTGTATATACATCCGTATTTTGTAATGGGCCTTGTTGGAATGAAGGAATCGTTTCTTGTAAATACACACCCGAATTTAAACTGCCAATTCTCTCCCGGTACGGTAATGTTTTCCCGTTGCTAACAGGTAATGTGCGATTTTCTACACGACTCATCAACATTTCCGGAAAGGAACGAAGTGTCGTTTGTTCTGCCTTATATCCAGGTGTTAAAACGTTCGCCATATTATTGGATAAAACGTCTTGCTTTCGTTGTTGTGCAATCATGCCAGAAGCAGCACTATAATATCCTCTTAACACAACGCTTTCCTCCCTAATAAAAAATCTATTGTTTAGTCTTTTGCAATTTTGTGAATGTTCTCCAGCATCATACCAGTGCCTTTTACAACACATTGCATTGGGTCATCAGCCATTAAAACAGGTACTTTTAACTCTTCGGAAAGAAGTTGATCCAATCCGTTCAGCAAAGCTCCTCCACCTGTTAAAATTGCCCCACGATCAATGATATCTGCTGATAGTTCAGGTGGTGTCCGTTCTAACACCGACTTGGCAGCTTGTACAATAAGGGCTACCGATTCACGCAAAGCACCGTTCATTTCTTTTGAATTAACCGTTATCGTCCGTGGTAAACCGGATACTAAGTCGCGGCCGCGGATATCCATTTCTTCGTTACGACCATCCGGGAATACGGTTGCTATGTTGATTTTAATATCCTCTGCTGTCCGATCACCGATTAATAATTTATATTCCCGCTTAATATACTGAATAATTGATTGATCAAACTTGTCCCCTGCCATTTTAATAGAAGAGGCGGTGACGATATCTCCCATCGATAAAACTGCGATATCTGTCGTACCACCGCCTAAATCAATTACCATATTTCCACTTGGTTGGAATATATCCATGCCAGCACCAATGGCCGCTACCTTAGGCTCTTCTTCTAAGTATATCTTTTTTCCGCCGCTCTTCTCAGCAGCTTCTCGTATCGCCTTTTGCTCAACTTTCGTTATGTTCGTTGGGCAACAAACGAGTATACGAGGTTTAGAAAAGAAACCGCGAACATTAATCCGTTCGAGGAAATATTTCAGCATCGCTTCCGTCACATCAAAATCAGCGATTACGCCATCTTTTAAAGGACGGATTGCTTCAATGTTTCCAGGAGTACGTCCTACCATTCGTCTGGCGGCATGACCTACTTCTAAGACTTTTCCCGTGTTTCGGTCCATTGCTACAACAGATGGTTCGTTTAAGACTACCCCTTTGCCTTTTACGTGAATAAGTACGTTTGCTGTACCGAGGTCAATGCCAATATCCCTTGAAAACATGTACTATTGATCCTCCCTGCCTCTTTGTCTATTTGTCCGTAAATCACATATTTCTATTTGTTCATTTTATCATAAAAAATTACATGTGGTCGTTAATTATCAAAAAATTTTTTTACCATTATTTACGAGCACTACTAAGGAAGTCCAATTTAAGAAGGGGTTTTCGTTGTTGTACGATATTTCTTTTTCGTCGCCTCACCGCCACGCAAATGCCGGATGGACTTATGATAGTCCAAAATTTCCTTAACATCCTTCGCCAATTCAGGATTAATTTCAGGTAGCCGTTCCGTTAAATCTTTATGAACCGTACTTTTCGATACACCAAATTCCTTGGCAATCACCCTCACAGTTTTCTTCGTCTCCACGATGTATTTCCCAATCTTGATCGTTCGTTCTTTGATGTAATCGTGCACACCACTCGCCTCCCTGAGTTGGTTCTCTCAAAGGTGTGAAATGAGACAAGGTGATGGAGGTATAGAAATTAGAAATAATTCCAGATCCGTTTCGGTTTGCAGTGTATATGCATTAGGTTAGTCGCAATCCACACTTTCTCACCTCAAACCTTTCTTGCAAAGTTTGATTTGTAACATTTTATTAGATGAAATTGGTGAATATGCTTAAAATTGTTGAGGGACAAGGGGTAGAGGAAAAGTTTATTGAATAAGATAATGAGGAAATGGGAGAAAACAAAAAAATAACCCCGATATTTCGAATCGGGGTTAGGAACAAATGTTTTATGCATTTGCAGTTGTTTCGGTATCTTCTTCTTCGGATTGCTCACTATTGTCTTCTTCGCTTTGCGCTCCGTCATCTTCCTCTTCTTCTTCCTGTTCGTCATCTTCAGTACCGTCTTCTTCGGTACCTTCATCATCCATCAATTGGATTGCTGATAACGTACGATTAAAGAAGTCTTCAGGATTTAACTCCGTTCCATCTTTACGAAGCTCAAAGTGAACGTGAATTCCGTTAGCTTGTCCGAAAAGGTTTCTTCCAGCGGTTCCGATTACGTCGCCTTGTACCACTTCTGTGCCAACGTCTATGGATACATCTCCCAGACTAGCATAATGTGTAGTAACTCCGTAATCGTGTGTAAGCTCAACAACATTCCCTAATAGCGGATCATTTTTTACATTTGTTACTGTTCCACTTAAAGCGGCCATTACATCGAAAGTTTCTTCATTTGAAGAAGCGATGTCAATTCCTTTACTTTGGTAGTATTTATTATCGTAAAAAATGAGCGCTTGTTCTTGCTCTTCTGTAGAAGCGTCATAATCGTAGAATTTCGTAACGATTTGTGTTTCCTCTGCGCTTGCTACAGGCATTCTTAGTACTTCATCTTGGTCCATTACCGGAACTGTATCTTCATCATCTACTAATGAGCTTAACGGATCTTCTTCTGAACCAAGCTCGTCATTACCCATTTGTGAATCTGGCATTTCTACTGATGTTTGTTGATACCAAATCACCGCTGTTAGTAGTAATGCTGCTACTGATAAGTATACCGCCGGATAAAACCATTTTTTCTGAAGCAACCTCTTAAAAAAGGAGTTTTGATTTTTGCCTTCCTCTTTCATTTTATCACCACCTCAAAATCCATTCTGAGCAGAAAGAGGAAGAACTATACCTCCTTTTTTAAATTTTTCCTATTATTTTTCGACAGTTCCGTAATTTTATGCGTTTTTTTTATTATTTTTTAAGTTCATAACGTAAAAACCCCGAATTCCTTACTGGAATACGAGGTTTTGCCTTTAAACAGCTTTCCCTTTGAAAATTTCATCTGCTTGAATAATTTCCGTTCCTTGATAATAATGTTGAATAATTTCTTGATAAGACTTTCCTGCTTCCGCCATTCCGTTTGCACCGTATTGGCTTAAGCCAACACCATGACCATACCCTTTTGTCGTAAAAATCATATGGTCTCCTTTTATTTGAATATTGAAATCACTTGAGCTTAAATGTAATGCTTCACGTATCTCTCTACCTGTAAAGGACTTTCCAGAAATGACAATTTCTTTTACCCGGTTAGAGTCGGTCCGGGTCATCTTCGTAATAGCTTCCGGTCCACTAAAGGTTACATCAAGCATTTCTTCAACCTCGGAAATGGGGTATGTTTTTTGATCTCTAAATTTTGGTGATTTCGTATCCCACGGACTTTCTACACTTGTCAAATAGGGAAAGGCATTTTGCCAGTACTCCTCAGCATTTTCCGTATATCCATTGCTCGTTGAAAAGAAGGTTGCTGTAATCGGCTCTTCGTTGTATACGATAATTTCACCTTTCGTTTCTAAAACTGCTTCTTTAATTTTTTTCATTTTCCAGTTGAAATCTGATCCCCATATTTTCCGTAATTGTTCCTCGTCTTTATACACTTGATCCTGTATCGTATCGGTCACGTGAAATTCTCCTTCTTCTGTCTCTTTCCACTGCTTTCGTACAATATACGTTCTTGCCGCCAACGCCTGTGCTTTTAAAGCTTCTTTTTCGAATTCGGCCGGCATTTCAGAGGCCACAACTCTCGCTACGTATGTTTCTAACGGAACATCTTCAACACTTTCTGCCACTGTTCGAAATACCGCTACATGTGGGCCATCATTCAAATCTACTTCTTCTGTTTCATCCTCTCTTGTTTCTTGACTCCCTTCATAGTTTTGTTCTGCTTCATCTGCGGTAATAAATGGAGCAACAATCGCCGCCGGAATAATGAGTACGACTACTACAATGACAAGAGCAGTATAAATACTAGTATATTTCCAATTCATGAACAGGCCTCCTTTTCTTCTCTATTATCTAAATGTATACAGGAGGCCGATTTAATAGAACTAAAAAAAGAAAAGGACGATAAAATCGCCCTTTTCCCTTAAAGTGATGATATTTGATTGGAAGGAATTGTCGTTTCCTCTTCTTCATTTATCCGTGTAATATTTGCACCAATGCCTTTTAACTTTTCAGCAAGATTTACATAACCACGATCAATATGCCTTAGTTCCGTTACTCGGGTGTAACCTTCCGCTACGAGGCCAGCTAATATTAACGCTGCCCCTGCACGCAAATCCGTTGCTGAAACTTCAGCACCTTGTAATTCCATTGGTCCTTCAATAATAGCACTTCGTCCTTCGATTTTCACATTTGCATTCATACGACGAAATTCTTCAACATGCATAAAGCGGTTTTCAAAAACCGTTTCCGTTATTACACTTGTTCCTACTGCACGCATTGCAAGTGTCATCATTTGTGCCTGCACATCTGTTGGAAAACCAGGATAAGGTAATGTTTTAATGTCTACAGGCTTTAGCTTTTCTGGTCCAACAACTCTGAGTCCATCTGCTTCTTCACCTATGAGCACACCCATTTCTTCCATCTTTGCAATCACAGAGCGTAGGTGGTCAGGTTCTGCGTTCTTAACAAGCACATTTCCACCAGTAATAGCCGCGGCAACCATGAATGTTGCGGCCTCAATACGATCTGGTATGATAACATGTTCAGTACCGCTTAATTGATCCACACCATCAATGCGGATCGTTTCTGTACCAGCACCGACAACGTTAGCACCCATTTTCGTCAGGAAGTTAGCAAGATCAACAATTTCAGGTTCTCTTGCGCAATTTTCAATAATGGTTCTGCCTTCAGCTAACGCTGCTGCCATCATAATGTTTTCTGTCGCTCCTACACTTGGGAAATCCAAGTATATGCGAGCACCTTTTAAACGCTCTTCCGTATATACTTCGACAAAGCCATTACCAACGTTTACTTTCGCTCCCATGGCTTCAAAACCTTTTAAATGCTGGTCGATCGGTCTAGAGCCGATGGCACAACCACCTGGCAGTGCAACCTTTGCATGACCATAGCGTGCTAAAAGCGGTCCTAATACGAGGACAGACGCACGCATTTTGCGGACATACTCAAACGGAGCTTCAGTTTTTAAATATCTTGCTGCATCAATTACTATTGTATTATCATGTGAAAGTACATTCACATTCATATATCGTAGCACTTCACTTATCGTTTCAACGTCAGCTAGCGCGGGCACCTCATGAATGACACTTTTTCCTTCACTTGCCATTATACTTGCTGCGATGACAGGCAGTACGGCATTCTTAGCACCTTCAACTTTTACAGTGCCTTTCAGCTGCCTCCCACCACTTACAATGATTTTTTCCAAGACTTTCCCCTCCGCGTCTAATTTCACTATATTAATATTCAACAATTAGGATTGGTGTGCCTAATGTTATAATTGTTCCGGTGCCCAATCCTTCACGAACTGCGATTTGCACGTTCATTTGCTCATTTTCATTAACTGGAATACTATTTACTTGCCACGATTTTACGTAACCAGATATCGTTAAGAAATCGTTTTCTGTTATTTTATGAATCCATTTTACATCGGTTTGTTGTTGAAAATTTTCCAAAAAGATATTCTTATCAATTTTATCATTGGTTTTCGACTTCACACAAGTGAAAATCGAGTATTCTTTGACGAAGAAATGAGATAATGCTCGATTCATGTAACGTTTTGTCATTTCTTCTATATCTTCATCCCAATGTTTCCCAGTTATCGTATAACGGATTTCCGTATATGGCATATGGTGACCTTTCACTATTGATATCTTTTCGGTGATTCCTTCCGTTTTTTGTCCGTCTATTATTTCATAAACGATCGCTTCTTCAGATTCTTTCATGTTTATTGATTGGTTCGGGTATGATTCCCCCATTGCTAGCAACAATTCATCTATATCTCTATTAATCTTCTCTTTTACATTGATTTGCCATTCTGAAGTAGGTAATGACTGTGAATCTAGTATATGGGAAAGCTCTTGCAATGGTTGTAAATGGTCAGCCGATTTAGCATTTGTCTTATCGTTTACGATGGAATATGCAGCAATAATGAATATCATAGCAATCAAAACATTTCGATACATAAAAAAATCTCCTCCTCCTTTTGTCATCCATAGTATGGGCAGGAGAAAGAGATGATAAACATGTAAAAATCTATTGATTTTCGACAACTAGATTAAAAGAGATAAATTAATTCTTGGGACCAGCGTAAAAATTCTAAAAAGAAACGGCTTACTGTTGTCCCAATGGCAACCGTTACTAATATAAATAATAAATTGGCCTGCACCGTGTGGCCTTTTTTAAAGATTACATCAAACCGAACCGATTGTAATACCCACCAAGTAACAATGATGAAAAAAATGTGGGACATAATTCCGGTCAAAGCATGTATTCCTAACGATTGAAGCATAAGTTCAGCCTCCTTTTCTAACATCGTATACAACCTTGACACGGATTCACAGTTTTGTCAATTGCTCACTATATATGTTAAAACAAGTTTACGATTAGGCTTGGTACGATTCCGAGAAGGATTGTTCCAATAATACAACTTACAATCGTAATCGTAATTGGCCCTTTTATCGTAACCGTCGTCTCCGAATGTGGTGGACGGATATACATTTGGACTAAAACATTAAAGTAATAGACATATGAAATAATTGTAGCTACAGCCATTACCCCGGCCAATACGTACAACGACGGATCGTGTACCAGCGCAGTCATAAAGATTTTGAACTTGGCGATAAACCCGGCAGTACCTGGAATTCCCGCTAATGAAATGAGAAAGACGGTCATCAATAATGCTATGACACTATTTTTTTGGTAAAGCCCGGCAAATGCTGTCACCTTCTCCGACTTCTCTTCTAATGTCACAATTTGAATGATGGCGAAGGCCCCAATGTTCATAAATAAATATGAAAGCAAATAAAACCATAAATGTTCAAAGGATACAGACGTCCACCCTACTAACGGAATGAGCAGGAAGCCTGCATGGCCAATACTTGAATAAGCGAGCATCCGCTTTATGTTTTGTTGCCTTAATGCCGCTAAGTTTCCGACAAGCATCGTTAAAATGGCTAACAAGCTAATAAAGCCGACCATTGATCCAAATAAACTTTCATTTTCTGTTAAACCTGGCGTCTCTGCAAAGACGGTAAAATAGATTCGGATGATCATAAAGAATCCAGCTGCTTTTGATACAACACTTAAAAATGCTGTAACAGGTATAGGAGCACCTACATAAACATCCGGTGCCCACATGTGAAATGGTACCGAGGAAATTTTAAATGATAACCCGATAAAGGTAATGATGAAACCAATGATCGCGAGTGGCTCTCCACTTCCTAACGAAGATGACATTTCCCGGGAAATTTCGACTAGGTTCGTCGTTCCTGTCAGTCCATATATGTAGCTAAATCCGAATAACGTAAAAGCTGTTGCAATACTACCGTTAATTAAAAATTTCATTGAACTAACAGTTGAACGGGCTTCTTTTCCTTTAAAACCGACAAGTACATAGGAGGAAAGGGACAATAGTTCTAAACCGACAAACAAGGTTATAAGATCTCCTCCAGATGCAACCATCATCGCCCCTAACAGCGCGGTTAAAAGTAAGTAGTAATATTCCCCACGGTCATGCATTTCATCATTATGTTCTTTCGACATAGCCATGAACAAAACGAACAATGTCCCAAGCAATAACACAAACTTACTGTAGTAAGCAAAATGGTCAAATATATATGTGTCATACAAAATGGAAACTTGTGCACTAGCTGACTGCGTGAATAAAAACAAGAGTGCGATTCCGATTCCGGCTGCGGATAACCATCCACAAATATCCTTTTTCGCCTTGTGGTTTGAAAACAAATCAAATAGAGAGACAACAATGGTGGTAATAAGAATGGAAAACTCTGGTGCCATCATATGCCATTCAAAGCTTAATAACGTTTTTATATCCATCGGTTATCCCCCTATCCCTGTTAATATCGTTTCAATTGTAATCTGTAAATGTTCTGCGACAATATTCGGATATATGCCAATGATAATGATAGTTGCAGTTAACACGACAGCTGGCGGCCATTCTACCGGCTGTAAATCCGTTATATCTTTAAAGTCTTCTGCTTGCTTCCCGTACGTTATCGATAAGATAGCACGCAACATGTATACAACGGTCATAATTATGCCAATTGTCGCGATTGCGCCCATTACCGGCATCTCACGGAAAATGCCTAAAAACACCATAAATTCACTAATAAATCCACTCATCCCCGGTAAACCGAGTGCGGCCAAACCAGCAATCAGTAAGTAGGCGGATATGACAGGAGTAAAGGAAGCAAATCCCCCTAATTTTTCGATGTTGGTTGTACCGGTACGTATGAACAGAACACCTACAAAGAAAAAAAGGAGTGCGGATATTAAACCGTGAGAGATGGCCTGAAAGATAGCTCCTTGTATGCCCGCTTCATTAAAAGCGGCCAATCCAATTAGGACAAGTCCCATATGGGAGATACTGGCATATGCTAACACCTTTCTAAGCTCGGTTTGAACAAAGGCTAAAAATGCTCCATATAATAAGTTCACAATTCCTAACGTGACAATTAGTGGTGCAAGATTAAGAAAGGCATCCGGGAAAAACCCTAGTCCGAATTTCACTAATCCATATGCTCCAATTTTGAGTAGCACACCGGCGTGAATCATCACGATAACAGGTGGTGCATGTACGTGCACTTTTACCATCCACGAATGAAACGGTACAATCGGTAACTTTATTCCAAACGCAACAATCAAAGCTATGAGGATCGTAGTGTTTGTGACCGAAGTGCCATTCGTTTGAAAATGGTTTGCCACTGCATCGTAATTCGTCGTTCCACTTAACACCATAATCCCGACAATACCTAGCAATAAAATGAGTGAACCAATTCCATTGTAAATGACATATCGGTACGCAGCATGCTCTCGGTCAACACCGCCCCATTTCCCAATCAGGAAAAACATAGGGACTAACGTTAACTCAAAAAAGATAAAAAAGAGGAATAAGTTATCTGCTAAAAACACGCCTAATATTCCGGTTTCAAGCAGAAACAACAACTGATAAAACAGTTTTGCATTGTCATTAACTTGATAATAAATTATGAGCGTTACCAAAAACGTAATTAACGCTGTTAGCATAACGAACAGGAGACTAAGTCCGTCCATCGCAAGTTCATAATCAATATGAACGTTCCCAACCTCAATCCAATGCACCGATTCACGAATTGTGCCAATGCCGATTTGTTTATACAACATCGTTGCTATGAATAGAGGGATAATACTAGTGATTGTTGCAACTGTGTATAACACTTTTTCCTTTTTGTCTCGTAAAAACATAAAGATAAAAAAACCTAGAAACGGGGAAAAGACTAACAGTGATAATAAGCCCATTTATAAGTGCCCCCCTTTCACAATAAAGACGAATAAAATGACGACAAATCCGACAAAGGCGACAGTTCCGTATAATTGTGGTTGACCTGTTTGTAATTTCGAGGTTAAACGGCTTAACGACGTAACAGCTCCACGAATAACTTCAATCGTTAGTTGAATGACATATTTTTCAATAGAACGAAAGGCGATCCCGATTGCCCTTGCCCCATTAACAAATGTATATTGATACCATTCATCTAAATAATATTTGTTGTAAAACATTCGATAGGTTGAGGAGAATAAATCCTTCCATTCCTCATGGTCTACCGATTTCTTCACATAGATGAGATATGCCAAATAGATACCGCTTAAAGAAACGATAGTTGTAATGAAAATGAGCCAAATGCCCCCGTGATGCTCCTTCGGTATAAAGGCATTTGTTTCGTATAACCAGTGTGCTAAAAAGGAACCGAACCATTCTGAATTGGAGTATCCAGCTAAAATCGCTAAAAGTGCTAACAACCCCATTGGAATTTTCATTGCAATTGAAAGTGGGGTACGCTCCACTTCTTTCCCCTTGTTTCTTCCATAAAACATAAGGAAATACAAGCGAAACATATATAGCGATGTTAAAAAAGCGGTGACTAATGCGACAACGAATAGTCCATAATTGCCCCGTTCCCAAATCGCGACAAAAATAGCTTCTTTACTAAAAAATCCTGATAAAAATGGGAAGCCGCTAATTGCTAATGTTCCAATGAGAAAGATGATGTTTGTAAATTTTAATTCATGGCGAAGCCCACCCATTTGTTTAATGTTTTGGGTATGAACTTGATGAATAATCGCACCAGCTGCTACGAACAATAGGGCTTTAAAGAATGCGTGTGTAAATAGATGAAAAATCCCTGCTACATACCCTGCCATTCCTAAGGCAAGCATCATATATCCTAATTGGGACACAGTGGAATAGGCGAGAACACGTTTCACATCATTTTGGACGAGGCCAATTGTTGCTGCAAAAATGGCTGTAAACGCACCGACGATTGCAACAGTGAGCATTGCAACCTCACTTAGTGCAAAAAGCGGATACATAACCGCCACTAAATATACACCTGCAGCCACCATCGTAGCTGCGTGAATAAGGGCGGACACCGGCGTCGGCCCCTCCATTGCGTCTGGCAGCCACGTATGGAGCGGAAATTGACCAGACTTTCCAATCGCACCGACAAAGAATAAAATGGCGATGAACGTAATCATCCCTTCATTTACTTCCCCATTTGTGATTGCGGAAAATATTGTCGACAAGTGAAGGCTCCCTGTTTGCCAGAAAAGAAGAATTATCCCAATGAGTAAACCAATGTCACCGATACGTGTTATTATGAAAGCTTTTTTCGCTGCTTGCTTGGCACTTTCTTTATAAAAGTAAAAGCCGATCAATAAAAATGAACCTAAACCGACCAGTTCCCAGAACATATAAAACTGAAGTAAGTTTGGCGACATAACCAATCCTAGCATTGCCGCGCTAAATAAACTTAAATAGGCGAAGAAAACTGAATAGCGATCATCACCTTTCATATAACCGATCGAATAAAGGTGGATAAGAAAACTAATAAATGCAACGAGCACAATCATTAAGCCGTTTAACGGATTTAACAAGATCCCCACGGTTAGCTCTAATGAGCCAATCGTTAACCACGCCCTCTCTATCTCATAGAGAGGCGTAACGAGTAATTCTTTTCCTACGAAAAGAGCCAGTAGTAGTGAAACACCGACAAAGAATGAGGCGATGTATCCACTCCAATCTTTTACGTAGGACCGAAACGAAATCAAAATGATAAACGACACAAACGGTAGCAACGGGATGAGCCAAGCCATTTCAAACATCTTTATCACAAATCCCTTCTCACAAAGGTAATGCCTTGTTTTATTCGATTAATCATTCACTACAGTGAGCTCATCAATTTTTACAGACTTCCGATGTCGGTATATAGCAATTAAAATTGCCATACCTACTGCAACTTCAGCAGCTGCAATCGTAATCGTAAACAGAGAAAATACTTGTCCTGTAATGTTTGGGTTCATGCCCAATTTACTAAATGCAACAAGATTTAGATTTACCGCGTTAAGCATAAGTTCAATTGATATGAGAACGATAATGGTATTTCGCTTCGTTAAGGCACCAAACAATCCAATACAAAATAAGATTAAGGCGAGGAGTAAGTGTGATATGAGCGGTACACCTGTCATTCCTCTTTCGCCCCCTCTCCTTTCGTGAGTACGACTGCTCCAACTAATGCAACAAGTAATACTACCGATACAAGTTCAAAGGGAATGACATAATGGGCAAACAATTTTTCTCCAATTTGCTCTGTATTGTTCACGTGAAGTGTTGTCGCTTCCCCCTCAATATATAAATGGCGTATAGCCCGATATACGATAAGAAAGAAGGCTAACACACCAATACCGACGATCGTTGTACGTAAAGTGTTCCGACTTCCGTGGTCAGTTGCTTTGTATTTCGTCAGCATAATGCCAAAAATCAACACAATGGTGACAGCACCTGAATAAATTAAAATTTGGACGACGGCAACGAACTCAGCCGACAACATAAAGTAAACGCCAGCTAAACTTAAAAAGGTTACAACAAGCGCTAACACCATATGTATCACTTGTCGCAATGTGATCATTAAAATGCCGCCGATGATGGACATGGCCGAAAGGAGAAGAAACAAAATTAATTCGCCATTCATATTAATTCTCCTTTCGAATGTTCGTGTCGTTTTCATCCAGCCATTGCAGGTCCTTAAACAACTCATCCCGCGAGTATTCGGCCAACTCAAAGTTGTTTGTCATTACAATTGCTTCCGTCGGACAAACCTCCGTACACAAGTCACAAAGAATACAAATTTCAAAATTGATATCGTATGTCTCGATGACTCTTCCTTTACGTTCCGGATCAGGATGTTTTTTTCCCGTTAATGAAATACAATCAGTTGGACAAACGTTAACACATTGGTTACAAACGATACACTTTTCCGGGTAAAATTTTTGTATTCCACGAAAACGGTCCGGTAACGGTAAGGATTCATCCGGATAATCATATGTCACTTTCGACTTCGTCATATTTTTCAACGTATATTTTAATCCTTTTGCTAACCCCATCATCAAACATGCACCACCTTTTTATAGAAAGAGTTCCTTAATGATGGCTGATATAAAGATATTCGCCATCGCAACCGGTAATAGCACTTTCCAACCGAATTCCATTAATTGATCTGCCCGTAAGCGAGGCAACGTGGAGCGGATCCACATAAAGAGGAAGACTACAATCATTAATTTTACGGCAAACCAAATGTATCCCGGTATAAAACCGAGGCCAATAATTGGGTTCCATCCTCCTAAGAAGAGAACCGTAATTAAGGCAGACATGGCAAATAAGTACACATATTCAGCCAACATGAAAAACGCCCAGCGGAACCCTGAGTATTCGACATGATAACCAGCAACGAGCTCTGATTCTGCTTCCGGTAAATCAAATGGTGTCCGGTTTAATTCTGCAGTGGCAGAGATGAAAAAAATGATAAAGCCGATCGGTTGAAGTAATATATACGGAATCATCGCTTGCTTTTCTACAATAGTCGTTAGATTGAGACTGCCGGCAAACAATACAACTCCAACAACAGACATAATAAGTGGGATTTCATAGGAAATCATTTGTGCAGCCGAACGCATACCACCCATAAGGGCATATTTATTATTGGAAGCCCACCCTGCCGTTACGACACCGATTGTAGATAGTCCCGATATGGCTATGAAATAGAGTAATCCAACACCTATGTCCGTAAACTTTAGTGCATCCGTAAAAGGAATCACGGCTAATACCATAAAAGAAGGAACGAACGCTATGACTGGTGCTAAAATAAATAAAATCCGGTCAGCATTTTTAGGACGAACATCCTCCTTTACTAACAGTTTGAGAACGTCTGCAATAGACTGTAGTAATCCGAACCGACCACCAACCCTTGCAGGACCTTTGCGCAGCTGAATAAAACCCATCACTTTTCGTTCGGCTAGAATGGAGTAGGTCACAAAGCCGAGTACGACTGACATTAGCGGTAAGACAATCATTGCAAACGTGATCATGTTCTCCATTGCTGGGGGAGATGCTAACAGTTCTTCAATCCAAGTCATTACCCATCAACCTCCCCGAGGACAATATCTATACCACCTAAAATAGCGACTAAATTCGCCATGTTTTCATCTTTTAGTAGTTTCGGTAAGATTTGTAGATTATAGAAAGATGGTCGTCTGAACTTTAAGCGATATGGTTGTTTTTTTCCATCACTGGCAATATAGCAGCCGATTTCACCTCGGGGGGATTCAATGCGGACATAAACTTCCCCCTTTGGCGGCTTAATCACCTTTGGCACTTTCCCTAACACATCTCCTTCATCAGGGAATTGTTCGACGGCTTGCTCTAATATATTTAAAGCTTGCTCTATTTCTTCCATTCTACATTCGTAACGTGCATAACAGTCCCCCGTTTTACGGGTCGGGACACTGAACTCGAAACGGTCATAAATAGAATACGGTTCATCTCTACGCAGATCGAAATCGACTCCTGTACAGCGTAAATTAGCTCCACTTAATGAATATTGGATCGCATCTTGCGCAGTGTATGTGCCAACACCTTTCACTCGGTTCAAAAAAATTTCATTGCCACTTACGAGATCGTGGTAGCCTTTTAATTGCTCACGCATGTAGGGGATAAATTCTTCTACTTTTTGAATCCATCCGTCGGGTGCATCCCATTTTACACCTCCGACACGCATGTAATTGAATGTTAATCTAGCACCACACAATTCATTTAATAGATTAATAATCATCTCCCGGTCACGGAATGCATAAAGAAAGGGACTTGTTGCCCCAATGTCTAATAAATATGTACCAAACCAAACGAGATGACTGGCAACTCTTCCTAATTCCATTGCAATAACACGTAAATACTCCGCGCGGTCTGGTATTTCCAAACCCATTAATGTTTCCGTTGCGTGACATAAGACGTAATTGTTCGTCATAGCTGACAAATAATCCATGCGGTCCGTGTATGGAATAATTTGCGTATATGTAAGATCTTCAGCTAGCTTCTCTGTTCCACGGTGAAGATATCCAATGACAGGTGTAGCTTCGCGTATGACTTCACCTTCTACTTTTACAACTAGGCGAAACACACCGTGTGTACTCGGGTGCTGTGGTCCTACATTTAATAGCATCTCTTCAGTTCGAATCATTGGCTACACCTCCACGTCATATGGCTCGTAATCTTTACGGAGCGGATAACCTTTCCAGTCTTCACCTAGTAAAATCCGTTTCAACTCAGGATGGTTCTGAAATTGAACACCAAGAAGGTCATATACTTCGCATTCAGGCCAGTTAGCACCTTCATACAACGGTACTAATGATGGAGCAACTGGTTCTTCTCGATTTAATTGTACTTTTAGCGCAATACTATGCCGTTTCGTAAAGGAGTATAGGTGAACGTAAAGTTCCATATGGGTTTCATAATCAATTCCATGAAAATCAGAAACATAATCAAATTGAAGGTCTTGGTGGGATTTTAATGCTTTTGCAATTTCGTAGTAGTAGTCAATATGTGCGATTATGGTCGGTATATCTTTAGAAGAGGTATTTACGTAGGAGTCGACCAACGCATTTGCGCCAACTTGTTGTGTAATCACATTAACATAATGGTCTAACAATGGTTGATTTGGTGATGGAGTTTGCTCTTTCTGTTTTTCTTGATCTACAGCCTTTTTTCTCCTTGGATTCCGAGCATTTCTTTTATCATCTTTTTCCTCTGTCATTTTAAAATCACCCGCTTCCCGGTTTTTGCTTCGTAGCGGATTTTCTCTTGTAATTTATTAATACCATAAATTAAAGCAGCGGGATTTGGAGGACAGCCAGGAATATATACATCTACGGGAACGATTTGATCTACTCCTTTAACAACAGAGTAGGACTTAATGTAAGGACCTCCTGCTGTTGCACAAGACCCCATGGCAATTACCCATTTCGGTTCTGGCATTTGGTCATAAAGACGACGTACAATAGGCGCCATTTTTTTCGTTACTGTACCTGACACAATCATACAATCCGATTGACGTGGTGATGTTCGAAAGAAAGATCCAAAGCGATCTAAATCATAGTGAGATGCTCCGACTCCCATCATCTCAATGGCGCAACATGCAAGTCCAAATTGGACTGGCCAAAGGGAGTTGCTTCTTGCCCATGATTTCAGTTGTTCAAGTGTAATAAAGAAGACGTTGCGGTTCAGTTCTTCCTGTTCCTGTGGACTAATGTTCTCTAAATTCATCTCCATTTCAGCACCTTCTTTTTCCAGGCGTATATTAATCCGAGTAATAACATGACAATAAAAATTAACATTTCAATTAAAGCAAAAATTCCTAACTTCTCATAGGCTACTGCCCACGGATAAAGGAAAACAGTTTCAACATCAAAAATTAAAAATAACAGAGCAAATAAATAGTAGCGTACGTTAAACTGGGCTCTAGCATCTTGAAACGGCTCTACTCCACTTTCATAGGTTGTCATTTTTTGTTCTGTTGGTTTATGTGGCCGTAGGAGCTTCCCAAACGTTAACGCTACAATCGGTAATAGAAACCCGACAATCATGAAGATAATGATTATTAAGTAACTATTTTGATAGACGTGTAGGGAGTCCATTTTTCAACCCCTTTATACAGAATTTTCTATCTTTTCTAACCGCTTTCATTATAGCAAACTGCTATATTTGTGTCGATAGCCCCTTTCCAGATAACCTAATGTTGTTCATCCCACCACATATGTATGTACCATTATGCCCATACATGAATAGAACGAATAAAAAAAGTCTTAAGTAACGTAGAATATACGAGTACTTAAGACTTTTTCCTGTTTATTTTTCCGCCACATCAATACGATTAATGGCACGTTGTAAGGCGAATTCAGCCCGTTTAAAGTCAATATCGTCTTGCTTTGCATTTAGACGTTGCTCAGCACGTTCTTTTGCTTTACGTGCTCGTTCAACGTCAATGTCGTTTTGTTTTTCAGCTGCTTCAGCCAAGATGGTCACCTTATCAGGGCGGACTTCAACAAATCCACCGGTAACTGCAACAAAATCGGTTCCCTCTTCTTTTTCCAGCTTCACACCGCTAACGGTTAACGGAGCTACCAACGGAATGTGTTCAGGAAGTATACCGAGTTCGCCGCTTTCGGCTTTGCAGACTACCATGCTGTATTCGTCTTCCAGTACAGGGCCATCGGGAGTAACAACACTCACTGCTAGTGTTTTCATACTAACCCCTCCTCAGGCTTGCTAAATCCACGATAGTCATGATTTACAAACCCATTATTGTTACATATTTTTCGCTTTTTCAACAACTTCTTCAATGCGACCTACTAGACGGAATGCATCTTCCGGAAGATCGTCATATTTTCCTTCAAGTATCTCTTTAAAACCACGTACAGTTTCATCAACTGGCACGTAAGAACCAGGCTGACCTGTAAACTGCTCAGCAACGTGGAAGTTTTGAGATAAGAAGAACTGGATACGACGTGCACGTGATACTGTCTGCTTATCTTCGTCAGAAAGTTCATCCATACCTAAGATAGCAATGATATCTTGAAGTTCTTTGTATCGCTGAAGTGTTCTTTGAACTTCACGAGCAACGTTATAATGTTCTTCACCAACGATATTAGGATCCAAAGCACGAGAAGTAGATGCTAATGGGTCCACCGCAGGGTAAATACCTTGCTCAGACAATTTACGTTCAAGGTTTGTCGTTGCATCTAAGTGAGCGAACGTTGTAGCCGGAGCCGGATCTGTATAGTCATCGGCTGGTACGTAAATCGCCTGAATAGATGTAATGGAACCTTTATCTGTAGATGTAATACGTTCCTGCAATTGTCCCATTTCCGTTGCAAGTGTAGGCTGATAACCTACGGCAGAAGGCATACGTCCAAGTAACGCAGATACCTCAGAACCTGCCTGTGTGAAACGGTAAATGTTATCGATGAACAATAGTACGTCTTGTCCTTGCTCATCACGGAAATATTCAGCCATTGAAAGACCAGTTAAGGCAACACGCATACGTGCTCCAGGTGGTTCGTTCATCTGACCGAATACCATAGCTGTTTTCTTAATAACGCCAGAATCGCTCATTTCGAAGTAAAGGTCGTTACCCTCACGAGTACGCTCCCCTACACCTGCGAATACGGAAATACCACCGTGTTCTTGGGCGATGTTGTTAATAAGCTCCTGGATTAATACCGTTTTACCAACACCGGCACCACCGAATAGCCCAATCTTACCACCTTTAATGTAAGGAGCAAGCAAATCAACAACTTTAATCCCTGTTTCCAGGATTTCTGTTTGTGTTGATAGATTTTCAAACTTTGGTGCTTCTTTATGGATTGGTTCACGTTTTACGTTCGTTAACTCTTCATTAAGGTCAATGTGTTCCCCTAATACGTTAAATACACGACCAAGTGTTTCCTCACCTACAGGTACAGAAATTGGGGCACCTGTATCTTCTACAGCTGTTCCACGAACAAGACCGTCAGTAGAAGACATCGCAATTGTACGAACTGAGTCGTCACCTAGGTGAAGAGCAACTTCTAATGTTAAGTCGATGTTCACACTAGAACCATCTTTCGCTTCTTGACGCACTTTCAAAGCGTTATAAATTTCAGGCAGTTCTCCACTATCGAACTTTACGTCAACAACAGGTCCCATTACCTGTAAAATACGTCCTTTGCTCATCCTTTTCCCTCCTAACTTACTGTCACGTTCATCGTTCTATTCTAAAGCGGCTGCTCCACTTACGATCTCACTAATCTCTTGAGTAATTGCGGCTTGACGTGCTCGGTTATACGTTAATGTCAAGTCATCAATCAGATCGTTTGCGTTGTCCGTAGCGTTCTTCATTGCCGTCAT
Organism: Salirhabdus salicampi; assembly: GCF_024259515.1. Taxonomy (NCBI): domain Bacteria; kingdom Bacillati; phylum Bacillota; class Bacilli; order Caryophanales; family Bacillaceae; genus Salirhabdus; species Salirhabdus salicampi. The sequence continues at coordinate 310,105 of NZ_JANBWE010000003.1, read as the reverse complement.
ACGAGCAGCGTGCTCACTTGCTTTCCCGTCCAATAATGCGCCATATACTAAGCTTTCAGCATATTGTGGAAGCAATACTTTCAAAATATCTTCTTGATTTGGCTCATATTCATAAGTGCTTAACGTTTTACCTTCAGTGCTTATATCAGTTAAAGGAAGCAGTTTCTTGTCTGTTACCACTTGCGATACGGCGGATTCGAAATGGTTATAGTATAGGTATAATTCGTCAATTTCTTCTTGGGCGAACATATCTACTGCACCACTTGCAATATCCTTAATATCTGCAAATTTTGGTTGGTCATCTATGCCGGTAATTTCTCGCGAAATCGGCATGTCACGCTTCTTAAAGAAGTCACGTCCAATACGTCCAATGGCAACAACAGTGTACTCATCTTTACTTTGATGACGTTCCTGAATATCCTGATACACTTTGCGCAAAACGCTACTGTTATACGGTCCCGCCAATCCCCGGTCAGAGGTAATGACGATATAACCTGTTTTCTTTACAGGTCGAGTTTGTAGCATCGGATGGTCTACATCGACATTACCTGTTGCGATGCTAGCTACTACTTCTTGAATCTTATCCACATATGGAACGAAGGACTTTGCCTTTTGTTCTGCACGATTCAATTTAGAAGCAGAAACCATCTGCATTGCTTTCGTTATTTGAGTCGTCTTTTTTGTAGACGTAATCCGTGCTTTTATATCACGAAGGGATGCCAAATCATTTCACCACCTTTTCATCAGAGGTTGTGTATACCATCAATTTATTCGGATACGACAAATGTTTTTTTGAATTCATCAAGTGCTGCATTGAACTCTTCCGCATCTGGTAAGTTACCAGTTTCACGAATTTGAGTCAGCAACTCTTTCTTATTTCCTTCCAGGAATGTGAACAGTTCTGATTCGAAACGGCGCACATCTTCTACAGGAATATCATCTAAATAACCGTTAACAAGTGCATAAATGATTGCTACCTGCTTTTCAACTGGAAGTGGTTGGTGAAGGTCTTGCTTCAACACTTCAACAGTACGTTGACCACGGTTTAATTTCGCTTGTGTTGCTTTATCTAAGTCTGAACCAAACTGTGCGAATGCTTCCAGCTCACGGTATGATGCTAAGTCAAGACGTAGCGTACCAGAAACTTTCTTCATCGCTTTAATTTGGGCTGCACCACCAACACGGGATACGGATAAACCAGCGTTTACGGCCGGACGCACACCAGAGTGGAACAAGTCAGATTCTAAGAAAATTTGTCCATCAGTGATGGAAATAACGTTTGTTGGAATATATGCGGAAATATCTCCTGCTTGCGTTTCAACGAATGGCAATGCAGTTAAAGATCCGCCACCTTTTTCATCACTTAACTTCGCTGCACGCTCTAGTAAACGAGAGTGTAGGTAGAATACGTCACCAGGGAATGCTTCACGACCTGGAGGACGACGAAGTAGCAATGACAGCTCACGGTATGCTGCTGCTTGTTTAGAAAGGTCATCATATACAACTAGAACGTGTTTACCGTTGTACATGAATTCTTCACCCATAGATACTCCAGCATAAGGAGCTAAGTATAATAATGGAGCTGGTTGAGACGCACTTGCTGTTACAACAATTGTATAATCTAATGCACCTTGCTGACGAAGTGTTTCAACTACGCCACGTACAGTAGATTCCTTCTGACCAATCGCAACATAAATACAAATCATGTCTTGGTCCTTTTGGTTAATAATTGTATCAAGTGCTACAGCTGTTTTACCTGTTTGACGGTCACCGATTACCAGCTCACGCTGCCCACGTCCAATTGGAATCATGGAATCGATAACTTTCAAACCAGTTTGTAATGGTTCATGAACAGATTTACGGTCCATAACACCAGGTGCTGCTGATTCAATTGGACGTGTTTTTGTCGTCTCAATTGCACCTTTACCATCAACAGGCTGACCTAGTGGGTTTACAACACGGCCAAGAAGCTCTTCACCAACAGGTACCTGCATAATGCGGCCTGTACGGCGTACTTCGTCACCTTCACGAATTTCCTTATACGGTCCTAGAATAACAACACCAACGTTGCTTTCTTCTAAGTTTTGGGCAAGACCCATTACACCGTTAGAAAATTCAACGAGCTCACCGGACATGACATCATCAAGACCGTGAACACGTGCGATACCGTCACCAACTTGGATGACTGTACCAACATCACTAACTTCTATATCAGATTCGTAATTTTCAATTTGTTGCTTAATCAGTGCACTGATTTCCTCAGCTTTGATGCTCATCCAATTTCACCCCTATCTTCATTTGTTCGCAGAAACAAGGTTTCGTTCAATTCTTGCTAACTTTCCGCTTACACTTCCGTCGTAAATGCGGTTTCCGATTTTCAACTTAACGCCACCAAGTAACGTAGGATCAATAACCGTACGAATACGTAATGATTTCTTGTTAAGCTTTTTCGCGAACACCTCTTGTAAAGCAGATGCTTCTTCTTCTTTTAACTCACGGGCAGTGTATACGTCTGCTTCCGCAATGCCACGAGCTTCATTTGTCATTTCAACAAATCGGTCAATGAAAGAAGGGATTACTTCTTCACGATGTCGATCGATGAATAAATGAAGGGTATGAGTTACCTCTGGCGAAAACTTTTGAAAAGCATCGGATAGAACTTTTTTCTTCTTATCCGCATCTATACGAGGGTGTTTGAAAAATGGCAATAATTGATCGTTCTCTTGAAATACGTTGCGAACAGTGAGAAGTTCTTCTTCCAAACGATCTAAAATCGATTTCTCTTGTCCTAGTTGAAAAAGAGCTACAGCATAACGCTTTGCAATTACAGAATTACTCATCGCTCTTCTCCTACCTCTTTAATGTATTCGTTAATTAATTGTTCTTGGTCATTCTCAGACAATTCTTTCTCGATTACTTTGCTTGCAATTCTTACGGACAAGGAAGCCACTTGATCTTGTAAAGCTTGAATCGCTTTATCTTTCTCTTGCTCGATTTCTTTACGAGCAGTTTCTTTTATACGTTCAGCCTCTTGTCGGGCTGTGTTGATAATTGATTTCTCTTGTTCTTTTGCAGTTTGCTTCGCCGTTTCAATCACTTCTTGTGCTTGTTGGCGAGTTTCTTTTAGTTTTTCTTGAGCTTCATTTGCTAAGCGCTCTGATTCTGCACGGTTTTTCTCCGCTGTATCAATTTCGCTTGCAATATGGTCTTCACGGTCTTTCATCACTTTCATTAATGGTCCCCACGCAAATTTACGCAGAAGGGCTAGTAAAATGATGAAAACGAATAACTGAGCAAGCATGTCGCCCCAGTTAAGACCGGCAGCTCCTAATACAAGTATGCTCGTATTTAGCACAGCTTTCACTCCTTTCGCCTAAAAACATGGACAGGCTTTACATAAAGGAATGGCGAAGTATCTTTGTGCGAACTCCGCCATTATGTTCATTTTGTTTCTTACAAAACCATTATCATTACAATACGATAAATGCGATAACAACAGCGATAATAGGAATCGCCTCTACTAATGCAACCCCGATAAACATTGTTGTTTGTAGTGCACCGCGAAGTTGTGGTTGACGCGCGATACCCTCTACTGTACGACTTACGATAAGACCGTTACCAATACCTGCACCTAATGCTGCTAGACCTACTGCAATTGCAGCCGCTACTGCTCCTGTCATTGATAATTCCTCCTCTAATATTTTAAAATTTAAGTTTGTTTATAAATTAATGGTCATGACTCACTTTGTGTGCCATATATACCATTGTTAACATAGTAAAGATAAATGCCTGAATGGCACCAATAAAGATACTGAAGCCTTGCCATGCGAGCATCGGAAGGAAACCGCCAATTGCTCCAACGGCACCTGATGTTACTAAACCTGCTAATAAGGCTAACAAAATCTCACCCGCATAAATGTTACCAAACAAACGTAGTCCGAGTGTTAGCGTATTCGCAAACTCCTCTAAGATTTTTAGCGGGAACAAGAACCACATCGGTTGGAAGAATCCTTTTACATATTCCTTAGATCCTTGTAGTTTCATGCCATAAAAATGTGTCAGGACAACAACCATTGCCGCTAACGTTAAGGTGATGCTTGGGTCTGAGGTCGGGGATTTCCACCATAGGTCATGACCTACAGTTACCATCGTAATGACCCCAAGAATGTTAGAAACGAAAATGTACAACAGCAATGTTAAACCTAATGGTAAAAATTGTTTACCAGTTTTCCAATCCATTGTATTGCCAATCATATCCTTTACAAACTCTATAATCCATTCCATAAAGTTTTGGAAACCTTTAGGTTTGCGCTGTAGATTTCGACTGGCAAAAACAGCTAGTAAGAAGACAATCGTTGAAGCAACAACCATCATAAGGATGTTCGATAAATTAAAATCAAGCCAAGAAATGCCTAAAACATCTTCTAATAAGGGTGCTCCGTGATCCAAACTTTCTTCACCTCTCTTCCTTAAATGCGTAGTCTTTATGGTGAAAAATAAAATCTATGATAATGACAAAATAAACTGTCATTAAACCAATAACAACGGAGACTATATGAAAGTAGTCTGGAAAGCGTAGTGCGATTATAATCGCTAACGCTGCTGAGCCGAATCGGGAAAACGTACCAAGAGCATGGGCCGTTTCATTTTTCGCTGCAGCACCACCTACGACGTGGATTTTTTTCTGTAACAACCAAAGGTTATAAAAACTTACGGTTGTACCGAGGAAAAGCCCTAAAAAAATATCTTGATAGTTCGTAAATCCCCATCCGAGGATAAATGCAGTAAGCAGGTACAACATGAATTTTCTTTGGCGGTTGACCATTCGTTCGTAGTGAGGCATTAATCTTCTTCTCCTATGTATTTATTTACTAAGTAGATTGTTCCGTATACACCTGCAGCTAATCCGATAAATAAACCAATGATTAAAAAGAGTGGAGATGTCGAAAAACGCTGGTCAATCCATCTGCCCAAAAATATGCCAATTAGTGTGGATCCTGACAGTTGTGATACGATACCACTCGTCAGGGCAATGGCTTTAAAAGGGGTCTGCTTACCGCCCAATACAATCTCTCCCATCAAGCATATTGGACTTTCAAATTACAAAAATAATAGTTAGAAAACTATTAATATGTATGTAAACCCTATCATACACACTAAATTAGTGTACATGAAGGGCTTTTTGATTGTCAACGAATTTACGGTGAATTTTATGTGAACTTTCCGGTAATATATACCTCTGTTGTAAAACTATTCACTTCACCTTCATTGATCACTTTTATAATGGCGATATAACGGCCTTCTTCACCCATTTCCTTTCTTTCTAGTACACCTTCTACAATCCCTGGTGATACATCATTTTGATGAACAAGTTTATGACTGAAACGCAACGTATCCGGATCATACAAATCAATGTGCAGTTCGTCTGCTCCATCCGGTAAATATAAGGTATATTTAAACTCACCCGGCTTAATCGGGGAAACCGCAATATCCATTGCGCTGACTCTCGGGTAGTCTGTTGTATTGTTCACAAATAAATATGGCAGTTCAATCGTCTCTCTTTCGGCTTCCAATGTCAACCAACCTTGGTGTGTCCCTTCCGCTACTTTCAATGGACTCACTCGTAGGCCAATTGTGATTTCCTTTTTTTCATTTGGTGAAAGGGTAAACCGTTTTGGTACGTCCCACACGACTCCATCCACCCGTTTCGGCATTTGAAAAGTGTACGTCTTTTCTTCCTCACTTGTATTTTCGAGCAATAACGTCTTTGTTTTCCGGTTTTCTTGTTCGTCAATCATACCGAAGGTCAATCGACTGTTATAAATAATTGTTTCCGGGTCTACTGCTTTCTCTTTTTGCACCTCACCCATTCCTTGAATGATCGGTTCATATTTATTTTCTTGTTCATTTAATAATGGTTGAGATGTACTTAATAATGCTGCCTTTAGCTTGCTGGGCCCCCAATCTGGATGCGCTTCTTTCATCAACGCCAAAACACCCGTTACGAATGGTGCAGCCATGCTCGTCCCTTGAAGCCGTTGGTAACCTCCCGGGACGGTACTTAAAATGGCTACCCCAGGGGCAACTACATCTGGTTTCATATCCCAGGTTGCAACAACTGGTCCTTGTGAACTAAATGGGGCTATCTTGCCTGTTAGGGTATCGTAGGAAGTTTTAAACCAGCGATCTTCGGCAACGATATATCGCTTTAGCCATTCCCCGTCTTCCTTCGACACAGAAACGACTGGAATGGACACATATTCCGCTAAGCCGCCATTAAATTCACCTGGTTCGTTATTGTAAATGATTACGCCTACCGCACCGGCCTCTTCTGCTTTTTTCGCCTTTTCACCAAAGGGGATTTCCCCCCGTTTCACTAAAGCGATTTTCCCCTCTAACGATGGGAGAGACTTCGTTCCTAATCCAATGTCGATGAGGGGATAGTCCTTCGTAAAATTCCATTGCGGTGCTCCCTGCATCGGAGTTAACGCAATCTTCTTCCTAGTAAAAGAATCGTAAAAAACAGGTATTTTCATTTCTGTTATGGAAGCACCAACTGAAATTGCTTTATTGGCTGTTGCAGGTGAGGAGACCGTCCAATGTCCCGGCCCTTCATTCCCATTAGCGATAACAACTGTTACCCCTTTATCCACTGCTCGGTTGACCGCTCTACTTGTTGGCCAATCCGGGCTATTGATTGCACTTCCGAGGGATAAATTAATGATGTCCATGCCATCTTCTACCGCTTGTTCAATCGCGGCAATCACCTCTACAGAAGTCCCGTAACCCCCTGGGCCTAATGCACGATATGCATAAAGCTCAGCTTCTGGTGCAACCCCTTTGATCTTACCATTAGCGCCGACTATGCCTGCAACATGGGTTCCGTGCATAGTAGGGGGTCCTTCACTTGGACGTGTCTCCAATGGTTGTTCATCAAAATCAACTACGTCATAGCCACCTTTATAATTAGGTGTCAAGTCAGGGTGGGTGAAGTCTATTCCCGTATCAATAATCCCCACTTTCACCCCATTCCCCGTATAAGGGAAATCATATTCTTTACTCTCTCTACTAATATCCACCATGTTTGATTCGAACGTAGGAACCTCATATTTTTGAGCTGGATTCAACGTTTTCACTAACGGGTGCGTACCCACTTTCATAATGTGACGAGGTTTTCCTTTAATAGCAACTGCTTTTAGTAACGTATCATATACGTGAACGACCTCAATAAATGGATGGTATGTTTCAATATACTCTTTCCATTCATTTGGGTCTCCATCTACTTCAACAATAATTTTCACATCTTCTTCAGATGCTAAAGCAGGGAACGGTGCAGCTGCGATTATAAGTGAAGAAATCGTGAGAATACATAGTAATTGTTTCATATATCTTCTCCCTATTTTTCACTTATCTTTTGTAACGACAGGTTTTTTATGTATATTGAAAAAGCAGGGAGATCCATTCTCCCTGCTTAAGTACTTTAGTGAAAGCTCTCCGGCCGGGTAGTCGTTTCACCAAAATAATATAATAATGCATCACAAATTCGTCGGCTTGCTTGTCCGTCACCATATGGGTTTGATGATTTTGCCATCTCCTCATAGGCGGACGGATTACTTAATAGTTCATTTGCTAGAGAAAAAATATTCTCTTCATCGGTCCCTGCTAATTTTAAGGTCCCTGCTTCTATACCTTCCGGGCGCTCGGTTGTATCTCTTAAGACTAATACCGGTACACCAAGGGAAGGTGCCTCTTCTTGCACACCTCCAGAGTCGGTTAAAATGACATGAGATCTCGCTGCAAAGTTATGAAAATCAATAACCTCCAGTGGGTTAATTAAGTGAACCCGGCTATGTCCGCCTAATATATCTTGAGCAAGTTCTTGTACCACCGGATTTAAATGAACAGGATATACGACCTCTATATCTTTATGCTCATCGGCAAGTCTTCTTATAGCTCGAAACATTTGCTCCATTTTCTTGCCTATGTTTTCCCGCCGATGAGCTGTAACTAACACAATACGATTCCCTTTTAAACGGGTTAACACTTCATGACTGTAGTCATTAGTAACCGTTGTTTTCAAGGCATCTATCGCCGTATTTCCGGTAACGAAAATACGCTCGTCACGCTTATTTTCATCCAAAAGATTTTGTTTCGCTTTATTTGTCGGGGCAAAGTGTAAATCGGTCAGCACACCAGTTAATTGCCTATTCATTTCCTCTGGAAATGGGGAATATTTATCCCAAGTTCTTAATCCAGCTTCTACATGGCCGATTGCCACCTGATTATAAAAAGCAGCTAACCCCGCAACGAAACTAGTTGTCGTATCCCCATGGACAAGCACTACATCTGGCTTCGTTTCTGCAAACACACTATGTAACCCTTCTAAGGCCCTTGTTGTAACATCTGCTAATGTCTGTCTCTGCCTCATAACGTTCAAATCATAATCAGGAACAATATGAAACCAATTTAAAACTTGATCAAGCATCTCCCGATGTTGCGCTGTAACAGTAACGATAGTTTCGAATTGTTCAGGTCTTTTCTGGAGCTCTAACACTAAAGGAGCCATCTTAATTGCTTCAGGCCTCGTCCCAAAAACAGTCATAACCTTTATTTTATTCTTCACTACGTTCACCTATATTCATTCTTACTTTGTACCGTACAAGCGGTCACCCGCATCTCCTAAACCAGGGATTATATAACCTTTTTCATTTAACTTTTCGTCTAGTGCAGCCAAATAGACATCAACGTCAGGATGCTCTTCCTTAACTGCGTCTACGCCTTCAGGAGCGGCTATTAAGCACATGAGACGGATTTGCTTAGCACCACGCTTTTTCAACGAATGAATAGCTTCGTTCGCAGATCCGCCTGTTGCTAACATCGGATCGATTACGATTAGCTCACGTTCATCAATATCAGACGGGAGTTTTACATAATACTCTACCGGTTGTAATGATTCTGGATCACGATAAAGTCCAACATGCCCAACTTTAGCCGTTGGTATTAATTTTAATATACCATCAACCATGCCAAGGCCGGCACGTAAAATCGGAATTAGACCAAGCTTTTTGCCTGATAGCACTTTTGATTGAGCTTCAGCTACTGGTGTTTGAGTGGTAATTTCTTGTAGCGGCAACTCTCTTGTAATTTCAAATGCCATTAGTGTTGCAACTTCATCAACAAGTTCACGAAATTCTTTTGTACCTGTATTTTTATCACGAATATACGTTAACTTATGTTGAATTAACGGATGGTCAAAAACGTACACTTTTCCCATGAGCCGATCTCTCCTTTAAAATTAATATCCTTAAAATTGTACTGAAAACATCGTTCACTTTCAACAACAGCTTATATTATCTTTTCCCTATCTCTTATGTTTGAACAAAAAAAACCCCCTTTATAACATAAAGGGGATTACCATTTGTTTATCTAGATTGTAAACGTTGAATACGCTCGTCTAAATCCGGGTGGGTTGAAAATATAGCAGACATCCCTTTTCGGTTGTTGATTTTCAAAGTAGATACGGCTGTATCCTCTCCACCGCGAATGCGGTTTGAATATGCTTTCAACATTTGTAGTGCATGTGTCATTTTGTCTCTTCCTGCTAAATCTGCCCCTCCACGGTCAGCATGGAATTCACGGTGACGGGAATATGCAAACACGACGAGACTTCCTAAAATGGAAAACGCAATTTGGAAAACGATAATCGCAATAAAGTGCACAATCGGTGCTAAGTCCTCTTTGACAAAACGAGACACTGCCCACGCAGCGATTCGTGACAAGAAGACAACAAACGTGTTCACAACGCCCTGTAGTAAGGTCATTGTTACCATATCTCCATTCGCTACGTGTGCCACCTCATGAGCAATTACACCCTCAACCGCATCGTCATCCATTTCTTGTAGTAAACCAGTTGAAACAGCTACTAGTGAACGCTTTTTCGATGGACCTGTTGCAAACGCGTTTACTTCTGGAGAATGATAAATCCCAACTTCAGGCATGTGCATTAAACCCGCGGCACGGGAAAGACGATGAACTTTCTCAACTACCTGTCTTTCTACCGGAGAAAGGGAACCATTTGGGTCCAACACTTTCACATTCATCATTT
>NZ_JANBWE010000002.1:600000-763525 GCF_024259515.1 Salirhabdus salicampi | reverse complement strand
AGATTTCCCATCACTTCGAGTGAGTAAGATCCCTCAGAGACGATGAGGTAGATAGGTCCGAGGTGGAAGCATGGTGACATGTGGAGCTGACGGATACTAATCGATCGAGGACTTAACTTTATCTAAATGAACGCAAGTTCATCAATGCGAATTTTCTTCTTATCTAGTTTTGAAGGTGTTTTTCATTATAATAGCAAACCTTAATAAGGATGAAACATCCTGTAAGTCCGTCCGGTGGCGATGGCGGAGAGGTCACACCTGTTCCCATTCCGAACACAGAAGTTAAGCTCTCCAGCGCCGATGGTAGTTGGGGTTCTTCCCCTGCGAGAGTAGGACGCTGCCGGGCACTATAAAAAGGGATTTTGTCATTGAGACAAAATCCCTTTTTGTTATGTTAAAGCATGTTCGGCTGCATTTTTTCCAGCTACATGACCAGTTGAAAAGGCAGCTGTAATGTTAAATCCTCCTGTATAACCATGAATATCTAATATTTCCCCACAAAAATATAAACCATTCATTTTTTTTGATCTCATTTCATTAGGAACAATTTCTTTTAGAGAAACCCCGCCACCTGTTATAAATGCTTTTTCGATAGATAATGTACCATTAACTTGCACTGTGAATGCTTTTAAGTAATGAGCCAAGGCTCGCACTGATTTCGTTGTTAAATGATTATACGTTTCGTCTTCTTTAATATTTGCTTCTTTTAGTAAAAAGAATAAGTATCTTTCGGGTACGATTCCTTTCCATACATGTTTTACTGTTTTCTTTGGTGATTCTTTAGCTTTCTTTAGTAATGTTTGAAAAACTTGTTCTTCTTGTTCATCAGGAAAACAGTCAATCGTTACTGGGATTGAATCTGCTTTGAACTTTTTTAAAGCTTTTACTACATATTGACTTAGGCGTAATGCGGCCGGTCCTGAAATTCCTTGGTGCGTAAAAATCATGTCCCAGCGATGGGTTTTTATCGCTTTCCCTTTAGGATTTAATACGGTAAGGGCTACGTCCCGTAAAGATAGTCCTTGTAGTGTTCGTTCTTTAATAAACGGCTCGTTTGAGGTGATGGGAACTTCAGTGGGATACAAATCTGTTATCGTATGTCCAGCTTTTTTCGCCCAAGCATATCCGTCTCCTGTACTACCGGTTTGTGGTACAGATTTTCCGCCAACTGCAATGATAACCGATTTACTTTCTACGGTTTCCTTTGATTTCAGAACAACGGTATGGTGTTTTTCACCGTAGTGAATTGTTTCGACAGGAGTGTTTGTTTGAATGTCGACATTTAATTCCTTTAAACGTTTTAGGAGGACGTTTACGACAGTTTTGGCAGAATCACTTACAGGGAACATTCTTCCTTTATCCTCCTCCTTTAATTTAACGCCGAGTCCCTCAAAGTATCGAATGATATCCTCATTATTAAATATCGAAAAGGCGCTATACAAAAATCTGCCGTTACCTGGTATATGTTTTATAATTTCATCTACAGGTAATCGGTTCGTGACATTACACCTTCCTCCCCCCGATATGGCTAATTTCCTTCCGAGTTTATTGCCTTTATCAATTAGAAGTGTTTTTGCTCCATTTTCACTTGCAGAAATGGAGGCCATTAAGCCAGCAGGCCCTCCACCAATTACGATGACGTCATACATGATTAGTTCCAATCCTTTCTGCTTATCTTCTTAGTCAGTATAGTTGATATAAATATGATAAAATAAAACTGTTAAATTCTACATTAAACGCAGGTGAAAACATGTCAACTTCAAATATTATCCGTGGCACAATGCTTTTAACAGGAGCCACATTCCTTTCAAAACTACTGGGAATCATTTATGTAATTCCGTTCGAAGCACTAGTAGGAACTAAAGGTGGAGCATTATTTTCTTATGCCTATAACCCTTATATGATTTTAATCAGTATTTCCACAATGGGAATTCCGTTAGCGATGTCTAAATTCGTTGCGAAATACAATTCTTTAGGTGATTTTCAAACGGGTCGACGAATGTTTCGATCTGGTTTAATTTTCATGTTCATAACCGGTATTTTAGCATTTCTAGCTCTCTTTTTCAGTGCTGAACTACTAGCAAAAGCTATTATTACAGATAATGGCTTAAGCAACACTGTAACCGATGTGAAGTTTGTTATCCAAATGGTTAGTTTTGCCTTAATTATTATCCCCGCCATGAGTGTCGTAAGAGGCTTTTTTCAAGGATATCAATCCATGGGGCCCACGGCGGTTTCACAAGTGATTGAGCAAATAGTCCGAATCGCTTTCTTGCTAGTTAGTGTGTTCGTATTACGTAAAATCTTCAATGCAGATATATCGTTAGCTGTTGGTATGGCTACCTTTGCGGCATTTATAGGTGCCCTTGCTTCCAGTTACGTTTTATGGCTATATTGGAATTGGAGAAAACCATATTTAGATAAACAGCTTGCAAACCAACGGGAAGAACATCAGCTGTCACAGTCAAGTATGTACAAAGAGTTGTTAACATACGCAGGTCCATTTGTTTTAGTGGGAATTGCCACTCCGATTTATCAAGTGATTGATCAATTTACGTTTAATCGGGCGATGTCCGAAATTGGACTGGCCAACATTTCAGAATCGGCGTTAGCGATTATTGTACTATATGGACATAAACTGGTGATTATCCCTGTAACCATCGCGACAGGATTATCTTTAGCCCTTTTACCTGCAATTACAAAATCTTTTACTGAAAAAAGAAGAGACATTTATAATACTCAAATTAATCAAGCATTACAAATAATAATGTTAGTAGTATTACCAGCAGTTGTAGGTATGGCTCTTTTATCAAAGGAAGCATATGGAGCGTTTTACGGAATCGGAGAAAACATTCAAATGGCAGACGTGCTTTTAAGTTGGTATGCACCTGTCGCTCTTTTTTATGCTTTGTTTACTGTTACGGCTTCTATTCTACAAGGAATCAACAAGCAAAACTTTGCATTAATTAGTCTTGGATTTGGCGTTATACTAAAAGTGGTCTTAAATATTCCTCTGATTTATGTATTTGAAGCGAAAGGAGCTATAATAGCAACTGGTTTAGCAGTTATGACTGCATCACTACTGAATATCGGTTGTATTTACCGAACAACCAAATTTTCACTAAAACCATTATTAAAAAGGACGTTACTCGTGATGATTTTCGTCGTGATAATGACTATCTCTGTACTAATCGTTAAGTGGACAATTACTATGTTTATGTTTGATCAAGTAACACGCATCAGTTTCATATTAACACTTCTTCTTTCAAGTAGTGTTGGGTTCTATATCTATCTATGGTTCAGTTATAAATCTACGTTATTAATAAAAGTACTCGGGGAACAGGCGCGTAAGTTAGAAAAAATCTTTCCATAATGAGGTGCTAATATGCGGCTTGATAAATTGCTGGCAAATATGGGATACGGCAGTCGTAAAGATGTTAAGAAATTATTGAAGCAAGGAATTGTTCAAATCAATGGAGATGTTGTGAAAGACGGGAGCAGTCAAGTAGATCCTACTGAACAAAAGGTATTCGTGCGTGGTGAGGAAATTCAATATAAACAATTTATTTATTTAATGATGAATAAACCGAAAGGCGTCATATCCGCAACCGAAGATCAAGTAGAGAGATGTGTAACCGACCTGCTCCAACCTCAAGAACGTATATTTGATCCTTTTCCTGTAGGTAGGTTAGATAAGGATACAGTTGGCCTTTTGTTGTTAACCAATGATGGTCAGTTAGCGCATAAGCTACTGTCACCGAAGAAAAACATTGGGAAAAGGTACTGGGCTTTAATAAAAGGAAATGTAACAGAAGAGGATGTTAAGGCTTTTGAAGCTGGCGTAACGTTAGATGATGGCTATAAGACAAAGCCAGCTCAATTATCGATAATAACAAGAGGGGATACATCCGAAATTGAAGTTGTCATCACTGAAGGGAAATTTCATCAAATAAAACGAATGTTTAAAGCAGTGGATAAAGAAGTTATCGAATTGAAACGCTTGGAAATGGGACCGTTATCGCTAGATGAAAGTCTTCCGAAAGGGAGCTATCGTGAGTTAACCGATGAAGAACTTGAAGCAATACAGAACGTTAACTAAAAGAAAAAATCCAGCATATGCCGGATTAAGCAGTTAAATCTATTATGATATTTTGACTTTTTTATTTGTTGTGGTCCATTGTCCCCTATTTGGACTTTTTACAAGTCCATTATACTCTAAAACATTTAGGTCTCTTTGAACGGTTCGATCCGTAATCCCAAACTCCTCTGCCAATTCGGTTGTGGTCACTGTTCCTTTTTCTCTAATATACAAATAAACAGCCTTTACCCTGATCAGCATCCTGGAGGTTGATCGATTCAAAAAACCACTCCTTAAAAATTATCTTTTTTCAGTGGTGTTATGATTCTTTGAAGAAGTATAATATACAATCATTATACCAAAAGAAATTAAACTTTCGTAATATTTACATATATTTTATGTTGTTTATTGGTATTTTATTCTAACAAAGGGGTGAATGTTATGTTAATTTTCCGTAAAGTGTTTTTTAAAATGGTAAAAATGCACAACGGCTTTCTGTTTATATTATCTTTTCTTCTAATTTTTATAAGTACATATTTGATAACCAAAATAGAACCTGAAGGATTTCCTCATTGGTTTGATGGATTTTGGTGGGTTATGACAACCGTTACGACAGTCGGTTATGGTGATTACGCACCTGTAACCGTTGAAGGTAGAATGCTAGCTATCGTTTTATATATATTTGGAATTGGACTTATAGGTGTCGTAATTGGAAAAGTGATAGATGGATTATCTAGTTTCCGGAAAAAACGGGAGGAGGGGAACATTATGTTTAAAGGAAAAAACCATTACGTAATTATTGGGTGGTCACATAAGGCAAAATATGCTTTAAAGGAAATGATGAACACGAAAAAAGATAGCGACATTGTTATTATAGATGATCGAGATCATGCACCTGTATTAACGGATCAAGTTCATTATGTTCAAGGAGATGCAACAAAGGTGGAAACCCTTGATAAGGCGAATATAAAAGAGGCGAAGGCTGTATTAATGTTCGCGGATGATTCAATTGAAAATCCACAACTTGTCGACGGGAAAACATTGCTTGTAGCATCCACAGTTGAAGGGATGAATCCGAATGTTCACACTGTCGTTGAAGTTATGGAAGAAGATCATATTAAGAATTTCAAACATATCCAAGTTGATGATTTTATCTTTTCTCATGAAACCATTTCCTCCTTAGCGGTGCGCTCTGTCTTTACAAAAGGAATATCAGGACTTTATGGTCAACTTATGCAAAGAAAACATGGTGATGATTTGTACTATATTCCAAAAAAAGACCATTGGTATACTTATGAGGATGCCTTCCGGGAATTATTGGAGGTTGGAGCGACGTTAATTGCAGATGGAGATAATTTAGGAATTAACCGTATACTGAAGGAAAAAATACGTGATGATGCAAAGTTATTTGTCATTTGTAATAACGAAACCTATAAACGAATTTTATCCACATAATGTGAGGGGAAAGGAAGAAAACCAGTTCCTTTCAAGACAATGTTAAACAGATGGAATCGTTGCTATTGCTTGGACGAAAGTATAGGAAGCAATTGAAAGTGTCTATCAGCCGGAATCGAAATTATTTAAGCAACATTTGGCAGAGGGGTACTCGAAGCACTTTGTTACAAGTTAAGACTTGGAAACGGGTTTCATACGAAAAACTTAGATGACTATGCCGGTTATATTGAATGAGGTCAGGAGGAGAATTAGTTTGAGTTATTCGGACATTATAGGCGTTGTCCGGGGACGTAGGGAAATTTTGTCCTTTATGTTTTTAACTTGTATCATATACGGTAGAAGCGTATTGGAAGACAAGGGGACCTATAGCTTAGCATTTTAGCTAATGTACTGTTAAAAAAGTCAGGCTTTAAACCGAAAAAAAGGTTAAGAAATTGGAACGGAGGTCGACTCTCTTGAACAACAATGCACATTACTTTATAGGAATTCCAATTCAGAGCGGGTTAAAGGAACAACTTTCGAAGTGGCAGTCAAAACTTCAGCAAGACGTATCTTACCGAGTATGGACGTTTAAAGATGATTTTCATATTACATTAAAGTTCCTTGGTGCAACCGATAAGGAAACCGTGCAACAATTAATTAACTTGTTACAACAAATTCAACTACCTAGCTTTCAATTGCCAGTAGCAGGATTGGGATTTTTTGGAAAGAGGGAACAGCCAAGGGTAATGTGGGCAGGTGTCGGACAACATAAGGCTCTTACACAATTGCAACATGAAGTGGAAAATACATGTGTACAACTAGGAATGCCTAGGGAAAACCGTCCGTATCGTCCCCATATTACATTAGCGAAAAAGTGGAACGAACCGAAGAAAAAAATTGATCAAGATAAAGTGAAAAATCAAATTGAGGTAACAGAGAACCAGCTTTATGTAAATCATTTTTCGTTATTTCAAATTCATATGAATCGTCAACAGAAATATGAAGAGGTTAAGATATTTCCATTACTAAATAAATGAGGGCTTTAAAAAATGGCACAGTTAATTAAATTGAAAGATTATATATCTCGATATGAAATAGACTTTTACCGTTACCCAGGTCAGTTTATTCGATTAAAACAAGAAAAGTGGAATAAGCTTGTGGAATTATGGAAAGGGGAAGGAGAGCAAGTAAATACAACGAGTGCCGAACAAGAACCTCCCCCTAAGAAAAATTGGTTTCAAAAAATGGTTTCGAATTGGCATGATCGTGAACAATCGCTAGACTTTTTCAAAAAAGAAGAAAGAGAAAGGGAGACAACCTTACCTTCAAGTATGCAAGAACTAAAACAATATTATTTGGATCGTTTATTACCAACTCAAATTAAGTGGGCGACAAGTACGATTCATGAGGCATCATTCATGGAACCAGGGTTGGAATATCATCCTCAATTAAAATACTTTATACAACGTTTTCCGGATACATTTTTTATCATGTTCCAACCTATTTTCTTAATTAAACAAGCTGAAATTGAAGCGGAAACAATTATGATTACTCCTTTGGAAGTGCTATGTATTTCAATTGTTGAAAAAGCACCTGAATATCAAATTGAGGCTCAAGCTGAACGGACATGGATACTACACCGAAACGAAGAAAAGACGAAAATGTTAAGTCCGTTAGTTTCACTAAAAAGGACAGAGAACATTGTCAAAAGTATTTTACATGCAAATGAAATTGATATGCCAGTTAATAAGGTTGTACTATCACGATCGAATGAAATTATGCGTAAAAATGAGCCATATCAAACCGAAATTGTGGATAAGACAGCTTATCATGATTGGTTTGAAAAGATGCGGGCTTATCAATCACCATTAAAGCATACTCAATTAAGGGCAGGAGAAGCACTGTTAAAACATTGTCAAACTACTTCGGTTAAAAGACCTGAATGGGAAGAAGAGGATATTGATTCACAAGAATTCCATTTATAAGGAAAAAGTAGCCGAAAACCGGGGAAAAGTTGTCAAAAAATTGGTAATTCTACTTTAGACTATGGACAAATTTGTGATAACCTATTAACATGTATAATGTACCAAATTCTCGACAAAATTCTTAAACATCAATATATCCTTTTTAGATAGTAGAATTGAAGGTGAAGTAGATTGGATTATATACTGGGAAAAGAATGGACAATAACTCCTGCTGGGGGTTCTTCAGGTGATGCCTATTTTGCTGAAAGAGAAGGAAAGCGCCTTTTCTTAAAACGAAATTCATCTCCTTTTTTAGCGGTTCTCTCTGCTGAAGGAATTGTTCCAAAACTTGTATGGACAAAACGAATGGAAAACGGTGATGTTATCACAGCTCAACACTGGATGGAAGGTCGAGTGTTATTACCAGATGAAATGGAAGAGGAAAGAGTTGCATTAATGTTAAGCAAAATCCATCGTTCCACCGAGCTACTTCACTTGTTTATGCGAATTGGTAAGAGAGCATTAGAACCGGAAGATATGTTGAGTAGTATTAAACAAATGTATAATGAAAAAAAAGCGTTAAAAAACAGAACCATTGGTCTGGCAATTCATTATTTACATGAACAACTTCCGTTTGTCCGGAATCAAGAAAAAGTTGTTTGTCATGGTGACATGACCCATCGTAACTGGCTTTTAACAAATCATAATCAACTTTATTTGATTGATTGGGATCAAGCAATTGTTGCTGATCCAGCAATAGATATTGGTATGCTTTTATATGAATATATACCAGAAGAGGAATGGGATTTTTGGTTAAGTAAGTATGGGTTAACTTTAAATCACCAGTTAATGAACCGAATCTATTGGTATATCATAACGCAAAGCTTGTTTTATATAAATTGGCATGCAGAACGAAATGAACTGCAAGGAATTCGAAAATGGAATGATAAATTAGAACACTTTTTACACAAAATCGGTTATGATTATCCCGAAGTCCAAATGATGAAATGATAACCTTAAAAGTTGGTGGGAAACTACCAACTTTTTTACTCTTTTCTTTCATTTTTGATTGTATTGTATATAACGAATAGAGGTGTGGATGATGAGATTAAGAAATAAACCGTGGGCTGATGATTTTTTAAAAGAAAACGACGATATTGTCGTATCATCAGCCAGTTCATATAAAGGAAGCTGGAAACATGCTTTCCAAAATGATAAACCAATCCACTTAGAAATTGGTACTGGTAAAGGCCAGTTTATTGCTAATATGGCAAAACAACACCCAGATGTAAATTTCATAGGAATGGAACGTGCAAAAAGTGTTATTGTGAATGCTGTGCAAAAAGTCAAGGATGCGGAAGTTGACAATGTAAGATTAATTAATGACAACGCCATCGATTTGCGTGATATGTTTTCAAAGCATGAAATTGATCTAATATACCTGAATTTCTCTGATCCTTGGCCCAAAAACCGTCATGAAAAACGCCGTTTAACCTATTCTTTATTTTTAGAGCAATATCAGCATATTATGAAACGTGGAAGCCAAATTGTAATGAAAACAGATAATAAGGGGCTATTTGAGTATTCTGTCGTAAGTTTTTCTCAGTTTGGGATGGTACTTGAAGAGGTTACTTTAAATTTGCATGAGTTACATGATCCGCTAAATGTTATGACAGAGTATGAAGAGAAGTTTTCCAAACAAGGACAACCAATTTATCGTTGTCGAGCCCGATTCACTGAGTAGTGTCACATTCAGTCTCCTTATGATAAACTTGAAAGTAGTCTGCTCATAAGGAGGTTGGATTTTGAAATGGAAAGCCTGCAAATTGGCCGAGCAAAATTGACTTGGTTGAATGGTGGTGTAACACACTTAGACGGAGGCGCGATGTTTGGTGTTGTACCGAAACCACTTTGGAGTAAAAAATATCCACATAATGAAAAAAACCAAATTGAGTTAAGGACAGACCCTATTTTATGTCAATTAGATGGAAAAAACTTCATCATTGAAACGGGAATTGGTCAGAATAAGTTAACCGAAAAACAAATACGTAATTTTGGTGTTCAAGAGCAATCAAATATTGAGAGTGATTTAAAGGCTTTGTCATTAATTCCTGATGATATAGACGGTGTTTTCATGACCCATTTACACTATGACCATGCCAATGGTTTAACGAAGTGGGAGGGGGAAGAATTAACTTCTGCTTTTCCTAATGCTACAATCTATACATCCTCTGTGGAATGGGAAGAAATGAGAAATCCAAATATTCGTTCGAAACATACATATTGGGAGCAAAATTGGAAGCCAATTCAAAATCAAGTACAAACATTTGAAGATGAGCTGGAAATTGCTCCAGGATTAACAATGATTCACACCGGGGGTCATAGTAACGGTCATTCAATTTTGTTCTTTCAAGATGGTGATGACAAATTCATACATATGGCAGATTTAATGCCAACACATGCTCATCAAAATGTGCTATGGGTATTGGCATATGATGATTATCCGATGACATCAATTGAACAGAAACAAAAGTGGATGAATATCGGTTACAATACAAATGCATGGTATACGTTTTACCATGACGCATATTACCGCGCTCTTCAGTTTAATGAAAATGGTGATGTTGTCGCCGATGTGAAACGAAACCGTTAATCACTTATTTCAAACATATGAACGATATCACCTGTTTGTTGATCTACGTAAAACCCGATTTGATATGATGTTTCATCGGATTCAATCGTAACGCCCCCGTAATATACGTCTTTTGTTACGCCATCATTGTCATAAGGTAGTGTATTCATGTAGATCCAAGCACCGTGAACAACTCGAAAGTGTCGTTTTATATCTCTTTTGGCGAGTTGTAACGCTGCTTCTGGAGTTATGACATTTCGTCTGTTCCAGAATGTGAAAAATACAATTCCAACCACGAAAGACAATAAAACAATGAACCGCTTTAAGCGCATAAAATCTCTCCTTGTGTCATAATAGGATATACTTAGTATAACGAAGAACGTAATAAAATCGAAATGCTAAATATGAATGGAGTGGTACATATATGAACAAAGATACATTAAATTTATTTCGTACATTAACAGAATTACCGGGGGCACCTGGTAATGAACATGCTGTTCGTCAATTTATGAAAAGTGAGCTTGAAAAGTACTCTGATGACATTATCCAAGATCGCTTAGGTGGAGTGTTCGGGGTTAAAAAGGGTAACGGTCCGAAAGTAATGGTTGCTGGCCATATGGATGAAGTCGGGTTCATGGTTACACAAATTACGAAAAATGGTATGCTGCGTTTTCAGACGTTAGGTGGATGGTGGAGTCAAGTATTGCTGGCCCAACGTGTACAAATCATTACAGATAATGGTCCTGTAACTGGGGTAATTGGATCTATCCCTCCTCATAATTTAACTGAAGAACAACGGAAGAAACCGATGGAAATGAAAAATATGCTAATAGATATTGGGGCTGACGATAAAGAAGATGCCGAGCGCATAGGTATTAAACCAGGGCAACAAATCGTACCTATTTGTCCGTTTACACCGATGGCTAATGAGAAAAAGATTATGGCAAAAGCTTGGGATAACCGTTACGGTTGTGGATTATCTATTGAATTGCTAAAAGAGCTGCAAGGCGAAACGTTGCCTAACGAATTAATTTCTGGTGCAACAGTGCAAGAGGAAGTGGGTTTACGTGGAGCCCAAACGGCTGCTAATATGATACAGCCAGATATATTTTATGCTTTAGATGCTTCTCCTGCCAATGATATGACTGGTGATGAGAAGGAATTTGGCCATTTGGGAAAAGGTGCACTTATTAGAATTCTAGACCGTTCGATGGTGACACACCGAGGTATCCGTGACTTTGTATTGGATACAGCGGAATCAAAAAATATACCTTACCAATATTTTATCTCACAAGGCGGGACCGATGCAGGACGTGTTCACATCGCGAACGAAGGAGTTCCTTCAGCTGTAATTGGTGTATGTTCACGTTATATTCATACACATGCATCTATTGTACATGTAGATGATTATGCAGCGGCAAAGGAGTTACTCGTAAATCTTGTCAGGACAACTGATGCAAATACTGTGGAACAAATACGTAAAAACGGATAAATAATGAGATGAAAGACACATCCGTCCAAGAAAGGATGAGAACATGAAAGTGATCGTCGGTTCACAAAACCCGACTAAAATTCAAGCGGTCGAGGCGGTCTTTTCAAATGATGAGGTAAAGGGCAATCCAGTTGAATCAAAAGTATCCTCCCAACCTTTTTCTGATGAAGAAACGTTGGAAGGGGCAATTAATCGAGCAAGAGAGTGTGCTCAATCAGCAAAAGATGCAATTGGGATCGGTTTAGAGGGTGGCATTATGGAAATGGGCGGTCAATCCTACCTATGTAACTGGGGAGCCCTTGTTGATCGAGAGCAGAATGTATATACAGCAGGTGGTGCCCGAATTCCTCTTCCCGATGAAGTCGTAGCTAAACTCGAAAAAGGGAAAGAACTTGGGGAAATTATGGACGAGTACGAGCAACGAGTAGAGGTTAGGAAAAAAGAAGGAGCGATTGGCGTATTTACAAATGAATATGTGAATCGGGCAGAAATGTTTGAACATGTAGTAAAATTGTTAAAAGGTCAATTTGAATTTGCTAACCGATAAAAAAGCGGGGACATAATGTCCCCGCTTTTTTTATTATATTAACGATAAATATATTCTAATGCTTGTAGGGCTTGGTCAACGGTTTCCACAGTTACGTTAGCCCGGTTGGATAGTTCTTTTAGAGGATGTATTAATCCCTCTGGACGAATTAATATTAATGGTTTTTGTAAAGAAACGGCCATACTCGCATCCATCGCTGTATTCCACTGTTTGTACTTTTCACCAAATAAAGCAATGACGACATCAGACTTATGTAATAAAACCTGTGTACGTAAATTGTTTATGCTCGATGCGGTATCATCCCGATAGAGAGCATTTGGTTGCTCTCCTAAAATATCTTCACCAATTTTGTCTGATAAATCATGATTTTCCTGGGGACCAACAAATGTTAAAGGTAACCCTTTTTTCCTTGCTTTTGTCTTTACCTCTTCACGCCAATTGTCATGAATTTGGCCAGCTAAATAAACAGTTAGTTCCATATGTTCGTACCTCCTCAGCTTTTATCTACCATAATCATCCATATAAAATCCCCCCTTGTCAAATGTTCATTCCGTAGTATGATTATATTAAAGACATCATAGAATACTAGAGTTTGTGATCGTGTGGAGGGAATATAACATATGTACCGATATAAATATTTATTGTTAATTTTGTTTGTCATTCTCGCTGGTTGTTCATTATTGTCTGAAGAACAGGTCTTGAAAAATGCAGAAGAGTCTGCAGAAGCAGTTTTTAAGGATAAACCTGTTGAAACAAATCAGACCATCGATGACGTGACGTTGTATCTTCCAGAGGAATTAGAAATTAAGGGAAGTTCTGATAACAATGTCGTATTAGAATCTAAAGGTGGTACATATCTTCTATTTTACAGCCAATTTGAAAATGAGATGAGTCAATTACTCTATCAAGAGGTTGAGAAGGAAGAAAATCATCTACTGTTAAAATCCTTCCAAGAGAATGACCGTTTTGGGTATATATCCGTTTTACCTTATAAAACGGAAGATATGTATGACCTACAAGTTGGCATTGGCGGAGTCAAGTTAAAAACGTTAACGAATAAAGCAGACTTGGAAGAAGAAGCAGAAAAAATGATGAGAATTGTACGTTCTGTCGTTTTAAATGAAAGCAATACCTAATGGTGTTGCTTTTTTCTTATAGGCTAGTGGATAAAGATGTAGAAGGGCGTTGTTTTTCATAGAATAATTCGTTATGATAATTCGGAAGGGAGAAGGGGGATACGGATGAAAGCATTTTTACAAAGAAAAGGTGTTACACTTTCTTTAAAAGACTATTTTGTAAAAGCTTTAAGTTATATGGCCCTTGGTCTGTTCTCATCTTTAATTATTGGGCTTATTATTCAAACGATTGGTAATGAATTTTCTAATGAAACATTTATTGAAATGGGTTCATTTGCAATGGACAAGAAGGTTTGGGGAGGAGCAATTGGAGTTGCGATTGCTTACGCTTTAAAAGCTCCGCCGCTTGTGTTGTTTTCAGCATTATTTAGTGGTGCTTTCGGAGCGGAATTAGGTGGACCTGCTGGAAGTTTTTTAGCTGCCCTTGTTTCCATTGAAGTAGGGAAAGTGGTTAGTCAAGAAACAAAAGTGGATATTCTTATAACCCCCTTTGTCACCATTTTCACGGGGTATATGGTTGGGTCATTTGTTGGCCCATATATTAATAGCTTTATGATTGGGTTCGGAAGTACAATCGAGTGGGCTACAACTCAACGTCCGTTTATAATGGGAATTCTTGTAGCGGTTTTAATGGGCTTGGCGTTAACAGCCCCTATATCAAGTGCAGCTATAGCAATTATGTTAGATTTAAATGGATTAGCTGCTGGAGCAGCGACAATAGGATGTTCTGCCCAAATGGTTGGTTTTGCCATTAGCAGTTACCGAGAGAATGGATTTGGAGGTCTAATTGCCCAGGGGATAGGTACCTCGATGTTACAAATAGCGAATGTTATTCGAAAACCGATTATTCTCATACCGCCTACGGTTGCTGGAATTATATTAGCTCCGTTCTCAACAGTTTGGTTTCAATTGGAGAATAACGCATATGGTGCAGGAATGGGGACTAGTGGATTTGTAGGTCAATTAATGACACTTGAAACAATGGGATTATCTTGGGAGAACGTTTGGATTATTTTACTATTACATATTGTTGGTCCTGCCGTCATTAGTTTGATACTATCAGAATGGTTAAGAAGAATAGGGTGGATTAAACAAGGGGATATGAAATTAACATTAAACGAGTGATAGTAGAAGGCATTCTCATTCACTTTTTTAAGCAGTTCTTTCGTGCTACAATAACATGTAGTTCATTTTCCTTCCATCTTTAAGAAGGAGGAATCATAAATGAAAATGACAAGTATTAAAATGAAACGGCTACTAGAAAGTCGTTTGCAAAATGAGCAATGGAAAACAGTATTTAATAAGGATAAAGATACGTTACGAATTGAATGGAAAGATACGAAGATGGGAATTGATATATCGTTACCAGGTATTATAGCCAAATGGGAAGAACGAAAAGAGAAGGCAGTCGATGAAATTGTTGATTACATCGCAGAAGCACTTCACGTTATGCACGATGAACAAAACTTATCTGGAAAGGAAAAGCAAATCCTTCCTGTCATTCGTTCTACTTCATTTCCAATCGAAACGAAAAATGAAAAAGAATTAATTTACTCTGAACATACGGCTGAAACACGCATTTTCTATGCGTTAGATTTAGGGAAATCATACCGTTTAATAGATAAAAAGATGTTGGAACAAGAACAGTGGACTGAAGAACGTATTAAAGAAGTGGCGAAATTTAATATTCGATCATTATCAACACCTATAAAAAAAGATGAGGTTGCCGGAAATACCTTTTACTTCATCGCGACTAAAGATGGGTATGACGCGAGTCGTATTTTAAATGAATCATTGCTGGAAGAGATGGAAGAAAAGACGGAGGGAGAATTGGCAATAGCCGTTCCACATCAAGACGTCTGCATTTTTGTTGATGTGAAGAACCCGACAGGTTACGATATATTGGCTCAAATGACTATGCAATTTTTTGCAGAAGGGCGTGTCCCTATTACGTCATTAGCATTTCTCTATGAAGAAAAACAGTTAAATCCAATCTTTATTATGGCAAAAAATCGTAAAAAAGAGGAAAACGAATAAGAAAAGGAGAACGTACTATGCAAGCTTTTTATAACAGAGGTGGCATTGGAGATGTACTCGTAATCCCAGTAAAGGATGGGAACCAATTGTTCCGTTCTTATGAGACATATGGAGATGTTGTCAAAATAATTGATACGGAACAGAATGAAGTAGTAGGCTATAATATTTTTCAAGCATCAAAATATTTAACTATAAAAAATAGTCCGGTAGAGATTACCGAGAAATTTTTAACGCAGATTCATGACGTTTTCAAACAGAACGGATTAGACGAAAAGATTGATGTTGATTTATCACCGAGGTTTGTTGTTGGCCTAGTGAAAGAAAAAGTGCAACATGAAAATGCTGATAAATTAAGTGTATGTAAAGTTGACGTAGGTGACGAAACGTTACAAATTGTATGCGGTGCCCCGAATGTTGACGAAGGACAAAAGGTAGTGGTGGCAAAAGTAGGAGCCATTATGCCAAGTGGAATGCAAATTAAGGCGACGGAATTAAGGGGTGTCCCTTCACATGGTATGATTTGTTCAGCTAAAGAGCTAAATTTACCAGACGCACCAAAAGAAAAAGGGATTTTGGTATTGGATGAAAATGCTGAAATAGGTGCACCATATGGATTTTAACGAAAAGCCGCTTATAAGCGGTTTTTCTTTATGATAAAGATTTTGAAAAGAAAGAGTGATGGGGATGAAAGTCAACCGGATAATCCATTGGTTACAAAATTGGTTAAAAGACGAAGAAGACAGTAGCGCATTAACAGGATATGAACGTGACGATACATCTAACGCTAAGAAAATTGTTCAAGCGAAAATGTCTTATCAGTATCCAAAGAAAGGGTCATTTCGCTTTCCGATCATCCCGGATGATGAAAGACCGAATAAAGAAAGTAGGAAACGAGACCGTTATCCGGTGACGGATGAAAAGGTGCAACAACATAAACAGCACACAGACTATGATAGGCCGTTATTTAGACCGACGGATGTACCATCACCAATATATGGATTTCAAAAGAAAAAGGATCATTCCCTCGTCGATGAAATTCAGGAAATAGAAGAAGTTCCAAGTTTTGTTCGTAAGGAAACACGTGTTCAAAAAGAAAATAATAGGGAAGAGACTACGATCAATCCGAAGGAATTTTTACAAGTTGACCGAAGCAGTTACCATCTAGAGAATCAAGAAAAGCTACCACATTCCCAAAACAATCACACGGTAAAGCCTATTAAACCACCGACTACAATAAGAGAGCATGTAAAAAAACAACCTACTGTTGTCGAGAGTAGTGAACAAACATCACATTCGAATAATGAAAATGAAGATATTGTACATTTTCAAGACAAGGTTGTGGAACATCGCATGTTTAATAAGCATGAGGAAAGTGTGGAGCGAACGCAGCCTCCATACCACTTACTAAAAGAAGCACCCTTAAACGATGATGAAGATCAAACATGGATTCATGACCAAAAAGAGCGGTTAGAAATAACTCTGGAACATTTCAATGTAAAAGCGAAAGTGACGAATGTGATGAAAGGACCGACTGTGACCAGATTTGAAGTACAGCCTGATCTAGGGGTGAAAGTTAACAAAATTACGAAACTCGTTGACGATATAAAACTTAATTTAGCGGCAAAGGACATAAGGATGGAAGCCCCGATTCCTGGTAAGCATGCAATTGGAATTGAAGTACCAAACCAAGAGCCTGAACCTGTAGGATTAAGTGAATTGTTAGATGATCCGAAGTTTAAGGATCATTCGTCCCCTCTGACTGTTGCCTTAGGGAAAGACATCGAGGGGGAAACAGTTGTCACGGATTTACAAAAGATGCCTCACGGCTTAATCGCTGGTGCTACGGGGTCAGGAAAAAGCGTCTGTATTAATACGATCTTATTAAGCCTTCTTTTTAAGGCAAGTGAGGATGAAGTCAAATTTCTATTAATTGATCCTAAGATGGTGGAGTTAGCACCTTATAACGATATACCTCATTTAGTGGCCCCAGTTATTACAGATGCAAAGGCAGCTACGACGTCATTAAAATGGGCTGTTAAGGAAATGGAAAGTCGTTATGAAAAGTTTGCCCAACTAGGGGTGCGTGATATTGAGCGATATAATCGTAAAGTAAGCAATGAGGAAAAACTTCCCTTTCTTGTCATTGTCATTGATGAATTAGCAGATCTTATGATGGTATCACCGAGAGATGTAGAGGACGCTATTTGCCGGATTGCACAAAAAGCAAGGGCATGTGGTATGCATCTGCTATTGGCTACTCAACGTCCATCAGTTGATGTTGTCACAGGTTTAATTAAGGCCAACATACCTACACGAATGGTGTTTAGTGTGTCTTCTCAAGTAGATTCTAGAACGATTATAGATACGAACGGGGCAGAAAAATTGTTAGGAAAAGGTGATATGCTCTTTTTATCCAATGGAAGTGGTAAACCTACACGAATACAAGGTGCGTTTGTATCGGATGAGGAAATTGAACAAGTTACAGAATATTTAAGACAACAGTCTTCACCCCAATATATATTTCGTGAAGAACAATTGATAGAAGAGCAAAATACTCTTGTGGACGATGAAGATGAATTGTTATATGATGTAATTGATTTTGTACTCGATATGGAAAAAGCAAGCACTTCCATGGTGCAACGTCAATTTAGTGTTGGCTATAATCGGGCAGCAAAATTAATAGACCGACTTGAACAATTAGGAATTATCACACCTCAAAACGGTAGTAAACCACGGGAACTATTAATGAACCGTGAGCAGACGGAAGCAATGTTAGAAAACTGGTAATGAAATTTCCATTTCCTTGGAAAAATAAGGTTTGATGTGACAAGAAAAAAGCTAACGTACGTAACTTGTCCATTTATGTTAAAATATACTATGATAAAAAACAGCGACCATACTGTGAAAATAGAAGAGGGATTACACAATGAAAGAATTCGAGCTGAAAGCGAAAGGAAAAATAAAACGGTTAACAAATAAGACGTTTAAGTTTGATGAACGGGTCCAAGAAGGTTGGTTTTCCGCAGTTTACTTCCTTAAAACGAAGGAAATTGTTGAAGATTGCATACCTGATAACTACGTGACAATGCAATTTTTCCAAAAAAATCACGCTGTCCTTTGTGGAACCGATGAAGCAATCGCTTTACTTCATACATTTGCTGATCATCCTGAAGAGTTGGAAATTCATTCATTAAAGGATGGTGATAAAGTTTCCCCTTTTGAAACTGTACTAACCGTTACAGGCCCTTATCAGTATTATGGTTATTTAGAAGGAATCATTGACGGAATTTTAGCCCGTAGAACATCTGTTGCGACGAATGTGTACAATGTCGTAAAAGCTGCCAGAACCTCAGGCAAACAAAAACCGATTATATTTATGGGGGATCGTGACGATCACTTTACCCAGCAAGCAGGAGACGGTTATGCTGCATACATAGGTGGTTCAACTGCCCAGGCTACTCACGCGATGAACGAATGGTGGGGAAAAAAAGGAATGGGAACGATGCCACATGCTCTCATTCAAATGTTTAAAGGGGATGTTGTTGCAGCGACAAAGGCATACAACAAAAAATATCCTGATGATGATTTAATCGCACTTGTAGATTACAACAATGACGTAATTACGGACTCTTTGAAAGTTGCACGGGAATTTGGTGATGAGCTGAAGGCTGTTCGGGTTGATACCTCTAGAACATTAGTAGACAAGTACTTTTTCCGTAATCAGCATTTAATGGGTAGTTTTGATCCACGTGGTGTAAACCCTGAGCTTATATTTGCATTACGTCGCGCATTAAATGATGAAGGTTTTGACCATGTGAAGATTGTAGCAAGTGGTGGCTTTAACGAAGAGCGTATCCGGGAGTTTGAGGAAATGAATGTACCAATCGATATTTATGGTGTTGGCTCAAGCTTGTTAAAGATCACGACAAGCTTCACTGGTGATAACGTATTGTTAAATGGAGAAGCGGAAGCAAAAGAAGGAAGAAGATATAGACCAAACCCACGATTAGAACGGGTAGAGTATATTCCAGAGAAAGATTAACATCAATGTTAATCTTTCTTTTTTCTTACATTCACTCTTGTGGTGTTATCTGATATAATAAATCGGTAAGCATGATTCCCAATGTATTAGGCAGATACATATAATAATTCAGAATCATCAATGTGTGGAGGTTCAATTTATATGACAACTTACCACTTTATTGGTATAAAAGGTACAGGAATGAGCGCCCTTGCTCAAATTTTAGCTGACGCTGGCGAAAACGTCCAAGGGTCTGATGTTGAAAAACGTTTTTTTACACAGGCAGCGTTGGAAGAAAAACAAATTAAAATATTACCCTTTTCTGAAGAGAACATAACAGAAGGGCTAACCATTATTGCAGGAAATGCTTTTAATGAGGAACATGAAGAGGTAAAAAAAGCAAAAGAACTTAATATACCTTTTTATTGGTACCATGAATTTTTAGGTGAGTGGCTTCAACAGTATATTAGCATTGGTGTTACAGGTACACATGGAAAGACATCCACGACAGGATTACTATCCCACGTACTGAAACAAGTAGCGCCTACGTCATATTTAATAGGCGACGGAACAGGGTCTGGACGAGAAAACAGTAAATATTTCGTTTTTGAAGCTTGTGAGTACCGCCGACATTTTTTAGCGTACAAACCTGATTATGCGATTATGACAAATATTGATTTTGATCACCCTGATTATTTTACGAATTTAGAAGATGTATTTAATGCTTTTCAAGAGATGGCAATGCAAGTGAAAAAGGGCATTATTGCATGTGGCGATGATGAACAATTACAGCACATTCAGGCAAAAGTTCCTGTTATGTATTACGGTTTTGCAGAAGGAAATGACTTTCAAGCGAAAAATGTGAATGTTTCGGAAGAAGGAACACAATTTGATGTGTTTATCCGTGGTACATTTTATGAAACATTCCTTATTTCAAGTTACGGTGATCATAACGTACTCAATGCACTCGCTGTCATTACCTTATGTCACTATGAACAAATTCCTGCTGAACAAATTAAATCGATTTATACCTTTGCAGGGGTGAAACGCCGATTCTCGGAGAAACAGTGGAAACACGATCAAGTATTGATTGATGATTATGCTCATCATCCGAAAGAAATTGAAGTAACGATCGAAGCAGCTAGAAAAAAATACCCGAATAAAGATATTGTAGCCATTTTCCAGCCACATACGTTCACGAGAACGAAAACATTTTTAGAAGATTTTGCTAGCAGTTTACAAAAGGCAGACTATGTTTTCTTATGTGATATATTTGGCTCTGCCAGAGAAAATAACAATATGTTAAAGATTGAAGATTTACAAAGTAAAATTGATGGTTCACAACTTTTGCAAATTGAAGAGACAACGGTGTTGAAAGAGTATGGAAATAGCGTCTTAATTTTTATGGGCGCAGGTGATATCCAAAAATTTCAGGAAGCATATGAACAAGTATAATTCATCCCCTATGCACGTAGCATAGGGTTTTTCTTTAAAGAGAAGAGATGGAAACATGTTCCATTAGATGATACAATCTTTTTAACGTATCCTGTATATTGCAAGTCGTGGTGTGTCACCTTATAAATATAGGTTTTTGCCGAAGAGAACATATGTAGCTTTTTCACAAAGAAATACGAAGTTTGACGAATGACAACTGGAGGTATAGATTATATATAAATACATAATAAGGAGTGAATCAGGTTATGGTAAACTTGCTTTACATTTCAGCCTTAATTGCAGCTATTGCATTTGCCGTTTTAGTTATTTATTTAGCGGGCACACTAAAGGCTGCAAGAAATACATTGACTGAAGTAGCAGAGTCTTTGGACAGCCTCCAGAAACAAATGGAGGGCATAACGGTTGAAAGTACTGCACTACTTAACAAAGCAAATCAACTTACAGAAGATATTCAAAAAAAGTCCGAAAAATTAAATCATCTAGTCGATGGTATATATGGAATTGGGGATTCGGTTCACCAATTTAACCGCTCTATAGAATCTGTTTCAAATGAAATTGTAACATCAGCTGAAACCCATAAAGGCAATGCAGCACAAGTGGTTACATGGGGACAAGCTGCCATTGACCTATGGAAAAGATATAAAAAACCTGTTGATACAAAAAAGGAGGATTTATCATGAGTGAGAGAGAAAATAATGAAAACATCAATAGTAAAGACTTTTTATTGGGTACTTTAATTGGTGGGATTGTAGGCGCATCTGCAGCATTACTGTTAGCACCTAAATCTGGGAAAGAACTTCGAGAAGATTTAAACCAGAGCGCAAGTTATGTACGTGAACGTGCTGAGGACTGGAAAGACGTGGCTTATGAAAAAGGAACACAATGGAGTGAAATGGCTAAGGAAAAGTCTACACACTTAACGCAAAACTTGTCCGAAAGATCGAAGGATATTGGAGAAAAGTTGAAGGATACAAAGGGTGTTATAGAGGATCGTGTAAACCAAATTCGTTCTGATGTTGAAAATGAATCTGTCGAAACTGCGAAGGATATTGCGGATACAATTGAAGAAGCAGCAAATGAACTTGATAAAAACTAATAGTTCATAACGAAAATTTTGAACAAGGATTGTTGATTATGCTACATTTATAATCAACAATCTTTTTTTACATAAAGTTGTGGAGGGATGGAAAATGGGAGTTAACGTAATTGAAAAAACAGAACAGTTTCAGGAAGTATTAGAGCAACAACATACTTTTTTCTTATTAAAGCATAGCTTAACTTGCCCAATCAGTAGTGAGGCGAAAGAACAATATGAAAGATTTTGGGAAGAAGCTGAAATACCACAGTATGTATTATATGTACAAGAGGCAAGACCATTATCAAACCATATAGCAGAAACGTTTGATGTGAAACATGAATCTCCACAGGCGCTATTGTTTCATGGAAAAGAAGTTGTTTGGCATACATCTCATTGGAATATAACAAAAGAGGCGTTACATGCTGCGGCTCACGATCAAATAAAACGAGAAAATCAGTAGGTGACATGTAAAGCTAGTACAACCATATTGAATCTTACGAAAACAAATGGACCACTCATCACGTGAACAATCATTATATTTATTAGATATATGAATCTTTGAAAAGTTTTTAAAGTAGTGGTGACATAACTAGAAATTTTCGATATAATTATCTCTAATTATTTTAAAGAACCATATAAATTTGACTTTATGAAAAAAAGAAGATGGAGGCGTTTAAGTTGACGAACAAAGGGTTAGATGAGCTGAGAAGAGAACTGGATGAAGTTAACGTTGACTTGTTAAAACTCATTAACAAGCGAGGGAAATTAGTACAAGAAATAGGAGATCTTAAAGAGAAGCAAGGGATGAGTCGTTTTGATCCTGTGAGAGAACGTGCAATGCTTGATCACATTTTAGATCACCACGATGGACCTTTTGAATATTCAACAATTGAACATCTATTTAAGGAAATTTTCAAAGCCGCTCTAGAGCTGCAAGAAGACGACCATAGTAAGGCGATGCTTGTATCACGGAAAAAGAAGCCTGAAGATACGGTAGTTTCGATTAAGGGTGAAAAGATCGGTAATGGTGAAGTCAAATATATTATGGGACCGTGTGCTGTTGAAAGTTATGACCAGGTTTCCAAAGTTGCGGAGGCCGTTAAAAAGCAAGGATTGAAACTACTACGTGGTGGAGCGTTTAAACCGCGTACATCACCATATGATTTCCAAGGGCTTGGATTAGAGGGATTACAAATTTTAAAGCAAGTAGCCGATGAGTATGACTTAGCTGTTATTAGTGAAATTGTAAATCCTGCAGATATTGAAACAGCTCTTGATTATATCGATGTAATTCAATTAGGTGCAAGAAATATGCAAAACTTCGAATTGTTAAAGGCGGCAGGATCTGTTAATAAACCAGTCTTATTGAAGCGTGGGTTAGCAGCTACTATTTCTGAATATATCAATGCAGCAGAATATATTATGTCCAGAGGAAATGAGAATATTATACTTTGTGAACGTGGTATTCGCACATATGAAAAAGCGACAAGAAATACGTTAGACATATCCGCTGTACCAATATTAAAAAAGGAAACCCATTTACCAGTCCTTGTTGATGTAACTCACTCTACAGGACGAAGAGACTTATTATTACCTACTGCTAAAGCAGCAATAGCAATAGGAGCAGATGGCGTAATGGCTGAAGTTCACCCAGATCCAGCAGTAGCATTATCCGACTCTGCACAACAGATGGATATCCCCATGTTTGAACAATTTATGAACGATTTAAATCAATTTAATAAAAGATAAACAAAATCGCCAACTTTTTGTTGGCGATTTTTGCGTTATAGCGTGTAAAATATGTAAAATGAGAGATGTACTTACATTGCTTATATGCGAAGAGTGTCGTATTATAACATTAATCAAATGTGCGCCTATAAATCAAGGAGGTTTCATAATATGAATGTAACAATTTATGATGTAGCAAGAGAGGCCAATGTTTCCATGGCGACCGTTTCCCGAGTAGTTAATGGAAACCCAAATGTAAAACCAGCAACAAGAAAAAAAGTTCTCACTGCCATTGAGAAGTTAGGGTACCGCCCAAACGCGGTTGCAAGAGGACTTGCTAGTAAAAAAACAACAACTGTAGGGGTTATTATTCCCGATATATCAAGTATATTTTTTGCAGAACTTGCCAGAGGAATTGAAGATATCGCGACGATGTACAAATATAACATTATTTTAAGTAATTCTGATCAAAACAAAGACAAAGAAATTCATTTAATTAACTCGATGTTAGGTAAACAAGTAGATGGTATTGTATTTATGGGTGGCAAAATTACGGATGAACATATTAAAGAATTTGAAAGTGCACCTGTTCCAGTTGTGTTAGCAGCAACGATTGATGATACAAATACAATACCATCGGTAAATATTAACTATGAGCAAGGTGCATTTGAAGCGGTTCAACTACTGTTAGAACATGGACATGCTAAAATTGGTTTCGTAGCAGGAATGGCTGATACGGAAATGAATACACAAAAAAATAGTGGCTATAAACGTGCCCTTACTGAAAATGGTCAGCCAATTGATGACAACCTTATCTTTAAAGGAGATTATACGTATCAAGCTGGATTAGATTCGGTGGAATATTTTTTAAGTTTAAGCGAAAAACCTGGAGCAATTTTTGTATCCACGGATGAAATGGCACTAGGAGTCATTCACGGTATCCAAGATAGAGGATTGCGCGTTCCTGAAGATATAGAAGTTGTTGGATTTGATAATACAAGGTTAGCTACGATGGTTCGTCCAACACTTTCAACGGTAGTACAACCAATGTATGATATTGGAGCAGTGTCGATGCGTTTGTTAACGAAAATTATGAATAAAGAGCAAGTTACAGATCA
The DNA here is from genome assembly GCF_024259515.1 of Salirhabdus salicampi. Lineage (NCBI taxonomy): Bacteria > Bacillati > Bacillota > Bacilli > Caryophanales > Bacillaceae > Salirhabdus > Salirhabdus salicampi. Next base: position 738,802 of record NZ_JANBWE010000002.1, on the reverse strand, counting down.
AAATGTAATTTTACCTCATCGAATTGTTGAAAGAAGTTCAACAAAATAGAAAATGATCCGATAAATATAATAGAAATGTCTTAAGACCGGGGAGAGAGAATATGAGACGGAGCGATTTATTAACACCTATCGGTATATTTATTGGATTAACAATGGTTTTATTTGGGATATATTTTAACGGCGGACTATCAGGGATGGTATCCTTTGTCCAAATTTCTTCTATTTTAGTTGTATTAGGAGGCTTGCTCGGTGCCTTATTAGTAAACTTTGATTTACGCCAACTGAAAATGACCGTTAAAGTATTTAAAGAAGCGTTCCGAAAGAATGACCATGATGTAAAAGAATTGATTCAATTATTCGTCAGACTTTCGGAAAAAGCGAGAAGAGAAGGTTTACTAGCGCTAGAATCGGAATTGGATGAGGTTGAAGATCCGTTCATTAAAAAAGGTGTTTTATTAGCGATTGATGGTATTGAACCTGAAGTGATCAATGACATCATGAAAGCAGAAATCTCGGCTATGGATGAACGACACCAGCGAGGTAGAGCTATTATAGAAAAAGCAGGAGAATATGCTCCGGCTTGGGGAATGATTGGAACGTTAATCGGTCTCGTGTTAATGTTAAACAATTTAACAAGTCCCGAAACAATCGGTCCAAGTATGGCCGTAGCCCTACTTACTACTTTTTATGGAAGTTTATTAGCTAACTTAGTCTTCATACCAATGGCCGGTAAGTTGGAAAATCAAACAGATGAAGAAATCTTTTTAAAGATGATTATGATTGAAGGAGTTATTGGAGTTCAATCCGGTCAAAATCCGAAAATTTTAGAAGAAAAACTGAGCGCGTTTCTATCAAATGAACAAAAAAATCAATCCCTAAGTGAAGAATCCGAAGAAGAATTGGCAGGGGCGACGGCACATGAAGTATAAGCCAAATCGTTCAAAGAAAAAGCCAAAAGAGAGTTCACGATGGATGACTACGTACGCGGACTTAATTACATTAATTTTAGTGTTCTTTATTTTACTTTTCTCAATGTCTCAAATTGATATGGAAAAATTTAAGGCTGTTGCTCAATCTTATAAAGATCGTGTCATTTTCGATCATAATCCATCTATAATTGATGGTGATTATCCGGCACATAAACTAGATGATTACCGTGAAAGAGAAAGCGATGAAACGAAGGATGAAGTGTCTGAATCTGATGAAGAAGAAATTCATGAAGTCGAAAAAGAACAAAATGATGACGAATTGGACATTCTTTTGGCGAAAGTTCGACAGTTTTTAACTGAAGAAGGGTTAAACGATGTCATTAAAGCCAATCGTACTACCCAAGGTGTCGTTCTAGTATTACAGGAAAAAGTATTATTTGAATCAGGTAGAGCACATATTACTGAAGAAGGAAAACCTTTTCTAAATCAAGTTAGTCGTTTATTAAGGGGAATACCAAATAACATTAAAGTTGAAGGTCATACTGATAACCGCCCCATTGCAACGACACAATTCCCATCGAACTGGGAGTTATCTTCAGCCAGAGCTAGTAGTGTTATCCGTTATTTTATAGAAAATCATGGTCTTGAAGATAAACGGTTTCAAGCAACGGGATATGCTGATACAAAGCCTGTAAGGAAAAACGATACGATTGAAAATAGACAAAAAAACAGACGAGTTGAAATTGTGATTTTAGATATTGAATGAGAAAAAGAGGGAATCCATATGGGTTCCCTCTTTTTAACTAATATCATTCAAATGATGATTATTTTTATTTCGAATAAGTTGAAGCGCCTTTGTTAACATGTATTGATTTTTCTCGGTAATCTCATCTTTTCTTGGAATTGGCTTGTACAATTGCGGTTCATCATGCCAATATCTTGGTAAGGAAACCGGAGATTCTTTTGACCATTTATCTAACCACACTTTTGGAAGTTCCCCTTTAAATGGGGTGCCTGCATTCATAATTTGCCAAATTTGGGCCCAAGCCCTTGGAACAACACGCCATATATCATAACCACCGCCACCTAATGCAATCCATCGTCCGTCACAATATTGATGTGCTAATTCATGGGCAATTGCTGGGATTTGCTCATATATACTCATTGTCAAGCATAAATGGGTGAGAGGGTCAAAGGCATGGGCATCAGCACCATTTTGTGTAACAATAATATCTGGTTGAAAGTAGTCTACAATCTTTGTCATCGCTTCTTTGTAGACGTGTAAAAAGGATTCGTCTTCTGTAAAGGCATCAATAGGAATATTAAATGAATAACCATATCCTTCTTTTATTCCCCGCTCATGAATGTTGCCAGTCCCCGGAAATAAGTAGCGCCCTGTTTCATGTATTGATAATGTACATACGTTAGGATCATCGTAAAAGGCCCACTGTACACCATCACCGTGATGTGCATCCGTATCGACATATAATACTTTTAAATTATATTTTTTTCGTATATATTGTATCGCTACTGCTCCATCGTTATAGATACAAAATCCTGATGCTTTTCGTTTAAACCCATGGTGTAAACCTCCGCCCAAATTCGTAGCGTGTGTATAACCATCAGTTAATACCGCATCAACCGCCTGTAACGATCCTCCTACAATTAATGAAGATGCGTCGTGCATTCCAGGGAAAATCGGTGTATCTTCAGTACCAATACCAATTTCTAACCCTTCCTGTTCTGTTAAATTACCAGTACTTGCTCTCTTAATTTTTTCAATATAGCTAGAATCATGAAACAACATAAGTTCTTCATCCGTAGCAAACCTTGGTTTAATTATATTGTTAGGCTGTAACGCATTGGCTTGGTGGAGTAAATCATACGTTAAGATAAGTCGTTTTTGGTTAAATGGGTGTTCGGAATGAAAGCGATAAGTAGTATAGTTTTCAGAATAAACGAAACCAGCATTACAATTCATTTTGTCACTCCTGGTAAATTGGGCCATAATACTTCATACCCTTTCTGTTTAAGGTCTTGTATAACAGGTAGAGGATTTAAGGTGTTTATTCTGAAAACAAGGACTTTGCTGGTAGACTCTTTTCGGTCTGGATAAACAAGCACTGATGAGATATTAACGTTATGCTCACTTATGATTTTGGAGATTTCAGGCAATACACCGATTTTATGTTTCACTTTAACTTCGATTTGAGAACTGACTTCATGTATGCCCGTTAATTGAATTAATGTATATAGTACATCTTTTTCCGTAACCATTCCTACTAATTTATTTTGTTTTGTTACAGGCACACATGATATTTCTTTTTCGTAGAAAATACTTGCCACTTCTTCGACAAAATCTAACGGGTGAACGGTAACGACTGGTTTTGTCATAATGGTATGTAACTTATATTGAAGGGTATTTTGTTCAGATGGATGTAATGTTGATGGTCTGGCATCGCGGATGTCACGGTCTGAGACTATGCCAATTACTTCTTTTTTATCATTCACAATCGGTATATGGTGGATATCATGTTGCCTCAGTAAATATAAAGCGGTTTCAATTGTTTCGTTTGGAGGTAAGGAAATCGCCTCCATATTCATAATTTCCTCAACTAACATCTTGTCTCCTCCTTATAACCACTCATTGTTTGATCGACCTAGAAAGCGTAACTGCTCAAATTTTTTAATGGACCTCTCCGAAACACGTTTTCCTATTCTGGCTAATAAACAGTTGGCTGGATGGGATGCGATTTCAGGATCATCTGTTGGAACGGGTGTTAAACCACCTGCCCCCATCATCTTTTCCATCACATGTCTATAATCCCATACAGATAAGCCGGTTCCTTTTAAATCCCAATGCCAATAATACTCGGTTGTAATAATAATATAATCTTCCATAGCATCATCTGCCATTGAAACCTTTAGAAGATTTGAGCCAATTTTCAATCCCCTATATTGTGGGGCAATTTCGATTGCTCCTAGTTCGATTAAGTCTTCCATTTGAAATTTGGACCATCTCTCCAGGGGGTCTGGATATAAAAAAGTGACATATCCAATAATTGTACTATGATGACGAGCAATTAAAATACGACCTTCTTCAAAGTTGGCAATGCTTAACAATGCTTCAAATTGCTTTTTTGGCGGCCGAAATGCACTTAATCCTTCATGAAATTTGTATGTCGATAGCTGTTCGGCATTTAATGGTCCTTCTAAAACAATTTGGTCATTATCCAATTGGATAGTTGAAGAATGGTAGTTTTTTTTATGTTTCACTTCCACACCACCTAAATGATAGTAACACTTTCTAAATATTATACATGAAGAAAAGATGTAAGTTGATGAATTCATAAAAAATGAGCCTAGAAAATATATTCTAGGCCCGTACTAAAGATAAAGAAACATTAACTATTATCAGTAGGATCGATGATTTCATTATCATCATCGATAGTTTCATTATTTGTTTGTTCACTATCATCTGATCCATCATCTTCCGGAGTATCATCACTTTGTTGTTCTTCAGAACCGTCATTGTTGTTCTGGTCGCTGTCGTCGTTTTGTTCATTTGGCTCTTCTTCATTTTCTTCCTGCTTTTCTTCTTCTTCTTCCTCTTCTAAATCATCAGGTTGGTCAGGGTCTTCAATTGTTCCGTATATGATCCGTTTAGATGGTGAAGATTCTTGGCCGAAAAAGTCTACAGCAGTGACATAATATTCCTTGTCTCTTGTTTGTAATTTGAAACTTGTTTCGGTTGTAACTCCAATTAATGTACCCAGTTCTCCTTCTTGGTCGGTTACATACACTCGATAACCAATCACATCTTTTTCACCAGATGCTTTCCAAGTTAAATTATCATTTGAAATCTTTACTTCTTTAGGTTTTGATGGAGCTTTTTCATCATTTTTTAACGTTTCTTCAGATGGAATTTTAATTTTATTCCAGTTATCACCTTTTGGGAACAGGTCAGATAAGTCGTCGATATCATCCCAACCCTTATCTTCAATAAATTCAATATTTAAGAAATACCCATTTTCCGTAAATTCTTCAGGGGTTTCGTCCAGGGCATCATATACTTTTCCATCAATCGTAACATAGTTTCCTTTTACGATACTGTAATCCTCTTCTCTTGGTACATGTTTTGCATTAAACCAGTCTGTAGTGGTGAGACCTAACTCTTTACATTCTTCACTGGGAAGCAACCCAGATACGGCACAAATCGTTGTTCTTTCTAATCCACCAGGGCGTTTAAAGTCACTGGATGGTATCATTAAATCCGGTTTAATTTCGGACGCGGCGTTGACGAGTTCAGACCAGAATAGTAGATTACGGCTACTATAACCTAATGTACAGTTCGAACAATTCCGAACGTTAATCCGCTTATCTGATCTTCCATCAGCATTTGCATCATAATTGTCATACCCCATCCAACTTCCAATCGTTACATTAGGGTTCGTCGCAACAAACCATGTATCTTGGAAAAACTGGGTTGTACCTGTTTTGCCGGCCCAATCAACATTTTTATACTTTAATGCAGACTGAGTATACGTAGCTGTTCCAGATCTTAATACATCTCTCATCATATCTATCATTAGATATGACGTTTGAGGTGAAAAGACTTCAACAGGTTCGGGGTTGTGCTCATAAATTACTTCACCATCGTTTGTCTCGATTTTATCAATCATGTAAGCATCGATGAATTGTCCCATATTCCCAAACGTAACATAGGCATTAACTGTCTCTTCCACTGTTAATCCTTGACGTGGACTTCCCAGGGATAAAGAAGCATTATACATGTCTTGTTCTTCTAATGTTGTAATCCCCATATCTAATAAGTAGTTTGCAGGTTGTTGATTTAATATTTGTAAATACGTCCGCGCTGCAGGAATGTTGTACGACCTTGCCAACGCTACTCTAGCTGTAGTTAAACCTGTTTCTCTACCTGTATAGTTTTTCGGTGACCAGTGTGGCGTACTATCTTCGTAAGTGAATGATACATCAGGAATAGGTGAACCGGGCTGTACAACCCCTAATTCCATCCCAGGTGCATAATCGAGCAATGGCTTCATCGTACTGCCATTTGGACGTTTTGTGTTTGTCGCATGGTTATTCTGACTAAACTCAAAGAAATCACGTCCACCGACAAAGGAGATAATTTTGCCGGTACTATTTTCGATTAAGACGGACCCTACTTCTAAAGGTTGTATAGCACTTTCTTTTTCACCTGTTTCAGGGTTTATTTTCACGATAGAGTGATCAGGTCCAAAGTGTTCAAAGTTCTTTGTGATCTCTTGAAATTTTTCGTAGATGTCTTTATCAATCGTTGTATGAATGCGATAGCCTTTTTGCCTTAAGCTACGTTCTGCAATGATCATATAACGATTACGTAATTCTTTGTTATTTTCAAAGTCGTCTATCGTGTACCCATCTTCTCCGGCTAAATGTTTCGCCATAATGTCTTTTGCTCTATCTAACACTTCGAACGTTAAATAAGGATATTCTTGAACGATAGATTCTTTTTCTTGTGAGAGTTCACTCGCGATGTCATACTCAAGGGCTTCTTCTAATTGTTTTTCTGTAATGAATCCGGCTTTATGCATTCGATTTAACACAGATTTCATTCGATTCAACCCGGCTTGTAAACCTTCTTCATTTTTAATCTGTCCACCGTTAAGGAATGGTGTATAAGCAAAAGGTGCTTGTGGGAGTCCTGCAATAAATGCGGCTTGTGGTATATTTAAATCTTTTGCTTTAACTCCAAAGATACCTTCTGCAGCTGTTTGAATTCCTGCAATATTTCTTCCGGAAGAGTCTCTTCCAAATGGAGCTACGTTTAAATATGCTTCCAGTATTTCATCTTTATCAAAAAAACGTTCTAATCGTAACGCAAGCAAAATTTCTTTAGCTTTTCGCTCAAAGGACACTTCGTTTGTTAAGATTTGGTTTTTAATGAGCTGCTGGGTTAGTGTACTACCACCAGTTTTCACGTTAGAGTTCGTCAATTCTTGAAAAATAGCTCTTAAAATTGCCTTCGGAACAACTCCATTATGCTCTAAAAAATACTCATCCTCTGTCGCAATAAGAGCATTTTTTAAATGATCCGAAACTTCTTCAAGTTTTACTTCTTCTCTGTGTAAATCAGAAGGTAATTTCCCTAAGTATTTTTGGTCTGCAAAATAGAGAGAAGTTGTTTCTTCGTAGTTGTAAATACTTCGTTCCATATCGGCAAAACTTCGAACTTCTTCGTCTTTAACAAGGGATGCAAAATATCCGAGTCCAATTCCACCTAAAAAGAATGAAACAATAATGCCAGAAATAATGAAAAACAATAACAAATTCCATATCACATCATATGAAATTCGGAAACATTTCCCTATCGATCCATTTCGCCATATGCGTGCCAATTTTTCCTTTGATTTATTTATAGTTTGTTTATTCATAACGGTTAAACCTCCTAAAATACCAAAATATATTATAACATAAATTGACGAAATGGAGAGACTGGTAGGATTATGAAATATTGCTTTTTTGCAAAGAATATGGTATTTATAATTAACAACTAAAAATTAAAATTACGTAGTGAAAAAATGAAGTAGTTACCTACTCCCTGTTCCAGAGACCTGACGGTTGGTGCAAGTCAGGACACAGTAGGTTGGCGAATTACGTTTTGGAGCGTCTTCTAGCCAAAGGCTAGGACGGTAAAGAAGCCGTTATCGATGAAGTGGCAGTATTCAAGCTGCAACAAGGGTGGTACCGCGGGTATACCTCGTCCCTTTTTTGGGATGAGGTTTTTTTGTATGCAATTTCCGAAATCTAATCAATAGGAGGGCACGACAATGGAAATTTTACAAGATTTACAAGAACGAGGCTTAGTTAGTCAGATTACAGATGAAGAAGGTTTAGCGAAACATTTGCAGGAAGACACCGTTTCACTTTACTGTGGGTTTGACCCAACAGCTGACAGCTTACATATTGGCCATTTGTTACCAATCTTAATGTTAAAACGATTTCAAAAAGCAGGCCACAGGCCCATTGCATTAGTTGGTGGCGGAACTGGATTAATTGGTGACCCTAGTGGCAGAAATACAGAACGTCAGTTGAATGAGGAAAGTGTAGTCGAAGAATGGAGCACAAAGCTGAAGCAGCAAATTGCAAACATATTAAATACGAATAATGACGAAGAGGGCGTAGTAGCTGTAGATAACCGTGACTGGCTTTCTCAAATGAATGTAATTGAATTTCTACGTGACATCGGAAAACATTTTGGGGTAAACTACATGCTCGCAAAAGAATCTGTAGAATCACGAATTGAAAATGGTATATCCTTTACCGAATTTAGTTACATGATTTTACAGTCATTAGACTTTATGAATTTATACAAAGAGCAAGGGTGTACGCTGCAAATTGGTGGAAGTGACCAATGGGGTAATATTACGGCAGGCTTGGAGTTAATTCGTAGAACGTCTGAAGAAGGAGAGCAAGCTAAAGCATTTGGGTTAACAGTACCTCTAATTACAAAAGCGGATGGTACGAAATTTGGTAAAACAGCAGGTGGTGCTGTTTGGTTAGACCCTGAAAAAACAACCCCATACGAATTTTATCAGTTTTGGGTAAATACAGATGATCGTGATGTCATTAAATTTATTCGTTACTTTACATTTTTGTCAAAAGAAGAAATTGCTCAACTCGAGGAAACAGTAGCAACTCAACCGGAAAAACGGATTGCTCAGAAACGCCTGGCGGAAGAGATGACGAAACTCGTTCATGGTAGTGAAGCACTAGAACAAGCGGAAAAAATTACTGCAGCTTTATTTAGTGGAGATGTTACAACGTTAAATGGTAAAGAAATCGAGCAAGGATTTAAGGATGTTCCATCTCATATTGTTCAAGAAAATAAGGGATTAATTGACCTCCTTGTGGAAGCGAAGATTTCCTCATCGAAACGACAGGCCCGTGAAGATATTCAAAATGGCGCAATCTATATTAATGGTGAACGTCAGCAGGATTTGCAATACGTTGTAAACGAAAAAGATCGTATCGATGGTAAGTTTACTATCATTCGTCGTGGGAAGAAGAAATACTTCTTAATTCGTTACCAGTAAATAAAGGCAGCCTATTTGGCTGTCTTTTCGTATGTGAAGGTAATATCTTTTATGTGATAGATGTTGAATAACAGAAATAGAATATTAGAAAAAAGGTTTTGGGTCATTTTTACAGAGTGAAACATGAGATTTTCACATTAGGAAAGGAGTTATCATGATGAAAGAAAAGTTTTCTGCCCTTGTTGTAGATAAACGAGGAGATACTTGTAATGTAGGTGTTCGGCAATTAACATTGTCCCAATTGCCGAAAGGGGAAGTAACCGTTAAAGTTGCATATTCAAGTGTCAATTATAAAGATGGACTAGCATCAATTCCGAATGGGAAAATTGTTCAATCTTATCCGTTCGTTCCAGGGATTGATCTAGCTGGCATTGTAGTTGCATCAGAAAGTAAACGATTTAAAGAGGGTGATGAAGTACTAGTTACTGGATATGAATTAGGGGTAAGTCATTATGGGGGATATAGTGAGTATGCTCGGGTAAAAGAAGAGTGGGTTGTGCCGTTACCTGAACAATTGTCTATGAAGGAGGCTATGGCCTACGGTACAGCTGGTTTTACAGCTGCATTATCAATATACAAGCTAGAGAAGGCCGGGTTATCTCACGATCAAGGGCCAGTACTCGTCACAGGCGCCACAGGTGGTGTAGGTAGTATAGCAGCTGCACTATTAGCTAATAAAGGCTACCAAGTAGTTGCAAGCACCGGCAGTAATCAATATACAGATTACTTAAAAGGCTTAGGAGTTAGTGAAGTGATTGGTCGAAATGAATTAGAAAAAGATAAAATCAGGGCATTAGACAAACAAAGGTGGATAGCAGCTGTTGACCCGGTAGGGGGGAAATCATTAGCCTATATTTTAAGCTCTATTCAATACGGTGGTTCTGTGGCAGTAAGTGGTTTAGTAGGGGGTGTAAACGTTCCGACTACTGTGTTTCCATTTATTTTGCGAGGAGTTAACTTATTAGGAGTCGATTCTGTCTATTGCCCGATGGAGGTTCGAGAAGAACTATGGCGAAAAATGGCCGCATTTAAACCTCAAAGTTTAATGACTGATGTAAGTAAAGAAGTATCTTTACAGGAACTGCCGACTGCCTTATCAGAGATTCTTGAAGGGAAAACGAAAGGGAGAGTCATCGTTAAAGTTTCATAAAGAAAAAACCTCAAAGCACCTATTTCTAGGACTTTGAGGTTTTTTATAAGCAGAACATTAACGAGAGTAGAACTCAACGATAAGTGCTTCGTTAATTTCAGATGGCAACTCTGAACGTTCAGGATAACGGTTGAAAGTACCCTCTTGCTTTTCTGCATCGAAAGAAAGGTATTCAGGAACAAAGTTGTTCACTTCTATAGCTTCCTTTACGATTTGTAAGTCTTTTGACTTTTCACGTAGGCCGATTGTTTGACCAGGTTGTACACGGTAAGATGGGATGTCTACACGACTTCCATCTACAGTGATGTGACCGTGGTTTACAAGCTGACGAGCTTGACGACGAGTACGTGCTAATCCAAGACGGTAAACAAGGTTATCAAGACGAGCTTCAAGAAGAATCATGAAGTTCTCACCGTGAACACCTTTCATTTTACCTGCTTCGTCAAATAGACGACGGAATTGACGTTCGTTAATTCCGTACATGAAGCGTAGTTTTTGCTTTTCCTGCAACTGAAGACCATATTCAGATTGCTTTCTTCTTTGGTTAGGACCATGTTGTCCTGGTGCATAAGGGCGTTTTTCTAACTCTTTACCTGTACCGCTCAAAGAAATGCCATAGCGACGTGATTTTTTCCATATTGAACCCGTAAAACGAGACATGGGGCATTTCCTCCTTTTATATATTATTTTGCATAAAATAAAAACAGGGTGAGCCTCTGACGATGCCCATTTTGTTTTCATGTACCTTCGCTCCAGCAGCAGAGAGTTACACAGTACACCTCTGTGAGGAACAAAATGAAGCGAACGCTGGTTCACGTAAGCTGCCTTTTATTTTACACAAAGGTCATTATATGATTTTTGACAGAATAAGTCAAGGGAATATTACGCGAGGACATTATGGTAGAAGTGAATCTATCTATTGAAAACCTTATTGTGATAAAATGAATGAGGTAAATCAAATAGTATGTTACTTGCTATTATAATATAGGTGATATGTCATGTTAAAGCAGGAGTCTGCTATGGAAAAAATAAAAAAACAAATAAAGTTGAGTTTCTATGATATCCAATTCGAGAATAGATTGTCCGTACAAGAAATGATTGAAAGAGTGGTTGCAAAGGTTCAAGATATATTGCACGCAAAAACAGTAGGGATATATTTATTGCATGATCCGATGAACTCATATCTATTACAAAATGCTTATTCATCAGAGACGCTATTGAATATCGTTCATCAAATGGATTGGAAATCATATAAGAATGAACAAATGGGTAAAAGTGATGTCTTAGATGGAAACTGCTTTTGTAAAAGTGGTACATTTGACGGTGAATCTGTTGTTATCCCAATTCAAAAAGAAAAATATGAGGCTCTCGTCTTCATCGGTTTTGAGGATAGAGATCAATTACAAAGCTATATTCAAACATTTCATATGGTTGCAACAGAAATAATAAAGATGATTGTTCATAGAAAGCATTTCTTGAACTCGGATGAAGAACAAAACAAGTTTACAAACGTCGCAAATACTATGGCTACATTTCATTCCTCATTAAATAGAAAAAATGTTTTAACAACTATGATGAAGACCATTAAGGAAAAATTTCCTGCCGTGGAAGCATATTTACTCCTTTCTCAAGGACAAATGGAAGCGAATCAATTACCAATCAAAGATATTAAATATGATCAATCTCCTGACCAAAGTGAAACAAAAGCTTTTTTAACTGGAGAAATTCAATATGACATACGTAACCAGAGGATACATATGTTTGTACCTTTAATCGGCACACAGGGGATTTACGGTGTACTGGAAGTCATCTCACAAGAGACACGCTTTTTTACTAATCAAGTTATTGATTTTTTCACCTTTTTAGGAAACACTGCCGGAAGTGCTCTGGAGAAAGCTAGTTTATATGAAAAATCCCAGCGGAAGATATCCAATTTGCAATTTATTAATAATACTTCCCAAACGTTAACGTCAACAATGGATATAACTGAAACATTTGCGTATTTACACCATTTAATTCAAAAGGACTTACATGCAGATGAAGTAGGCTTCTTCCTGCAAAGTGACGACGGTAATCTTCATTTTATGGAAGAGAGCTCAACATATTTCAAGGAGAACATTGAACAGTGCAAGTTACTCCTTAATGATGAACGCATTAAAAACGGGGAGTCTATTTTTACAGGGGAGATTAAAGAAGCCATTCCACATTGCACTCCAGTTCCTTATGAGTCAGTAATGATCGTGCCGATGATGGAAGAAAGAAATGTTATCGGGTATGTGATAGCCTTACATCAGGAGAAATATTTCTTTTCATTGGAGACTTATAAACTCCTTCAATCAATAGTTAGACATTCCACCTTAACGGTAACGAACTCTATGTTAAAGGAGGAATTGGAGTACCTTGTCCGAACTGATTACCTCACGAAACTTTCGTCCCGGAAACACCTTGATGAAATGATGTATGAAGATGTGAGACAAGGAATGAAAGGTTCCTTTGTCATTGTAGATATTGATAATTTTAAGGCTATTAATGATTGTTATGGTCATGACGTTGGAGATAAGGTCATCATTCAAGTAGCTCAGATCATACAGGATACAATAGGTAGCAATGATGTTGCTGCGAGATGGGGCGGAGAAGAATTAGCTATATATTTACCGAATTCATCTTTAGAGAAAAGCACTATCATAGCTGATCATCTTGTAAATCGAGTATCTCATTCCACGACCCCGAAAGTAACGATATCCTGTGGTATTTCTTCCTGGAATCATACAATCAATAATCAATTAAAGGATATATTTATCCGTGCTGATCGGGCTTTATATAAGGCAAAAAAGGACGGGAAAAATTTAGTCCGAACAGATAATGCCCTATAACGTATACGTTATAGGGCATTTTTTTATAAATGTTCACTTATAACTTGCACGAACTCTTCTAAATATTGCTGGTCAAGTTCATCAAAGCGGTTCAGGTTTGGACTATCAATGTCTAAAACGCCAAATACTTCGCCATTTACATGAATGGGGACGACGATTTCTGATTTACTTGCTGCATCACAAGCAATATGTCCAGGGAACTGTTCCACATCTGCCACGCGCTGGGTTTCGTTTTCTTTAACAGCTGTTCCGCACACGCCTTTACCAACTTGAATGCGGACACAGGCAGGCAATCCTTGGAATGGACCTAAAACAAGTTCACCATTTTTCATAAGATAAAATCCTACCCAATTTACATCATCTAAAAATTGATTTAATAAAGAAGAAGCATTGGAAAGATTGGCAATAACATCCTCTTCACCGTGTAATAAACCTTTTAGTTGTTGTAGTAATAGTTTGTAATTTTCTTCCCGTGTGCCATTGTATTGCATAGTATTAAACATAAATAACTCCCTCTCGTTTTTATAATATTAACACTAAGTTTTTCCTTCCCTTGAAATATAAGTAAAATAAAGGATTTGAAGAATTTGGGAAGAAAGTAATATAAAGGGGTGAAGTACGATGGAACAAGTTATAAAACCGACGAAAGAAAAAGTTGCTGATACAGCCGTTCAACTTTTCTATACGAAAGGGTTCCATGGAACTTCTGTGCGAGATATTGCAAAGAAAGCCAGTGTGAACGTCTCCATGATAAGCTATTACTTCAAGAATAAACAAGGTTTGTTGGAATATTTAGTTGTTCGTTACTACGAAGAGTATTTAGATGTAGTGGAACAACAGATATTCGAACGAAACTTACATGAAGATGTAAGTGACTTTTTATACTTAATTGATGCTATTATACAATACAAACAAAAACATCATCAATTCACTTGTTTTATCCAGCGGGAGTTATCCTTCGATAATATGTTTATACGTGAACTTCTTGTAACCTACTTAGCGAAAGAACAATATTTATTACAAAATGCCTTCTATTCTATACTCCCAGATTTTGCTTATACTGTGATTGAAAAGGAATGTTTATATATGCAGTTCAAAGGCCTGCTAAATATCCCCTTCTTAATGCCCCACGAATGGAAGCAAAATGTTCAAGGTAATTACTCAGAACAAGCGTACTTATCTACTTATATTCAGATGCTCAAAAACTGGTTAAGTACGGTATGGACCATTTCATGATTTTTTTACCGTTCTCTGTCACATTTTAAAGATTTTTGAAAAATTTTAGCAAAAAACCACTTATACATGATATGATAAAAAAAACAATATATATCCAACGAAATGGTATATACGATGGGTGTGTGTAATTAGTGTTAGGAGGCTTTTTATGGAGTACATCATCGGAGCCATTCTTTTATTTATCGCATTCATTATCTTTAGTCTAATTTTTAGAAAACGAATTTATGATCGTGTAGATAAGCTTGAAGAATGGAAATTACATATAATGAATAAGGAAGTTGCTGAGGAATTATCGAAAGTAAAGCATTTGAATTTGTCTGGTGAAACAGAGGCACGTTTTGAAAAATGGCGATCAGAGTGGGATAACATCGTGGCAAGGTGGCTTCCTGATCTAGAAGAAGATTTGTTCGACGCCGAAGAAGCGGCAGACCGCTATCGGTTCCGTACAGCAAATAAGGTTCTTCGTGAAGTTGAAGAAACATTAATCGGGATTGAAGAATCCATTACGAATATGTATGAAGAAGTTGAAAGGTTACTTCACTCAGAACAGGATACAAGAGAACAAGTGGAACAACTGCGCCCCGGCATCAAAGAGGCACGGAAAGAATTGTTACAAAATCGCCATCACTTTGGCAAGGCTGAGTTCGTCTTAGAATTGGAGTTAGATGAAATAGAAGCAGAGATTTCTTCTTATGACGAACTAACAGAAAACGGCAATTATTTTGAGGCGGAAAAACGTGTACGAGAAGCAAAGAATCGTTTAGATCACCTAAGATATAAAATGAATGTTTTTCCTATGCTATATAAAGCTTGTAGGAATGAACTTCCGGAACAACTTGAAGAGTTGGCTAACGGGTTGTCGGAAATGAAAGACCGCGGATTTCAAATTCAACATTTCGGTTTTGAACAAGAAATACATAAACATCATGAAAAATTGCTTGCTATGCTTGAACTGTTAAATAAGGGCGAAGTTGAAGGAATTGAACAAGGTATTCAAGAAACCGATGAACGTATTAAAGAGATATATGATCAACTAGAGCGTGAAGTATTAGCAAAAAACTTTACTGATCAAAAAGTAAGTATTATGAATGAAAAATTACAATCAACGAGTGAACAATTTGAAGCAGTAAAGAATGAAATAGCTGTTATTCAAGACAGTTATCATATTAATGATCAAGACCAGGAAATGCAGTACAGTTTAGAAAATTGGTTAAGTCAATTAAAAACTCAAGCGGACAAAATTAATCAAGCAGTGAATGAGGAAAAGAAAAACTATTCAGTAATACGTTCGGAACTTGAGAATTGGTTAAAGCAATGGGAAAGCTTACACGATATGCAAACCGAATATCGGGAACGAATCCAATCATTACGGAAACATGAATTAGAGGCAAAACGAAAAATTACGGAACTTAAAAAAGAGATTTCCCTTATTAGAAGGAAACTTCATACGAGTAACTTACCAGGTGTACCTGAGTACATAATGGATATTACAGTGGAAGCCGCAAATATGATTCAAGAAGCAAAAAAACATTTGGACATTCATCCGTTAAATATGGAATTTATCCAATCAACAATTGATAAGGCAGAAAAAAATACGTTAACGGTAAGAGAACAAACAGAACTGTTACTAGAAGAAGCCCAATTAGCTGAAGTCGTCATTCAATATGCAAATAGATACCGGAGTCAGTATCCGGTGCTGGGAGCTAAATTAGTTGAGGCGGAACAGGCGTTTCGTAATTATGACTATAAATTAGCATTAGAGAAAGCTAGTGTAGCTCTCGAGGGAATTGAACCTGGAGCAACCGATCGACTAAGGGGACTTGTCACAAATTAGCAATAGAACATATATATTTAGGAATAATAATAAACGAATAAGACTGTTCTACATCATTAGAACAGTCTTATTCGTTTTCAGAACCTTTCAATTGTGATATTATATGTCAATGCAAATAGTTACGAAAAAGGAGTTAAGCCCATGATTTACTTTGATAATAGTGCTACGACAAAGCCCTACCCAGAAGTGTTAAAAACGTTTCACCAAGTAGCAGATCAGTATTTTGGAAACCCATCTTCTATACACCGATTTGGAGGAGAATCCGAACGCTTGTTAAAGAAAGCTAAAGAACAAGCTTCAAACCTACTTGGGGTTGAAATCGATGAAGTTATATTCACATCTGGTGGAACAGAGAGTAACAATTTGGCGATTAAAGGGATTGCACTTCAACATCAAAATCGTGGGAAGCATATTATAACGACTGAAATTGAACACCCTTCAGTGTTAGAAGCTTGCAAGGCGTTGGAGAAAATTGATTTTGACGTAACATACCTTCCTGTCAATAAAGAAGGGAAGATAAATGTTCAGCAATTACATGACACGATTCGAACAGATACCATTTTAATTTCCGTCATGCACGTAAATAACGAACTAGGTACAATACAGCCTATAAAAGAGATTGCTGATATTGCAAATCAATATCCAAAACTTTTTTTCCATGTTGATCATGTACAAGGGTTAGGAAAAGTACAACTACCATTCAACCACCCTGGTATTGATCTATGTAGTATGTCAGCACATAAAATCCATGGACTAAAAGGAACTGGCCTCTTGTATATAAAGAAAGGTACAACGTTATTCCCATTATTACACGGAGGAGGACAAGAGGGTGCCAAAAGACCAGGAACCGAAAACTTAGCTGGGATTGTTGCGATGGTGAAAGCGATGCGTATGATCATGGATAAACAAACGAATGAATCGCATCACCTTAACGAGATGGCTACAAAGCTTCGTTCTTGTCTAGCGAATAATAAACGGGTGCATTTGAACTCACCAGAAGACGGTGCACCCCATATTTTAAATTACTCCGTTCCTGGGTTTAAACCAGAGGTGGTCATTCACGCTTTAAGTGAAAAAGGAATCTTTATATCAACGAAATCTGCATGCTCATCAAAGCATACAGATGAAAGCGCAGTATTAGCAGCGTGTGGTTTAGATGAAAGGTATACTACGTCTGCTTTAAGGGTCAGCTTATCATATGATAATACACGTGAAGAAGTAGAAACTTTTTGTAAAGCATTTGAGGAAACAGTTAGTCAATTAAGTGATGTAATGGGGTAGATAAATAATGGAATTTGATCACATATTAATTCGATACGGTGAAATGTCGTTAAAAGGTAAAAACCAAAAGACATTTATACAGCAATTAAAAAAAAATGTACAAAATAAATTAAAAGAGTTTCCGAATACGCATGTCAAACAATCTCGCGACCGCATGTATGTGCGTTTAAACGGAGAGGATCACGAAAAAGTACTCCAAGCTTGTCAACAAGTGTTCGGGATTCAATCATTAAGTATAGCTCTTCGTGTCGAAAATGATCTAGAAAAAATAAAGGAAGGCTCTTTATATGCTTTAACCGATGGTCATGATGTGAAAACTTTTAAGATCACAACGAAAAGAACGAATAAAGGTTTTCCGGTAGGGTCTCAGGAAATGAATAAAGTACTTGGAGGTCATCTACTTTCAAATACGGATAATATATCCGTTGACGTTCATAATCCTGATCGGGAAATTCGTGTAGAAATTCGCCAAGATGCTACTTATATCATGTCACGTACAGTTCTTGGCGCAGGAGGACTGCCTGTCGGCACTACAGGTAAAACGCTTTTACTCATGTCTGGAGGAATTGACAGCCCTGTTGCGGGTTATTTAGCGATGAAACGTGGGGTTCAATTAGAAGCAATTCATTTTCATTCTCCACCTTTCACGAGTGAAAGGGCTCGCCAAAAAGTAGAAGATTTAGCCCAAACTTTAACGAAATTCGGTAATGATATTAAAGTTCATTACGTACCTTTTACAAAATTACAACAAAAAATCTTTAAAGAAATACCAGAAAATTATGCGATGACAGCTATGCGCAGAGTGATGATGAAAATGAGTGAACAGTTGGCCAGAAGAGAAGAGATTTTATCCTTAGCAACTGGAGAAAGTTTAGGACAGGTTGCCAGTCAAACGATGGAAAGCATGAATACCATTAATGAAGTAACCAATTATCCTGTTATCCGCCCTTTAGTCGCAATGGATAAATTAGAGATTATCCAAATTGCAGAAAACATCGGTACTTATGATATATCCATCCGACCATATGAAGATTGCTGTACCGTTTTTGTACCTAGACAACCGAAAACAAGGCCGCGGAGAGAAAAGATGAACCAATTTGAAAGTCACGTTGACTTCTCTAAGGATATGGAAGATGCCCTGAATCAAATTGAAACGGTGACTTACAAACCGACAGTGGCGGAAACAAAAGATGATTTTGAAGAATTATTCTAAGGAAGAAAGAAATACCAGGTGAAAACCGTGTATGAAACCTCCATATCTACACATGCTAGTTAGTGACAAGGAGGTGATACACTATGGCAAGCCAAGGTGGTAGCCGCAACACAAACCAACTTCTTGTACCTGGGGCTGATCAAGCGATCAACCAAATGAAAACTGAAATCGCACAGGAGTTTGGTGTTAACTTAGGAGCTGACACTACTTCTCGTGCAAACGGATCTGTTGGTGGTGAAATTACTAAACGTCTTGTTTCACTAGCACAGTCCCAAATTAATGGTGGACAATCTCAGTAAAAATCAAATATTGATTGCTTTATAAAAAAGGGCAGTTTTCATACTGCCCTTTTGATTTAAATAAATACTATAGTACGTTAAAGTGGTAAGGAGGAGAAGAGTATGGGTAAACTTTGGTATGGGGGAACCATTTATACAATGGTGAAGGAAGGACATCAAGTTGATGCAGTATATACTAATAATGGCAAAATTTTGGATGTTGGTACCAAAAAGGAACTAAAACATAAATATGCTCAACAAATAAGAGAAGAAGTGAATTTAAATGGGAAAGTCATGTACCCAGGTTTCACGGATAGCCATTTACATATTATTGGACATGGGGAAAAACTTTTAAGATTAGATTTAAGTAAAGCAACTTCGAAGAAAGAAGTACTAAAAGAAATTAAAAAGATTTCCGAAACCCTAGAAGAAGATGAATGGGTAATTGGTGAAGGGTTTAATGAAAATATGTGGCAAGATCCAACTGTTCTTCATTGTCGTGAAATTGATGAAGTAATCAATGACCGTCCGGTTGTCCTCACAAGGGTCTGTCGGCACGCTCTAATAGCCAACAGTAAAGCAATGGAATTAGCAGGTGTCTCACCCACTACATCTTCTCCGGATGGTGGGTTAATAGAACGAGACGATGACGGTGAGTTAACAGGGTATTTTCATGATCAAGCACAACAGTTGATTAAAGACGCAATGCCTTCTGTCTCGGATCGTCATATCGTACGAGCGATTAATGTTGCAGTTGATGACTTAATTCAGAACGGCCTTGTAGGGGGACATAATGAAGATTTAAACCATTATGGAAGCTTTGAAAGGACGTTTAAAGCTTTTCAACAAAGTATTAACGAAAATCATAAGTTTCGAGCGCATATGCTCGTTCACCATGAAGTTGTTGAAGAAATGGTTTCATTAGGCTATGAATTTGGCCAGGGTTCCCAATGGTTACGATTAGGGGCAATGAAAATATTTACAGATGGTGCATTAGGTGGAAGGACAGCATGGTTAAAACAACCATATGAGGATGATCCAGCGACTTATGGCGTTGCGATTCACTCAGGAGATGATCTGGAAACATTAATAAAAAAAGCCCGAAGATATAATATGCCTGTTGCTGTTCATGCTATTGGAGATGCAGCATTAGAACAAGTCGTACATTATATAACTGAACATCCTGTCCCACAGGGGGAGAAGGATCGTCTTATACACGGACAAATGTTAACTGAGGAAATATATGAAAAGATCGCACAGTTACCTGTTATTATCGATATACAACCGACCTTCGTTTCGTCAGATTTTCCGTGGGTCATAGAAAGAATAGGAGAGGATCGACTGAAACATGCATATCCGTGGAAATCGCTATTACAACACGGAATTATTTGTGCAGGGGGTTCTGATGCGCCAATAGAAGATATCAATCCGATTAAAGGCATTGATGCTGCAGTGAACAGAGTATCGGTACATGATGGGAAAGTGTATGGAAGAGAGGAAAGACTTACTCCTTTTGAAGCTGTCTCGCTATATACAACCGGATCAGCTGCTGCGATAAGTAAGGAGCATGAACAGGGAAAAATTGCCCCAGGATATGTAGCAGATTTTACGGTTTTGAGTGAGGATTTATTCACAGTTGATCATAAAATGATCAAGAATGTTACAGTTGAAATGACCGTGATTGATAATACAATTGTATTTAACCGTGAAAACAACCAAGGATGATGATTATCCTTGGTTGTTTTCTTAATTATAGGATACGGCCCGCATTTTCATTGCCTTCCATGAATTAATAAATGTTTCTTTATTTACTTGAACATCTTTCTTTTCTGATAATGGATCATTTAAATAAACATGATTTTCATCGTAACCAACTAATACGACAGCATGTAAATCTAAAGGTGTTTCAATTTGCTCGTCACCGTGATTCCATAATTCCCAACGATTTGGTTGCTGATAATCCCCTGTTGTCCATACAAGGACAGGTTTTTCCTTAGCGATTTGTTCCTCTAATCTTGAGAATGGTTCACCAGTCAAGTTCACTGTTCGCCTTGGTAAATACTTTTCCATTAACTGTACAATCGGTCGATCAAAAACTGCGTACCCAGCATTTTTTCCTGTCATATCACCGACAAAACCATCATTTGGATTACCCCAATCGGTAATATCGCCGTTTTTGTTCTTCTTTATGGGGTCATGGTCTTTTTCAATGGTGTTCGCTAATTCCATTTTATCTACTTGGATTCCTGCGTATTGGAGGATCATTGCTAAACTAGTTACTTCACAACCATATTTTAATTCTGGATTTTGAGCAATTAATGGAACATGTAGCTTCTTTTCATTAGGGGAATTGCTCTTGTTTTTATTCTCTTGTGTCATAAGTTTAGGTAAAGGTTGTGATGAAGACCCTGATTGGGCATCATTTGTTTCATATTGCTTTTCAAAGCGATTGGGATTCGTATTATCGTTACGATCTACACATCCTACGATTAGACAAATGACGAGAAAAGGCATGTAAAAACGCATTGTAAATCCCCTTTTTTACTAACAGTTTTCCACAAAAACGCCAAAAGGATGAGAAAAATATTCCCCACTGCCATGGCAGTGGGGAATGATTATAGAAATGTTCGCTTTACACGGTCCCAGTATGAATTATCCTTTAATTTCACAGTTTTAATCATTTTATCACTCAATGCTATTTCTACTTGCTTAATCGTTTGAATAGGAAAGGCTTCATTATCTAACCCAATTATTGGATGGTCATTACCATCCTGTACGATTTCAAGTTTTAATTTACGGTCTCCGCTCAAAATAAAGGAAGATCCGAGTGTGCGAAATTGATTATTATTTAATGATGCAAGCTCTGTTACTTGTATACAAGGTAGCTTTGGGTCAACGACTGCACCGTGAGTTGATTTATTGTAACCGGTACTTCCTGTAGGCGTTGCGACAATTAGGCCGTCACCCCTGAATTTTTCGAAATGTTGGTCATCAATAAATACATCCATCACAATTGATTTAATTAGTGCAGAACGAATACTTAGTTCGTTTAAACAATGGGATGTAATATCATCATTAATTTTTACATCGATAACCGGAAATCTTCTAACCTCTATGTTTTGATTCTTAATGACATCAACCATTTCCTGGAATGTGTTTAAATGGAAATCTCCATATAAAGAAGGTGCGTCAGCTTGGTTTATTCCCATGTATAAACAATCTTGGCGGAATCCGGTCTTTCTAACCGCTTGCAAAAACGTTCCATCTCCGCCCACACTAACGATGATGTTTGCTTTATGATGATCCTCAACAAGTTGAAAACCATTTTCTTCAGCAACACGAAAAAGAGCTTGAATTTGGTTTTCTAATTCATCTTCTTTTTGATAATAAAAATACAGATTGTTTCGTTCGTCCATTTTTATCCCTCCTAGTTGTGTCTAATGAGGCTTGTTCTATTATGATACCATTTCCAATTTAATTTTCCTAAGAAGATTATGAAATTGATTCTAATATTGTTTAAATCCTCTAATGATTGAAAATAATGGGAGAAAAGAGGTGACGCAGTTGGGTACTTTATTGACTGTATCAACGATAGTATTGACAATATTACTTTTTATCATCGTTATAATTTATATTACAAGGCTATATGTCACAATCTTTTATGACAATCATCATCAGGAGAACGTTTTGGAAATTACAATTACCTTTTGGAAATTTATATCCATTCAGAAAACCATTCCCTTAAATATACAAGCAGTAAACGATGAGGAAAAAGACATAGAGCCAAACATGACAGATACATTTTTTCAGTTCGTACGAAAAAAAATAAATAGTTTGAGAGACCTAATTGCAGCCGTACCGTATGTACGACAATTGTTAAAACAATTTTCGATTCACAAACTAAAGTGGGATACTTCCATTGGTAACCAAGATGCTATGTTGACCGGCCTGATTTGTGGGGCTGTTTGGGGGGTAAAAGGCAGTGTAATAGGTTTAATGGGTCAACAGATGAATTTATTGTCAACTCCATACATAAATGTAACCCCACAATACAATAAGAACAATGGTGTTAAATCGTCGTTAGAGTGCATGATATCGTTTAAGGTCGGAAAAACTATTCACACCTTTATACGGCTTTTAAGGTTTATGAAAAGAAGAAAAAGCAAACGAAATAAACATTAACAGATTTGAAAGGAGAAAGATGACATGTCAGACCATCCAATGCAAGGCTTAATGACAACAGCGATGGAAAATATTAAAGAGATGATCGACGTAAATACGATTGTGGGTGATCCAATTGAAACGAAGGATGGTAAAACAGTAATATTACCAGTATCAAAGGTTGGATTTGGGTTTGCTGCAGGAGGTAGTGAGTTTCAAGCACAGCAAAGTAGTGATGATAGTGAGGGTAGTGGACAGCTTCCTTTCGGAGGAGGAAGTGGTGGCGGAGTCTCCATTTCTCCTGTCGCCTTTTTAATTGTTAATGAAAAGGATGTGAAGATGGTCCATTTGGACGAACATACCCACCTTTATGAGCGTATTTTAGATATTGCTCCTCAAGCAGTAGAGAAGATACAAGACTTACTGAAGGATAATAAGAAAGACGGAAAGGGGAAAGACAGTAAAAAGGATGAGAAAGAGAATAACGACGGACCTGCGATTAATCCGTCCTAATGATTAGACAAAACCACCCTCTGCCTTCATAATATTAAATAACCATATAACTAAAGGGGTGGAGGAAATTGGCAAATGTAACATTTAAAGGGGAAAAAGTCACTCTAGTAGGAAACGAGTTACGAGTTGGACAACAAGCACCGAACTTTACAGTATTAGCAAATGACTTATCAGAAGTTACGTTGAAAAACTACGAAGATAGCGTAAAATTAATTAGTGTCATTCCATCTATTGATACTGGTGTCTGTGATGCCCAAACGAGACGTTTTAATGAAGAAGCTAGCGAATTAGACGGAGTTAATGTACTAACGGTAAGCATGGATTTACCCTTTGCTCAACGCCGTTGGTGTGGGGCGAACGGAATTGAAAATGTGGAGACTCTTTCTGATCATCGTAATGCTTCATTCGGTGAGGCCTATGGTGTTTTAATCCAAGAGTTGCGTTTGTTAACACGGGCTGTGTTTGTTGTTGACCGACATAATAAAGTGTCATATGTGGAATATGTAAGTGAGGCAACAAACCACCCAAATTATGAAGCAGCCATACAAGCAGCGAAAGAAGCAAAATAACGGCAAAACCCGGATCCTTCCGGGTTTTTCTTTTTTCAGTTGAATAATTTGGTCCGTTATATTCTTTTTGCTACAATATATAATCGTTAGGAAAATGCTAGAATGGGGGGCATTTTGATGGATCACCAAAATGTTGAAAAGTTATATGAATGGATAGACAATAGTACGAAGATGATTGAAGAACAGTTTCAGTTAACATATTTAGAGAGTATTGTTGAGTTTGGTGAACTCCTTTTACGTGAGGAGTTATCTGAGGATGTTAATGATGACGTGGATGTAAAGGTAAAAAGCCAACTTAATAAAGTTGACATTTCTAAATTCGAAAAAGAAGAAATTCGTAAGGCGTTACAGTTAGCTATTTTAAAAGGAATGAAAGGGTCAACCCAGCAACATCATTTTATAACACCGGATTCTGTTGCGATGTTAATGGGGTATCTTGTCCAAAAAATATATGATAAAGATGAAGAATTACATATTTTTGACCCGGCATGTGGAAGTGGAAACTTGTTGACAGGTGTATTAAATCAATTACCGCATGAAAATGTATTAGCATATGGAAGTGAAGTTGATACAACATTATTGCAATTAGCTTATACGAATGCGAACTTACAGCAGACGAATATACAATTTTTCCATCAAGACAGTTTAAGACCATTTTTACTCGCACCTGTAGATGTGGTTGTATCAGATTTACCTGTCGGGTACTACCCAGATGATGTGCAAGCCCAGTCATATCAATTAAGAGCAAAAGAAGGACACTCTTATGCACATCATCTCTTTATTGAGCAAAGCTTAAATTACATGAAAAAAGGTGCGCATGGGTTATTCTTAGTCCCTAATTTTATGTTTGATAGTGATCAGTCTGATCAACTGCACCAATTTATTCAAGAACACGCACATGTTGTCGGAGTATTACAATTGCCTGAAACAATGTTCAAATCAGAAAAACATGGGAAGAGTATATTTGTTATACAAAAGAAAGGGCCAAATACGAAGCCTCCGAAAAAAGCTTTGCTAGCAAAATTGCCATCTTTCAAGGATATAAAGGCGATGGACAAAGTATTAACAGATATTCATTTATGGTTTGAAAGAGACAGAAAATAAAGAAATTAGCATGAAAACGTCTTCAAGAACTTTCCTTTCTTGAAAAGTGAAAATCCCGGTGTTTAAATGGGAAAGGTAAAGGTGAATAGGAAGACGAGGAGTTGGACAAAAATGGATAAAATATTAGCGATAAATGCTGGTAGTTCCTCTTTAAAATTTCAATTAATTGAAATGCCTGAGGAAACAGTTGTAACAAAAGGGATATTTGAACGTATCGGTTTACCTGATTCAATTTTCACAATTGAAGTGAATGATGAGAAGATAAAGGAAACCAAAGATATTGCTGACCATGGGGAAGCAGTTCAAATTCTTTTAAATAGCTTACTTAGTACTGGGGTTATTCAATCTTATAATGAAATTGGTGGAATTGGTCACCGTGTAGTACACGGAGGGGAACGCTTCAGTGACTCAGTACTCATTACTCCTGAAGTAATTCAAGAGATTGAAGAAGTTTCTGAACTTGCACCATTGCACAACCCTGCTAACTTGGTTGGAATTCGTGCCTTCCAAGACATATTACCAAATACTCCGGCCGTTGCTGTCTTTGATACAGCATTTCACCAAACGATGCCAGAGAAATCTTATTTATACAGCTTACCATATGAATACTATAAGGATTATGGAATTCGTAAATACGGTTTCCATGGAACTTCCCATAAGTATGTGTCACAGCGAGCGTCTGAGTTGCTCGAAATTCCATTAGATAAACTGCGGCTTATTTCGTGTCACCTTGGAAATGGAGCCAGTATTGCAGCAATTGATGGAGGAAAATCGATTGATACTTCAATGGGATTTACACCACTAGCCGGTGTTACTATGGGAACCCGTTCTGGTAACATTGATCCTGCTTTAATACCGTACATCATGGAAAAAACAGGAAAAACTGCTAACGAAGTTTTAGACGTATTAAATAAAGAAAGTGGAATGTTAGCACTATCCGGTTTCTCTAGTGATTTACGTGATATTGAGCAAGAGGCAGAACAAGGAAAAGAAAGAGCTCAACTTGCACTTCAAGTATTTGCTGGCAGAATCCACAAATACATTGGTTCATATGCAGCCCGAATGTCCGGGGTTGATGCTATTATTTTCACAGCTGGAGTTGGTGAAAATAGTCAATCAATTCGAGAGCGTGTTTTAAAAGGTCTAGAATTTATGGGCGTATATTGGGATCCAGCATTGAACAAGACTAGAGGAAAAGAAGCGTTTATTAACTACCCACATTCACCTGTTAAAGTAATGGTCATTCCGACTAATGAGGAAGTTATGATTGCTCGGGATACAATGCGTCTTATATAAGCAAAAGGGAAAACTCCTGTTTGACAGGGGTTTTCTTTTTTTCTCCAAGTTTTACAATAGATATTTTTTCATGTACCTCCATACATTTAATAAAGGGGAGGGAGACATGTGAGTGAGAAACATATTTTATCTGAATTAACCGAATGGGAAAAGAAATTAAAGGGATGTGATCTACATGATGATTGGAATGGAGAACGAATTCATCAATGGATCGAGTCTCATTTTCATAAATTAGACCGGAAATCAAATGGAAGCTTAGTCCATGTATTTGATGATATCTTAGTTTATACGTATACAATTTTAGAAAATCTTACAATGTCAAAACGAAATCAGCAACAAATTTTGAATTACGGCAGAATTTTTAATACCTCCTTAGATTCCATCGAAGATATGAAGTATTTAACCATTGACCAACGAACATATATTGCCTCCGAGCAAATGAAGAAAGCGAAATTGGTCGCAATAACACAAGGAGGATTAACGGGAATCGGAAATCTGATGTCAATAGGAGTAGATGTTCCTGTTTCTTTTTTGCATAATTTACGTGCTATACAACAAATTGGTCTTTCGTTTGGTTATGAAATGAATAAGTTGAATGAAATGATGTACTGCTTACTAGTATTCCAAGTAGCATCTTTACCTACAAGTGTACGTAGGAAAGGATGGGAAATGATAAAAAGGGATTTTAAAAGGGGTGGAATATTTTTAAAAGAGGATTTTTCCTCAATGCCGAAAGATTATTGGATGAGAAATCAACTCCAATTCATTATAAAACTTATACTCATGTTTTTAGATCGTCAAAACAGAAGCTGCAAGTGGTCCCCGGTCCGGATTAGTGTAGGAGCTTTCATGAATTATCAACTTACCAGTTTTATTACAGAATTCGGGTTGAAATGTTATCAATATCGATATCTTTATGATAAAGGGTATATTAATGATTAACGTACTGAGAGACCGTTACTTGTTTACGAAACCATATCCATAATTCATTTATGATAGAGGCAAGGTCGCAAATATCGTCGTTCAATGCACAAGAGGCCTCGAAATTTTCTTCCTCCCGTAAAGCTGCTTGTTTTTGATTGATCATATATTCAAGTTCACGAATGCGATCTGGTATTTGCCCACGTATCGTTTCCCATTGTTGTAAAATGATTTCCTGTTCGTTTCGACTATACATGCTCCATTTCTTATCAAGTTTCGGAACATATATTTTAAGTCGTGGGTGATAGGTAAAATGTTGATCCATAAAAAAACCTCCGGTTTCAACTCGGTCGAACAACTAATACATCAACTTTTGCATTACGTACAATATGCTCGGATACACTACCTAAAAAGAGTCTTTTAATTGGATTTAAACCAGTTGCACCACATACAATGACATCAGCTTTATGACGTGGGGCAACTACTTTTGAAATTTTCACATTTGGTGAACCGTAATCTAAATTTAGGATAACATTTTGTACGCCTGCTTCCAATGCTTGTTGCTTAAAGTTTGTTAATAAAGTATTCGCATATTCTTCAATGCGTAAAACAGTACTATGGTTATAACTCTCCATCGCAGAAAAAGCACTATAATCTATAACGTGGGAGATAATTAATGTTCCATTGTTATGCTTTGTAATCTCGACTGCTTTTCGAAAGGCGTGACGTGAAGCCTCTGAACCATCAATAGCTAATAAAACTGTTTTATACTCAACCCCCATATCCTAATACCTCCTTTTACTATTCATTATATTACGGGCTAGCCTAATTGGGAAAATGTTCTTTTAAATTTTTTCGAAAATTTTGACATTATAATGAAGAGGGGGTGAATGTTGTGGATAAAAGAAAAAATAAAGAGGAAAAAAAAGTAGATGTAATAACGGCGCAAATTCAAGATAGCTATGAATCAAAAGGTTACGAGGTTCGATTAAATGATAAGAAAAGGAGATAAGAACCCTAAGAAAAGGGTTCTTTTTTTGGTTTTCCTCTATGTACGTGGTAAAATCAAGGGGATGAAGAGGAGCCTCAATTATGTGTAATAACTGGGGGAATGAAAATGAGACACGCACTCATTACCGCTGGGACAAAGGGTTTAGGACGAATGGTCACGAAACAGTTACTGGAAGATGGATATTCTGTAACAGCTACTTACCGAAGTGATCGGCATGCAGCAGAGCAATTAGCTAAAGAATTATCCGATTATGAGGAACATCTACATATTGTACAAGCGGATATGACAAACAAGGAAGATTTATATCGCCTTGTAGTTGAAACAAAGAGTGAATATCAACGCATTGATGCTCTCATTTTGAACGCCGGACCGTACATTTTTGAACGTAAAAAATTAATTGATTATACGGATACGGAATGGAGCGAAATGATAACAGGCAACTTATCTTCAACGTTCTATTTACTAAAAGAAGTATTGCCTATGATGAGAGAGCAACGTTATGGCCGCATTGTTACATACGGATTCCAGGGTGCGGATGATGCCCCAGGTTGGAAGTTTCGTTCTGCTTTTGCTGCTGCAAAAACAGGGCTCGTTTCGTTAACAAAAACGGTATCAATTGAAGAAGCGGAAAACGGGATAACTGCGAATATGGTATGTCCTGGCATCATTGCCGGTGAGATGAAAGAGGCAACGATAATTGAAGGGAAAAGACAAAAGGACGAACACACTCCTATAGGTCGCTCGGGAACAGGGGAAGATATAGCCCGTACGGTCGCTTTTTTATGTGATGAGAACTCCGATATGATAACAGGAGCTGTAATTGAAGTTACTGGGGGAGTTGACGTCATTAACCGTTATCGGTAAAGATAAGTAATAGATGCAAAGAAATGGTAAATTTGGTAGAATGAAAAGGCTTTCACGTGAAGTTATAAGAAATAATGTGAAGTACTTTCCTTTTATCATAAACTCATGGTATATTTGATTCGTTTCGAATCCGTTATTTACATAAATGAAGTAATAAGGAGGTCATATGAAATGAATATTGGAGTTCCTAAAGAAATAAAAAATCATGAAAATCGTGTCGCCTTGACGCCTGCTGGCGTTATTTCATTAAAAGAGACTGGGCACGATGTGTACATTGAAACAGGTGCTGGTCTCGGGTCAGGATTTACGGATGAGCAATATTTAGAGGCAGGGGCACATATCGTACCTACTGCTCAAGAGGCTTGGAATCAACAAATGGTTATGAAGGTAAAAGAACCTTTAAAAGAGGAATATGATTACTTTTATGAAGGGTTAATTTTATTTACATACTTACATTTAGCGGCCGAGCCGGAGTTAACGAAAGCGTTAATTGAGAAAAAGGTCATAGGGATTGCATATGAAACGGTCCAATTACATAACGGTTCCCTACCACTCCTAACTCCGATGAGTGAAGTTGCAGGTCGAATGGCTTCTCAAATTGGAGCACAATTTCTTGAAAAATCAAAGGGTGGTAAGGGAGTTCTTCTTAGTGGAATCCCGGGTGTGAAACGAGGAAAAGTAACCATTATTGGCGGTGGAGTAGTCGGTACAAACGCGGCCAAAATTGCAATGGGATTAGGTGCAGATGTCACAATCGTTGACTTGAGCCCAGACCGCCTTCGTGAGTTAGATGACATTTTTGGTTCTTCTATCAACACATTAATGTCAAATCCGTTAAACATTGCGGAAGCTGTTCAAGAGTCTGACTTAGTGATAGGAGCCGTATTAATACCTGGTGCAAAGGCTCCGAAGCTGATTACTGAAGAGATGGTAAAATCAATGCCTGAAGGCTCTGTAATTGTTGACGTAGCAATTGATCAAGGTGGTATTGTTGCAACATCTGATCGAATTACAACACATGATAATCCAACATATGAAAAGTACGGTGTGTTGCACTATGCGGTGGCAAACATGCCAGGGGCAGTACCAAGAACATCCACCATTGGATTAACAAACGTTACAGTACCTTATGCCATTCAGTTAGCGAATAAAGGTTATCAGCAGGCATGCCTTGACAATAAGTCGTTGAAAAAAGGAATTAACACGTTAAACGGCTATGTTACATATGAGGCAGTAGCAGAGGCACATGGTTTAGAGTATAAAAATGTAGATCAAATTTTATAATCGAGTCTCAATAAAAAGCATGTGATTGAAATTCAATCACATGCTTTGTTTATGAACCAATAATTTGTAGTTGTTTCGGAAATTGTGTCAGCAGTTCTGGGCCCTTTTTCGTCATGAAAATGTCGTCCTCAATTCGAACACCACCAACATTCGGAACGTAAATACCTGGTTCAATGGTAAAACACATTCCTTCCTCCAACGGTAACGTGTTTTCGCTGTTCATGGATGGATACTCATGAACATCAATTCCGAGACCATGTCCTATACGATGAGTAAAGTAATCCCCATACCCATGCTCGGTAATAACTGCTCTAGCAGTCTGATCGAGTTGACCAATTGGTTTACCAATTTCAATTGCTTCAATTGCCGTTTGTTGTGCTTTTAAAGCAACGTTATACATTTCTTTCTGTTGTTCTGTCATCTTTTTATAACCAAAAGTCCTCGTAATATCAGAACAATAGCCTTCAAATACAACTCCGAGGTCAAACAAGACGAAATCCCCAGCTTTAATTTTTGTTTGGCTAGGTGTTCCGTGTGGGGAAGAAGTTTTATTCCCTGTTAATACGAGGGTGGAAAATGACATATCCCGCACGCCTTCCCGTTTTAAGGCATATTCGATATGGGCGATAATCTCTAACTCTGATTTCCCCTCTTCTATTGCTTCAATTCCTTTTTGAACACCAAAATCAGCAAGAGCAGCTGCATCTTTCAACAGTTGATATTCTGATTGGTCCTTAATGACTCTTAATTGATGTAGCAATGGTTGACAATCTTGTATCTTACTGCGAGGGAATACGCTTTGGATTGATTCATATCTAGTTAATGTTAAATGATCAGATTCCACACCGATGTTGTCAGGAACGCTTCCTGCAACATACTGCTTAAACTTTTTAAAGGGTTCGGTTTGGTCATCATAAGCTAATATAGCTTCAGACCAGCCGCTATCCATGGCATCCTTTTTTTCCATTTCGGGTAGGATTAAAAGCGGCTTTCCCTCTTTATCTATGTATAGAGCAACTAATCTTTCGTGAGGCTCAGTATAATATCCTGTTAAATAATATATATTTGCCTTTGATGTGATGAAAGCACTACTTAGCTGGGCTTGGTTCATTGTGTTCATTAAATGCTGAATGCGATTCTCCATAGATCCCCCTCCTTTTGTAAAAACTTTATCACAATTATGTAAAAAACGAAAAGAAAGATATTCACTATATAACGTAAATTTTCAAATGAAAAAGGGATAATGGATAAAGTAGTGAATATTATGTGTAGATGAAAAAAGAAAGGAGAGAAGAATATGAATATTTCTTATCACGGTCATTCCATTGTTAAAATAATTACAAACGGAAAGACCATCTTATTTGACCCTTTTATTTCAGGGAATGGACTTACTGATTTAAAAGTTCAAGATGTTCAAGCTGATGTCATCGTATTAACCCACGGTCATAACGACCATGTTGGTGATACAGAGGAAATTGCAAAGCGAAACAATGCTTTAGTTGTTGCACCGGTAGAGTTAGCTACATACTTAGGTTCGAAAGGATTGGATACACATCCTCTTAATCTTGGGGGGAGCTATTCATTTGATTTTGGAAGGGTCAAGTTAACAAAGGCCTTCCATAGCTCCAGTTATACAGATGAAAATAACAATACGATATATACAGGTATGCCGGCTGGAGCTTTGCTGATGGCTGCAGGAAAAACAGTCTATCATGCTGGGGACACAGGACTATTTTCAGATATGAAAATGATTGGGGAACTGCATGATATTGATGTAGCCTTTCTGCCAATAGGTGATAATTTTACAATGGGACCCGATGATGCTGTGTTGGCAGCAGAATGGCTACGGGCAAAAACAGTAATTCCAATTCATTACAATACGTTCCCGGTTATTGAACAAGATCCACATGATTTTGTTCAGAAGGTAAGGAGTGGCCGAGGGAAGGTACTACACCCTGGGGATGAAATCGAACTATAATCTCCTGCTCATATAATACTAGTAGCCGTATCAAGTAAGAGAAATTGATACGGCTTTTTCTCATTTGTAGAAATGGACACGCATACAATATAGCAAATACGTAAGGAGGAATAGATATGAATCGAAATGCATTATTAAGGTTATTATTTTCCTTATATTTGCTATATTTAGCATTACCAGCGATGCAGAACACTACCGGAAATGTATCATCCTTGTTTTGGGGTTGTTGGTTACTCTTTTTTCTATGTGTGGCCGGTGGAAACTTATGGGATCTACTAATGACCGAAGGTGAGCGCAAGAAGCAAGAAAAGGTAAGAAAAAGAATTTTTGCAAAACAAAATTGAACCTGCGTCTTCTCATCGTTATAATACACATATGACTAGGATGGAAAGTTTGGTGAATTCCCTTGGCAACAAAACATGAACAAATTTTACAACATATTGAATCATTAAGTATTGGTAGCAAAATATCTGTTCGCCAAATTGCAAAAGCATTACAAGTTAGTGAGGGTACAGCTTATCGTGCTATCAAAGAGGCTGAAAACATCGGATTAGTAAGCACCATTGAACGTGTTGGCACAATTCGGATTGAGAGGAAAAAGCGTGAAAACATCGAACGTCTTACTTATGCTGAGATTGTTAATATTGTTGACGGTCATGTATTAGGCGGCCGGGAAGGTTTATATAAAACATTAAATAAATTTGTCATTGGTGCTATGCAGTTAGAGGCGATGATGAGGTATACAGAGGCAGGGTCGCTGCTGATCGTGGGAAACCGTACTAAAGCCCAACAATTAGCATTAGAGGCAGGAGCTGCTGTGTTAATTACAGGTGGTTTTGATACAGATGAGCATGTACGTCAGTTGGCAGATAAAAAACAACTACCCATCATTTCATCTAGCTATGATACGTTTACAGTAGCTGCCATGATAAACCGTGCTATTTACGATCAATTAATTAAAAAGGAAATCATAATTGTTGATGATATATTTACACCGCTAGACCAATCTTTTTACTTACATATTGAAGAAACCGTGAAACAGTGGCACGAA
This sequence comes from Salirhabdus salicampi, assembly GCF_024259515.1. Classification (NCBI taxonomy): domain Bacteria; kingdom Bacillati; phylum Bacillota; class Bacilli; order Caryophanales; family Bacillaceae; genus Salirhabdus; species Salirhabdus salicampi. The sequence goes on along the minus strand of NZ_JANBWE010000002.1, from coordinate 705,156 downwards.
CTAAATAAAAAGACGAGTCATAGCCGGTACCCGGTTGTTGATGACCAACAAAGGGTGGTTGGCATGGTTACATCAAAAGATGTGATCGACAAAGGTCAATCACTTCCTATCCATAAAGTCATGACGAAAAACCCTGTTACCGTCCAAACCAAAACGTCTTTGGCTAATGTAGCCCATACGATGGTTTGGGAAGGTATTGAACTTGTACCAGTTGTTGACCACCAACAACGTTTTAAAGGCGTTATTACGAGACAGGATGTTATAAAAGGAATGCAACATTTACAACGACAACCACAAGTTGGAGAGACGATAGATGACATCGTTTCTAATCAGTTGGAGGTTTATGATGATACGGATCAGTTCATCTATCAGTCGGAAGTAACACCACAGATGACCAACCATCTTGGTGCTCTTTCTTATGGCGTATTTACATCCTTTGTAACAGAATCAGCTAGACGCTTACTAAAAGGATATAAAAAGGGTGACCTCGTTGTCGAAAACTTATCGATCTACTATATGAAACCAGTTCAATTAGGAAGCACACTCCTCATGAAACCGAAAGTGTTAGAGATTGGCCGTAAATTTGCGAAAGTGGATGTGGAAGTCTTCTCTGATGATTTATTAGTAGGAAAAGCATTAGTAATGGCCCAGTTTATTGACCGCTAAGACGAAACGCCCCTATGTTACAGCTTTTGTAACATCAGGGGCGCCCTTATTCCTCTTGTTTCATCTGTTGTACAATTTCGTTTCGGTAAAAAGAAAACAGCTTATACCCGTAGTGAATTTGAATAGCACCTAGAAAAAGGAACACAATACCAATGTATAAAGATAATTTTGTTTGGTAAAACAAATATTGATTCATCGCAAAGAAGAAAATAAACATTCCTAATGCGATTCTAGCTTTGGCGTTCGTGTAGTGCATCATCAGTTGATCTTTCAATGTTAAAATCTTCACTTTGAAAAATATATACATGACAATTGATAATACAACAATGAGTACAAAAATAAACATGTAATCGACTCCTGTTTGTGATAGTTGCGAGTCTATTTTACCTGTTTCCTTAAAATTTTGCTACCGTTTTCCGGTATGGTATGGTTATGTAAAGTGATAATAAAAGAGAGGTAGTCAATCAAATGAGCAAAAAAGAGATACTTTCCTTAATTCAGCAATATTCAACAATTATCATTCATCGACACGTACGACCTGACCCCGATGCTTATGGTTCACAAGGTGGTTTAGGTGAGATGATTAAACAATCCTTCCCTGATAAGAAGGTGTTGTTAGCAGGTGAAGAGGATTCGTCCTTGACCTTTTTAAATACATTAGACCACATTGACGATGATACATACGATGATGCACTCGTCATTGTATGTGACACAGCAAATGAGGCTCGGGTATGTGATCAACGTTATACAAAAGGAAAGGCATTAGTGAAAATTGACCATCACCCAAACTTAGACCCCTACGGTGATGTGATGTGGGTAGATACAGAAGCATCTTCCACAAGTGAAATGATATATGAACTTTTTCTAGCGGGAAAAGAGGAAGGATTTCAGTTGAATGAAAAAGCTGCAAGGCTAATATATGCAGGGATTGTCGGAGATACAGGTCGCTTTTTATTCCCAAGTACGACGGAGAAAACATTTCGATATGCCTCAGAATTAGTTGCATATGAATTTGACCGGCCGGAATTATACCGCCACTTATATAACACAGAACATCATATTGCTCACTTAAAAGGATACATACTACAAAATTTTTCCGTCTCAAAATCAGGGTTAAGTACTGTGAAAATTACGAAAACCATTATGGACCAATATGGAATCCAACCGGATGAAACGTCGCAATTAGTAGGAGTTCTAGGTGATATTGAAGGCATTGTTACCTGGGCATTCTTTATTGAAGAAGAAGACTTAATTCGGGTTCGGTTACGCTCGAAGGGGCCGGTTATTAATGATATTGCCGCGAAATATAATGGAGGAGGCCACCCATTGGCTTCTGGTGCATCCGTATCGAATTGGGAAGAAGTTGAGCCAATTATTGAGGATTTAGAAACGGTATGTAAGCAGTATCAACTTGAACAGAATAAATAAAACAAAAGTCTGGATTATCCAGACTTTTTTCTATTTATCCGGAATAAACCAACAACCGAAATCTGTTTGGTCAACGTAAACGTTTAATTCATTTTGTGTCACTTTGCGTTCTAACAATCTAATTACTTCCGTCGATTCGGCAAAGGCTGAATGTCCATTAAATAATTGATTCATCTTTTCATCAATTAATAGTTTGCAATCCAATCCAAACATATCATCACCCTTTCTTACCTATTTTACCTATTATATCCGAACAGATCTTTTTTTATGTCGATGAATTAACGTTTTGTTATGTGTAATTCTACAGAAACTAACATTTTAGGGGCGATGGTTAAGTGGGTAATCTTCGCTTTGTATGAGGTGTTTTCTACATGGAACATTTTATTTTCTATGCTTGAGAAAATAAGTGAGCGATTCTCTGATAACGATTCGATTTTACTTCCAATTAATGGTCTGAGTTCCTCTTCGACTAACTCTTTTAATTGGAGGGAAACAAAGCGATCGATTCGAAGTGCTTGTTCGTTTACCAACTCTACATTTACTTCTTGAACGAGTAACACTTCACGGTCATGCTTTTCATCCTCTTGGCGATCATTCTCTAAGACTTCTTCTAAAGAGTTTACTTTCGCACGTAACTCAAGGTTTTCTTCAATCCACCGTTCAGTTAAACTTCCGTACATATATAGAAATAAAATGTAAGCAATTACCCCACCTGTCAGTACCCCTATAAAAAATAATTGAAATGACCTTTCCTTATAATATGGGGGAAAATTCATTATGTGATTTCCTCCTGTACAAACCATTCTAAACATAGGAGAGCTGTTTTCGCCCCGGCCATGGCAGATAAAATGAGTAAAAGTTGTTTAATTAAATCAATGGTAGAGCCTTCAAAAAAGCCCTTTTCAAAACTGTATATTGCATCAAAAGTACCACCAATAGCGGCAATAATTGCCCAAATCCTTAGCCTTCTACCGATATGAATAATAGATGTTAGTGGCGGTTCGCCAACAATAAAATTTCCTAAACTGCCAATTAAAGAACCGCCAGCTAACACACCGAAGGCGATAAAATAACATTGGATAAAGGTTGTAATAAATCGTTCTTCCATAGGCTTCATCCTCCTAGTTTAAGTTTATGGGGGGAGGTGGACATGTATGATAAGGGTTCTACGTTTAAGGGGGGAATAAATTAAGATATAATGGAGGTACATTGGAATAAAAGGCGTGGTGAAAATGGGGTATATACATTTACAAGTACATAGTGGATTTACGTTTATGGAAAGTACGTTAACAATTGAGAAGCTTGTTAAAGGAGCAAAGGAGAAAGGATACGATACCATTGCGATAACTGATCGAAATGTTTTACATGGAGCGGTGCAATTTTATCAACAGTGTAAAGCAGAAGGAATCACACCAATTATCGGAATGGAAACATCTATCACCTTTCCATTTCGTACGGAACCCATTCATTTCATTTTCCTGGCAAAGTCCAATCGTGGTTACGAACAACTTTTGAAATTATCTACGCTAATTCAAATGTCAGATACTAAAACAACAGCTGTAGAAAAAGCACAGTTATACATAGATGACGTTGTCACAATATTACCCGCCTCCCAATTTTTTCAGGGTGAAGGTACAGGACAAGCATTTGATCAAGTTATAAATTCCATAACTCAACACATGCCTACAGAAACATTGTACCTGGGTATTCAAGAACACGGACATGATTATGAAATAATAGCAAACGAACAGGCAAATGCTTATGTAACTGAACAACAACATGCGGAACTAGTTGCCCTTCACGATGTAAGGTACTTACAAGAAGAGGATGAGGCAGCGTACGATTGTTTGCGGTCGATTAAAGAAGGACGTTTTTGGTCAAAAGATCGGTTGCGCCCTGATTCCAGGAACAGATCACTTCTATCCGAAGGGGAGATGGAACGGAAATTTCAAGCATATCCTGGAGCAGTTCAGAATACGATGGACATTGCCGCAATGTGTTCGAATTTATCACTTAAACTAGGGCAACATTTGTTACCGAAATTTCCAACACCACCGAACTACACGTCAGAGCAATATTTAACACAACTTTGCGAAGAACGATTAAAAGAGAAATATGTAGATAACATTGAGATTGCAAAAGAACGTCTACGACATGAGTTACGTGTAATTAACGGAAAAGAATTTAGTGACTATTTCCTCATCGTGTGGGATTTTATGAAGTATGCCAAGCAGGAAAATATTATGACAGGTCCTGGGCGAGGTTCTGCAGCCGGTTCACTAGTAGCATATTTATTAGATATCACAGAAGTGGATCCAATTGAATATGACTTACTTTTTGAGCGGTTTTTAAACCCAGAACGGATGAGCATGCCTGATATTGATATTGATTTTTCAGATCATCGTCGAGATGAAGTGATTCAATACGTTCTGCAAAAATATGGTGATAATCGGGTTGCCCAAATTGTTACTTTTGGAACCTTTGCACCGCGCTCCTTACTAAGAGAATTAATGAAGACAATGGGGATAGATAAACATGATGAACAATATTTGTTAAAAGAAATTTCACCTCAAGTACCATCCCTTAGAGAAACAGTCAAAGGTTCAGATACGTTACGCCAATACATCTCAAATTCAGAGAGCTTAAAAACGTTATTTAAAGTTGGGGTGAAATTGGAAGGTTTACCGCGACATCATTCTACACATGCTGCTGGTGTTGTGATTAGTGACCGTCCGTTATATCAATACGTTCCCTTAATGTCCGGGCATCATGGTGTAGCGTTAACTCAGTACCCAATGAACGACCTTGAGCAAATCGGGTTATTAAAAATGGATTTTTTAGGTTTGCGTAATTTATCCCTTATGGAACAAATTGTAAAGCGGGTACAAAAATTTGAAGATAACCAGTTTTCGTTAAAACATATATCACTTCACGATCCACTTGCGTATCGTCTATTACAAAAAGGAAAAACAACAGGTATTTTTCAACTCGAGTCTTCAGGTATGAAAAAAGTACTTACACAGCTGAAGCCCGAACATATAGAAGATGTAGTGGCGGTCAATGCTTTATACCGACCAGGTCCTATGGAATATATACCGACATTTATTAAACGAAAGCACGGAGAAGAAACGGTCACATATCCCCACCCCGATTTAAAGCCGATCTTAAAGCGAACGTATGGTGTTTTAATCTATCAAGAACAAATTATGCAAATCGCAAATCGTATTGGAGATTATTCGTTGGGGGAGGCGGATATTTTAAGACGAGCCGTAAGTAAAAAACAAAAAGATGTATTAACGAAAGAAAGAGAGAAATTTGTTCAAAAATGTATGGCAAACGGATATGACCAACAAGTGGCAGAAAAGATCTACGATTGGATTGTCCGCTTTGCCAACTATGGATTTAATCGGAGTCATGCTGTCGCCTATAGTTTGATTTCCTATCAACTAGCCTACTTGAAGGCACATTACCCAGCTTACTTTTTCGCAGAACTATTAAGCTCAGTTTCGCATAATCAGGAAAAGCTACGTGAATACGTGAAAGAAGCGAAAGATTTCCGATTAAAAATTTTGTCTCCCTCCATTAACCATAGTTATAGCAAGTTTACTGTAGAGGGGAAGCAAAACTTACGTATGTCTCTTCTCGTCATTAAAGGAGTTGGGAAGCAAGCAGTAGATGCCATTGTTGCTGCACGTGGAAACAAGCCGTTTCGGAACCTCTTTGACTTCTGTCAGCGAGTTCCATTGAAAACGGTCAACCGCTCTGTATTGGAGTCCCTTATTTTAGCGGGTGCATTTGATGAGACGTATGACAATAGAGCTTCCTTATTAGCGTCATTAGATCAAGCTTTAGAACAAGGGGAGTTATTTGGCGGATTTTCTGCACAGGAAACGTTATTTGGCGACCAATTCACATTAGATTCTACGTATACTGAAACAGAGCCCTTTTCTACTTTTCATAAATTAGCCCTGGAAAAAGACATGGTAGGGATGTATTTATCAAGTCACCCTCTAGCTACTTACCGTAAGCAACTTAGGAGAAGGGGGATTGTTTCGATCCGTTCGATGCTAGACGACCATATTGGCAATAATGTAAGTGGGGTGGCTGTCTTACAAAATATGAGAGTTATACGTACAAAACGAGGCGATCAAATGGCTTTTGTTACATTTGTGGATGAATCAGACGAAATTGATGGTGTAATCTTTCCGGATCTATATCGGACGTTAAATCGCTGGATCAAAGAAGAACTCATTGTTTTTGTCAAAGGGAAAGTAGACTTACGTAATGGGGAACCACAATGGGTTGTGCAGCATATGGAAACTTTTGATCTTGAAAATGAACAAGAGGTAACGACTAAGGAAAAATTGTTTATCAGATTATATGATCGGGATGAAAAACATCAATTAACGAAAATTAAAAAGATTGCCGATAAGTATCCGGGGGAAGTACCGGTAATCGTATACTCATCGAGGCGCAAGGAAACATATCAATTATCTGAACAATTTTATATAAAACCAGTACGAGATTGTTTACATGCTTTAAAAGATATTTTTGGTGAAGGAAACGTTGCTTTAAAGCGAAGTGATAGGGCATAATGATACATTACCAATTTTCCTTTACACCTATATACCTTTTGTTATAATGGAATAAGCTAGTGGTCAGACCAATATTTTAATGGGGATAATCTTGCCAGAGAGTAAAGATAAAGGAGCGATAATTCGTGTCTAATTTAAGGGAAGAAGCTTTGCATGTACATAGGGTTAATAAAGGTAAACTTGAAACACATTCTAAGGTTCCTGTAAAAAATGCTCGCGATTTAAGTTTAGCATACTCTCCAGGAGTGGCAGAACCTTGTAAGGAAATCTATGATCGTCGTGATGATGTCTATGAATATACGATGAAAGGAAACATGGTTGCGGTTGTAAGTGATGGATCTGCTGTTTTAGGATTAGGAAATATAGGTCCAGAAGCTGCATTACCGGTCATGGAAGGAAAAGCAGCCTTGTTTAAAAGCTTTGCCGGAGTAGATGCTTTCCCTATTTGTTTAAATACACGTAACATTGATGAAATCGTAAACACAGTAAAATTAATGGAGCCAACTTTTGGTGGTGTGAATTTAGAGGATATTGCTGCACCGAACTGCTTCATTATTGAAGAACGTTTAAAGAAAGAAACAAACATCCCAATATTTCACGATGATCAACATGGTACAGCTATCGTGACAGTAGCAGGACTTATTAACGCGTTGAAACTCGTGAACAAGTCATTTTCTGATATCCGTGTTGTAGCGAATGGAGCAGGAGCTGCCGGGATTGCTATTATAAAACTTTTATATAGCCTAGGCGTACGTGATATGATTATGTGTGATTCAAAAGGTGCGATTTATGAAGGTCGTACATTTGGTATGAATGATGTGAAGGACGAAATTGCAAAAATTACGAACAAAGCTAAACTAGAAGGTTCCCTAGAGGAAGTCATGGAAGAAGCTGACGTATTCGTAGGTGTTTCTGTAGGTGGCCTACTTTCAAAAGAGATGATTGAAAAAATGAACCGTGACCCGATTATTTTTGCTATGGCGAATCCAGACCCTGAAATTATGCCAGAGGACGCAAAGGAAGCAGGAGCGAAAGTAATTGGGACAGGCCGGTCAGACTTCCCTAACCAAGTGAATAACGTACTAGCGTTTCCAGGAATTTTCCGTGGTGCTTTAGACGTTCGTGCTACTCGTATTAATGAAAAGATGAAAATTGCTGCAGCAGAAGCGATTGCCTCCCTCGTACAAGAGGATGAATTAAATGAGGACTATGTCATACCTGCACCATTTGATGCTCGTGTAGCACCGGCAGTAGCTGCAAGTGTTGCAAAAGCAGCCATTGAATCAGGAGTGGCAAGACATCAAGTTTCTCCTGAGGAAGTTGCAGACAAAACGAGACGTTTAGCTCTTATCGATGAGGAGTAACTAGGAGAATTACCTTTCTTTCCTTGTAGAGAGGGGATGAACATCGGTGTTCGCAAATGAGAAAAGAAAAGTATATCAAGATGTACTCGAACAAATTCGTCAATATATAGATAAGTATTCCCTTTCTCCTGGTGATAAACTTCCTTCCGAAAGGGAGCTTTCAGAACAGCTGATGGCAGGACGTTCTTCTGTTCGAGAAGCCTTGCGAGCAATGGAGTTATTAGGTTTAATCGAAACGAGGCAAGGAGAAGGGACGTTTTTGCGGGAATATAAGCCTTATCAAACAGTTGAGTTACTTTCTACATTTATTTTACGTGAATCAAACGCTAAAGAAGAACTATTACAAGTAAAAGAAATGCTAGAGCTGAATGGTACAAAAGAAGCAATGGCCCATTTACAAAAAGAAGATGTCATCGAGTTACGACGAATTATTGAAATGAGTCAAGATGAACTAAGACATTTTCGTTTCTTTTTTAAAATTTTTCAAACGATTAATAATCATTTATTATTGAAAATATGGCAACTAATTGAAGACTTTTCCCGAACGTCTTCCAAAGTTATTTTTCAAAAGGAAGTATACTACCGTTTGCTTGACGGAATTGAGCGTCGACAAATGGAGCAAGTTAACGAAACAATGAAACAAGCATATAAACAAAGGTTAACTTAATAAAGTAAGCATTTATTTATTGTTTTACATTTTGATTTTATTGGTTTATGGTTTGTTTTACTATGCATCAGCTTTTTGTTACTAAAGGAGGAAAATGCCTTGCTTAAGGATATATTTAGCAAAAAGAAAAAATATGCTACCATCCCTCGTGAGGAAGCAAAACAAGATATTCCCGAAGGACTAATGCAAAAGTGCCCATCTTGTAAAAAGATTTTTTATCGCAAAGAGTTATATAACTCTTTAAAAGTGTGCCCAAACTGTGGGTATCATCACCCAATGACTGCTCAAGAGCGTATAGACAGTTTGTTTGATGCAGAATCCTTTACAGAATGGAACGAAAATATTGTTTCGGAAAACCCACTAGGATTTCCGGGATATTTGGATAAGATTAAGAAAGACCAAGAGAAGACTGGATTAAATGAAGCAGTCGTTACCGGGAAAGGGACGATTAACGGCTTCGCAACGGCGTTTGCTGTAATGGACTCAAGGTTTCGAATGGGAAGCATGGGCTCAGTAGTTGGCGAAAAAATTGCGTTAGCTGTTGAACAAGCGAGAAAAGAAAAGTTACCATTTATTATCTTCACCGCTTCAGGTGGTGCCCGTATGCAAGAAGGGGTTTTAAGCTTAATGCAAATGACGAAAACCTCTATGGCGATTGAAAGGCATCACAAAGACGGTGGATTAATGATTTCTGTTATGACTCATCCAACAACAGGCGGAGTTTCTGCCAGCTTTGCATCCCTCGGTGATTATAATTTGGCTGAGCCAGGTGCTTTAATTGGATTCGCTGGCCGAAGAATTATCGAACAGACAATCCGTGAAAAACTGCCTGAAGATTTTCAAACGGCCGAGTTTTTACTGAAACATGGACAATTAGATAAAGTAGTCGAGCGACAAGATATGAAATCAACATTAACAACTTTATTGGACCTTCATCAACCTGGAGGTGATGAATAATGAAAGAACAAGTGTTAGAGTTCGAAAAACCAGTGGTTGAACTGAAAAATAAAATTGCAGAATTACGAAAGTTTACGAGCGATAGTTCTATCGATTTAACAGAAGAAATTGAAAAATTAGAAGTACGCTTAGAAAAGTTAGAAGCAGAAGTGTATGGAAACATGCAGCCATGGGATCGTGTGCAAATGGCGAGACATTCTAAGCGTCCTACTACGTTAGACTATATACATGCCTTGTTTACAGATTTTATAGAAGTTCACGGCGACCGTTTATATGGTGACGATGAAGCAATCGTTTCGGGTATAGCGAAATATAAAGGACAACCTATTACTGTCATTGGTCATCAACGTGGGAAAGATACGAAAGAAAATTTACGCCGTAACTTTGGAATGCCTCATCCGGAAGGATATCGAAAAGCACTTCGACTCATGAAACAGGCGGAGAAATTTAATCGACCAGTTGTATGCTTTATTGATACAAAAGGTGCTTATCCAGGAAAAGCAGCAGAAGAACGAGGTCAAAGTGAGGCTATTGCTCGCAATTTAAAAGAGATGGCAGGTTTAACTGTACCAATTATTTGTATCGTTATTGGAGAAGGTGGAAGTGGTGGAGCATTAGCTTTAGGTGTTGGTGACCACATTCATATGCTAGAAAACTCTACCTACTCTGTAATTTCACCAGAGGGTGCAGCCGCCCTCCTTTGGAAGGACTCCAATCTAGCACAAAAGGCAGCAGAGACAATGAAGATTACATCTTATGATTTGAAAGAGCTTAATATTATCGATGAAATTATACCTGAAGTTAAAGGTGGAGCACATCGTGATATTGAACAACAAGCTAATAATATAGATGAGGTACTAAACAACTCAATCGAAACATTGTCAAAGTTCACTACGGAAGAATTATTAGAGCAACGCTGGGAAAAATATAACCACATGGGAGCGTTTTCAGTACTTCCTGAATAATGAAGTCGTGCAATCGTTAAGGTTGCACGGTCTTTTTTTACGCCTGTAATGGATGAAATAAAATGTTTGGTATATTCTAAAAATGAGGGAAATTGTTGAAATGATTTTTATATTGGTGGTATAGTACGTAAGGCGAGTGTTGTTTAGAAATAGATATAGCAAAAGTCTTATCGAGGTGATAACTATGAGAAAAATAGGTGTTTTGACAAGTGGTGGAGATTCACCAGGTATGAACGCAGCGGTCCGTGCGGTAGTTAGAAAAGGGATTTACCATGAAATGGATGTTTACGGTATTTACTACGGATACCAAGGGCTAATGGAAGGTAATATTGAAAAAATGGAACTTGGATCTGTAGGCGACATTATACATAGAGGTGGGACAGTTTTATACTCATCAAGAAGTGAAGAGTTTAAAACTGATGAAGGCCAAAACAAGGCAATTGAACAGATGAAAAAACTCGGCATCGAAGGACTCGTTGTTATAGGAGGAGACGGCTCATTTCGGGGAGCTAAAAAACTCACGGAAAAAGGATTTCCTTGTATTGGGGTTCCTGGCACTATAGACAATGATATCCCTGGTACCGACTTTACGATAGGATTTGATACGGCTCTAAACACAATTATTCAATCTGTAGATAAAATTCGTGATACGGCAACTTCTCATGAGCGAACATACGTTATTGAAGTGATGGGACGAGACGCCGGTGACCTAGCCCTTTGGGCAGGCTTATCAGGCGGTGCCGAAAGCATTTTAATTCCTGAAAAGAAGGAAGACTTTGACGACATTGTTGACCGAATTAAACGAGGCCATGACCGCGGAAAACGACATAGTATTATTATCGTTGCCGAAGGTGTAGCTACTGGTAGTGAAGTAGCACAAAAGATTGAAGAAAAATCGAATTTAGAAACACGTGTTACCGTTTTAGGTCATACACAACGTGGCGGTTCACCAACAGCTTCTGACCGTGTGTTAGCAAGCCGTCTAGGTGCAAAAGCTGTAGATTTGTTGTTAGAAGGAACTGGTGGACGTATGGTCGGGATTCAAAACAACAAATTAGTAGATCATGACATACTTGAAGCATTGGAACAGAAGAGTGAACCTGAAATGTCAATTTATCAATTATCGCAAGAATTATCGATATAATGGAAAGAGGGGAAAGTTATGAAACGTACTAAAATTGTTTGTACTATAGGACCAGCTTCAGAAGCAACAGAAACCTTAACTTCGCTAATTGATGCAGGAATGAATGTTGCACGATTAAATTTTTCACATGGTGACCACGATGAGCATCGAGCAAGAATTGAGAACATTCGTGAAGCATCACAACAAACCGGTAAAACAGTAGCCATTCTATTGGATACAAAAGGCCCAGAAATTCGCACAGGTGTGATGAAGGATGGCGAAGTACAATTAGAAGCAGGTAATGAAATTAAAGTATCCATGGACCCTATTGAAGGTGACAAAGAACGATTCTCTGTTACTTATCCCGGATTAATAGAAGATGTTCACGTTGGTTCTAAAATTTTATTAGACGATGGATTAGTTGAACTAGAAGTAACAGCAATTGATAAGGATAACAATGAATTAACAACGAAAATTTTAAATTCTGGTGTATTGAAAAACAAAAAGGGCGTTAACGTACCAAACGTAAGTGTGAACTTACCAGGTATTACGGATAAAGATGCGAGCGACATTGTTTTCGGAATCGAACAAGGTGTCGATTTCATCGCTGCCTCTTTTGTTCGTCGACCATCCGACGTACTAGAAATTCGCGAACTATTAGAGGAACATAATGCCCAACATATAAAAATTATTCCGAAAATCGAAAACCAAGAAGGTGTCGATAACATTGATGAGATCTTGGAAGTTAGTGACGGTTTAATGGTTGCACGTGGTGACTTAGGTGTTGAAATTCCAGCAGAAGAAGTACCGTTAGTGCAAAAAATGTTGATCCGGAAGTGTAACCGTGCCGGAAAGCCAGTTATTACAGCTACACAAATGCTTGACTCAATGCAACGTAATCCAAGACCTACAAGAGCAGAAGCAAGTGACGTAGCAAACGCTATATTCGACGGAACTGATGCGATTATGCTATCAGGAGAAACGGCTGCAGGTTCTTATCCAGTTGAATCAGTGAAAACAATGTATAACATTGCAATTCGTACAGAAAATGCACTCGATCATAAAATGATCTTTAATAAAATTGCAGAAGATGTAGACTTCTCCATTACGGAAGCAATTGGTCATTCTGTATCCTATACTGCAGAAAACCTGCAAGTAAATGCAATTTTAACCCCAACGGAAAGTGGACATACTGCCAGAATGATTTCTAAGTATCGTCCTAAGGCACCAATTGTAGCCGTAACAGCACATGATACAGTTTCGCGTCAACTATCCCTCGTATGGGGTGTTGAATCTGTTATTGGTGAGACGGTTACGACAACAGATGAAATGCTTGATGCAGCGATTAATAAAGGGTTGGAATCAAACCTGTTTGAACGCGGGGACAAAGTAATCATTACTGCAGGTGTTCCAGTTGGTGAGAGCGGAACAACAAACTTAATGAAAGTTCATGTTGTGGGCGATGTACTTGCAAAAGGGCAAGGGATCGGACAACGTTCAACCTACGGTCGTGCTGTAGTTACAACATCTGCCGAAGAAGCGATTAGCAAAGTAAGACAAGGTGATGTAATCGTGACTTCAACAACAGACAAAGATATGATGCCAGCTATAGAAAAAGCTGCAGGTATCATAACAGAAGAAGGTGGCCTTACATCCCATGCAGCAGTTGTAGGGTTAAGCCTAGGAATTCCTGTTGTAGTTGGTGTTAAGGATGCAACTTCAACTATCAAAGATGGTGAGGAAATTACAGTAGATGCAACTAAAGGTGATATATATAAAGGACATGCAAGTGTCATCTAGAGAAAAAGGAGGGGTTACCTCCTTTTTTTCGAATGTAAAGAGGTAAGGAAAAATGGGAGGAGAGGCAAAGATGTTTCGGTGGCTTTTTTTACTCATTGTCGTAATTTCAGCATTAGAGATATGGCTATTTATCTTACTAGGAAACATAACGAATGTATGGGTTGTTTTGAGTGGTATTATTTTAACAGGTATTATTGGGGCATTTCTTGCGAAACAACAAGGATTGGATACGTTAAGGCGGGCTCAAAATCAACTGGCTTATGGCAGGTCACCTAGTGAGCAGATTTTTGATGGCATATGCATTTTGATTGGCGCTGTTTTATTATTTACTCCAGGGTTTATTACGGATGGAATAGGTTTTCTTCTTTTAATACCATACAGCCGTAAACTAGCAAAAAATTGGATGAAACAAACATTGAGACAAATGATGAACCGAGGTACGGTAACGGTATTTCGGCGCTGGAAGTAAAAAAAGGTTTGCCTAATGGCAAACCTTTTTACCGTTTTGGTTCTCCTTTAATATATTCCCATATTTCGTGAAAAATCCCGGTTTTATACAGTGTATTTAAAATGACGAGCACGACAGGTCCGATAATTAACCCGACAAACCCGAACAACTTAAATCCAACAAATAAAGCGATAAGTGTAGCAAGTGGGTCAAGTCCGATATTTGTAGATAATATTTTTGGCTCCATCATTTGTCGCTGTACAATAACGATAATGTATAATACAGCTAGACCGATTGTTAAAAAATAGTTTCCGGTAAAAAATAAATAAAGTATCCACGGAACAAAGATAAGGCCGGTACCCAAATAAGGTAATAAATCCACCACAGCAGTGAGTAATGCAATCGTAATGGCGTATTCTACTCTTAATATGAGTAGACCAATTAACACAATGACACCGGTAATGGTAATCAGGGTGAGTTGAGCTTTTACAAAGCCGAACAATGCCCCTTGTAAACCTTTTACAACGCTCCCACTAGAAGTAACAACTTTTTCCGGAGTGAAATTTTTGAACAGACGTACTAGTTTATACCAGTCCTTGCTAATAAAGAATGTACCTAATAGTGAGAAAATGAGTACTGTTGCGAAGTTAGGTATACCTGCAATTTGCTGCGGTATCCAAGTTAAAATGCCAGTTAACATTTCTTTCCCTGTAGTAGCAATGTCTGATCCGATATTGCTAATTTGGTCCATAATTTGTTCTTTTTGACCCGGGTCTAATTTATCTAACATTGAACTAATCTTTTCATATAAAGGGATCACCTGCGAGGCAACGATTCCCTGTACATATTCAACAAGTTCTTCAAAGTAAGTTGGTACTTTTTTTGCTAAATAGGTAGTGCCACCAATAATCTCTACGACTAATATGGTCACAACAGTTACAATAATTGCTAATATCAATATTATCGTTAAGAACACCGCTAACGTTCTAGGCATTTTCGCTTTATGTTCTAACCAATTCACAATAGGATTCATGAAAAAGGCAATGATCAGAGCAATAATAAATGGATATGTATATTTAGATACTATGATAAATAAGAATCCGGCTCCTACAATAACACCGATAACAAGAAGCAGCCGTAAGAAGCGGTGAAGATTAATAGTTTTCACGAACGGACCTCCTCTATTTTCTAGTACTTAAATATTAGCATATTCACAGGGGAGAGTATAAGTTTTTCCTTCATCACGAGTTATGATACGATTTTTTATGAAAGGTGAACCGAATCGGGGGTAATAATCACATGTTTTCTCAGTCCACATTATTCTTATTAATTTTATTTATGCTAGGATATATAGCTAAAAACAATGCTATTATGATTGCCATCTATATTCTATTAGGAATTAAATTGTTTCAATTAGAAGGTAAATTTTTACCATATATCGAAGCGAAGGGAATTGGTATTGGAGTTATTGTCATTACGATTGCAGTATTGGCACCAATTGCATCTGGGGATATAGGATTTCAGCAATTATACGAAAGTATCACCTCCTATTATGCTTGGATTTCGTTAGCTGCAGGGATGTTTGTTGCATATGTCGCCAAGGATGGGCTCTTTTTATTAGAAAACTCACCACATTTAACCACTGCGCTTGTTCTCGGAACCATACTGGCTGTAGTCTTTTTTAAAGGAGTTCCAGTAGGCCCATTAATTGGTGCAGGTATCGCCTATATAGGAATGAAATTATCCGACTATGTCATTCAATGGTTTTAATAAGCTAATATCGACTTCATTAAAGAGTGCAATTAACTTTTGTGCTTTTTTGGTAAACGGTTGTCTTTTATAAACCTTGATTCAACAGAACCGCTACTACTCTTGTATTAGGAAGTTAAGAATTCATAACATTAAAAATTAATGAAATGATTTCACTTTTTGCACATCTTTGTTTATAATTAAAGATGTAAAAGGTTTTACATTTTTATTTTTATAATTTAAAGCGTTTTCTTCCGTTCGGTAGAAAATTTAAAAAGGGGTAAATTTATACAAGAAGGAGAGAGATACCATGGCAGGAACAAAAGGGCTTGAAGGGGTAGTTGCAACAGAGTCATCTATCAGTTCAATCATTAATGATCAGTTAACATATGTAGGATATGACATTGATGACTTAGCTGAGAATGCAAGTTTTGAAGAAGTCATTTTCCTTTTATGGAATAAGAGACTGCCAACAGGGGCTGAATTAGTAGAATTTAAAGAAACATTAGCGCATAATATGGATATTCCGAAGGAAATCATTGACCATTTCCGTTCATATGATGTGAAGTCTGTTCATCCTATGGCTGCATTACGAACTGCAGTTTCAATGTTAGGATTATTTGATGATGAAGCTGATGTTATGGAAGAAGAAGCAAACAAACGTAAAGCAATTCGTTTACAAGCGAAAGTACCAACAATTGTAACCGCTTTTGCTCGCATACGCCAAGGGAAAGAACCGGTATCACCTAAGGCTGATTTTGGTTTTGCCCAAAACTTCCTTTACATGTTAAATGGTAAAGAACCGAAAGATATTGAAGTAGAAGCGTTCAATAAAGCACTTGTTCTACATGCGGACCATGAATTAAATGCCTCTACATTTACATCAAGAGTATGTGTAGCTACGCTATCGGATGTATACTCAGGTATAACTGCAGCTATTGGTGCCTTGAAGGGTCCTCTTCATGGTGGAGCAAATGAACGAGTGATGAAAATGCTAAAAGAAATTGATGATCCGAATTATGCAATTGACTACGTAAAAGACAAGTTAGCAAATAAAGAAAAGATCATGGGCATGGGCCACCGTGTTTATCGACAAGGTGATCCCCGCGCCAAGCATTTAAGGGAAATGTCGAAACAATTAACCGACTTAAATGGTGAATCAAAGTGGTATGAGATGTCTGTTCAAATTGAGGATTATATGAAGTCGGAAAAGGGCTTACCTGCAAACGTAGATTTCTATTCTGCTTCGGTCTATCATAGTTTAGGTATAGATCACGATTTATTTACACCGATTTTTGCTGTAAGTCGTGTCTCAGGCTGGTTAGCACATATTCTAGAACAATATGAAAATAACCGTTTGATTCGTCCAAGAGCGGACTATAATGGCCCAACTGGACAAAAATATGTTTTAGTTGAACATCGATAATAGAAGCCGGGTTTGCCGGCTTCTCCGGTTTTTTTGTCTTATTCGCTTTTCATATCTTATGATGAAGATATAGAAATAGTTATTGAAAAATTATGAGGAGGGGTTTTTATGACACAAGCTGAAAAAATCACGGTGGAAAATGGAAAAATGAATGTACCTAACAAACCAGTTGTTCCGTACATTGAAGGGGATGGAATTGGTCCAGATATTTGGGCAGCTGCCTCTCGTGTTTTAGATGCTGCAGTTGAAAAAGCTTATAAAGGCGAAAAAGAAATTGAGTGGAAAGAAGTATATGCTGGAGAAAAAGCATATAACAAAACAGGTGAGTGGTTACCATCGGAAACACTTGATGTTATTCGTGAATATAAGATTGCAATCAAAGGACCTTTAACAACACCAATTGGTGGAGGGATTCGTTCATTAAATGTAGCTTTAAGACAAGAACTAGACTTATTTACATGTTTACGTCCAGTTCGTTATTTTGACGGTGTACCATCACCATTAAAACGTCCGGAAGATACGGATATGGTTATTTTCCGTGAAAATACAGAAGATATTTATGCTGGGATCGAATGGCAAAAAGGAACACCTGAAGTGAAGAAGGTTATTGAATTTTTACAAAACGAAATGGGTGTACATAAAATTCGTTTTCCAGAAACATCGGGAATCGGAATTAAACCTGTATCTGAAGAAGGGACAAAACGTTTAGTTCGTTCTGCAATAGACTATGCTTTAAATGAAGGGCGCAAAAGCGTTACCCTAGTTCATAAAGGGAACATTATGAAATACACAGAAGGTGCATTTAAAGCTTGGGGTTATGAAGTTGCTGAAGAAGAATATGGTGACAAAGTCTTTACATGGGCTGAGTATGACCGTATCGTTGAGGAAAAAGGAAAAGACGCCGCAAATCAGGCCCAAGATGAGGCAGAAAAAGCAGGTAAAATTATTGTGAAGGATGCAATTGCTGACATCTTCTTGCAACAAATTTTAACTCGTCCAAAAGAATTCGATGTTGTGGCTACAATGAACTTGAATGGTGATTATATTTCTGATGCATTGGCAGCACAAGTTGGTGGAATCGGTATTGCACCAGGTGCTAACATTAACTTTGAATCAGGCCATGCTATTTTCGAAGCAACACATGGAACAGCACCTAAATATGCAGGATTAGATAAGGTGAATCCATCTTCAGTTATTCTTTCCGGAGTCCTGATGCTAGAACATCTTGGATGGAGAGAAGCAGCAAACCTTGTCATTAAATCAATGGAAAAAACGATTGCAAGCAAAGTAGTAACATATGATTTCGCTCGACTAATGGATAACGCTACAGAGGTGAAGTGTTCCCAATTTGGTGATGAGTTAATTAAAAACATGGAATAATCAAGGAGGATATACATGACCATTAAAAGAAGAAAAGTGTCGGTAATTGGCGCTGGTTTTACTGGAGCTACAACCGCATTAATGGTTGCACAAAAAGAGTTAGCTGACGTTGTACTTGTTGATATTCCTGACATGGAAAACCCTACAAAAGGGAAAGCATTAGATATGCTCGAGGCAAGTCCAGTACAAGGTTTTGACGCTAATATTACAGGCACATCCAATTATGAGGATACGAAGGATTCTGATATTGTTGTAATTACTGCGGGTATTGCAAGAAAACCTGGAATGAGTCGCGATGATCTTGTAAATACTAACGCCAAAATTATGAAAAGTGTGACACAGGAAATCGTCAAATATTCCCCTAACAGTTACATCATTGTATTAACAAATCCAGTTGACGCAATGACTTATACAGTATTCAAAGAATCAGGGTTCCCGAAAAATCGAGTTATTGGACAGTCTGGTGTTTTAGATACAGCTCGTTTCCGTACTTTCGTTGCACAAGAATTAAATCTGTCCGTTAAAGATGTAACAGGTTTCGTTTTAGGTGGTCATGGAGATGATATGGTACCACTTATCCGCTACTCATATGCCGGAGGGATTCCATTAGAGAAGTTAATCCCACAAGACCGTTTGGATGCGATTGTCGAACGTACACGTAAAGGTGGCGGTGAGATAGTGAACCTTCTAGGTAACGGCAGTGCTTATTATGCACCAGCTGCCTCATTAACGGAGATGGTAGAAGCCATATTAAAAGACCAACGCCGTGTATTACCTGCAATTGCATATTTAGAAGGAGAATATGGTTACGACGATTTATATTTAGGCGTACCAACTATCCTTGGCGGTAACGGTTTAGAAAAGGTCATTGAGTTAGATTTAACAGATGAGGAGCGAAATGCTCTTAATAAGTCAGTCGAATCCGTTAAAAGTGTATTATCTATTTTAAAATAAGATATAAGGGTTCGGGGAATCCCCTGAATCCTTTTCTTACACCGCTAAAGAAAACGCTTTCATAAAAAGAGGTGTTTTTATGATAGGAAAAAAGCGAAAGATTGGGCGAAAAATCCAACAAATACAAGTTGGCGATGAGTATGAAGTAAAAAGAAAGATTGAAGATAAAGATTTGTTACTGTATTTAGCCTTGACTAATGATGCTAACCCGTTATACATTCAACACGATTACGCCTCACAAACTCCTTTTAAAAAACCTGTCGTCCCTTCTGTTATGTTATACGGACTTGTATCGTCCGCCATTTCGATGGAATTGCCGGGACCTGGTAGTCATATTGTGCGCCAACAATTTAATTATCCTAAACCAGTTTATCATTATGCCACCATTACTGTTCATATTAAGGTAACACATATTGACAAGGATAATCATTGTATTACTGTATCTGTGACAGGTATTGATGATGAGGATCATACAGTATTCAATGGGGAACTAGACGTTTGTCCTCCTCATGAACCAGAATCCATGTTGGGAAAATCTTTAGAAAATTTCTACTAAAAAAATACTCATAGGGGACCCTTTTCTCAGAAAAGGGTTTTTTCTTTTGCTTTTGTCATATGTTAAGGTCGTGTAAATTTTTCTAAAATCTTCTTTTTATAATCGTTTGTTCATTGTATGATGAAGAAAATATAAAGGGGGAATTACGTTGTTGAATCGCATTTTAATTGTGGATGATGAAGAATCGATTGTTACTTTATTAAAATATAATGTTGAACAAGCCGGCTATGAAACAGAAGTAGCATTTGACGGAGAAGAGGCCCTCTCAATAGCCGAGCAGCAATCATTTGATTTAATTATACTTGATTTAATGTTACCTAAATTAGACGGAATGGAAGTTTGTAAAAAGCTTCGTCAACAAAAAAATAGTACACCAATTTTAATGTTAACGGCTAAGGACGACGAATTTGATAAAATTCTTGGCTTGGAATTAGGAGCTGATGATTACTTAACAAAACCATTTAGTCCAAGGGAAGTAGTAGCTCGAATAAAAGCAATATTACGCCGTTCACAAACAAAAATGGCTTCTAATGAGGAGTCAGAGGAATTGAAGAGAATTGGTCATTTAACGATTTATCCTGAAAAATACGAAGCTTACTATGAGGATGAATTATTAGAGTTCACCCCAAAAGAGTTTGAGCTACTGTTGTATTTAGCACGTCATAAAGGAAAAGTATTATCTAGAGATCAATTGTTGAGTGCCGTTTGGAATTATGATTTTGTAGGTGACACAAGAATAGTAGATGTACATGTAAGTCATCTTCGAGAAAAAATTGAACCTAATACGAAGAAACCAGTATACATTAAGACGATCCGCGGATTAGGATATAAAATGGAGGATCCAAAGGAGTAATGAAACAACAAACGACCCGAACTTTTATACTTTATTCTTTTCTCATTGTTGCTATTAGTATTATGATCGGAATTATCTTTGTACAAATCACACAAAAATACGTGATTGACGCAGTTGACGAACGGATAAGGACTGAAGGTTCCTATCTCTTGTCGGAACTAGAGGAGGAAGAATTATCCCTTGAGTCATTATATGATCTAGGGGCAGTGAGCCAACAGTTTGAACTGGGGCTTATTTACGTAGATGAGCATAACAATGTCCCACTACATACAATTGACAATGTGTTACATGTTACGAGTAATGAAAAAGAAGACATCATACATTTTGTTAAAACGGAAATGACAACAAATACTGGAGATGCAAGGGGAACGTTAAAGAACGGAGTTTACTATTACCCTTTTACAACCGAACTTAATGATGGCCGGTTTATCTTTCTAATTCCTGTAAGTACAATCGGAAGTATTACAAAAAACATATGGATATTGGTTGGTGCAACATTACTAGTTGCAATCCTTGTTATCTTTTTAATCATTTACAATATCGTAAAAAACTACGTGAAACCGGTACGAAATGCTTCACATGTATTAATGAAATTAGCTAACGGTAATTACAATGCACGAATGTATGAAATGAATTACGGTGAGGTTGGAGAGTTATCCGTTACCATTAATTCATTAGCCCGAAATTTAATGGAAATGTCGATTCAAAATGAAGTACAAAATGATCGCCTCCAAGCTGTTGTTGATAATACAGATAGTGGTCTTATGCTGGTAGACGGCAAGGGGTATATCCATTTGGTGAATCGAACATTTTTAGAACATTTTAAAGGGAAAGCAGACTCCTATGTCGGTTTTTTGTACTATGAAGCTGTCACAAACGAACAAATCCATGAAATTGTTCGAGACGTCTTCATGACGGAAGACCGAATTGTAAAAACCGTTGTCATTCCGATGGGAATTGAACGAAAATATTTTAAAGTGTTTGCTTCTCCAATTCAAAATGATTCAAAGGTATGGAAAGGTGTGGTTCTAGCCTTTCATGACGTAACCGACATGAAACGGTTAGAGGAAATGCGTAAAGATTTTGTCGCCAATGTATCTCATGAACTGAAAACACCAATTACTTCTATAAAAGGGTTTGCTGAAACATTACTTGAAGGTGCTCATAAAGACCCGAATACGTTAGAACAATTTCTGTCAATTATTTACAAAGAAAGCAGAAGGCTTCAATTGCTCATTCACGATTTACTAGAGTTATCAAAATTAGAAAAAGATGAGTTTCATTTAATAAAAGAAGAAGTACGACCAGCAAGACTAGTAGAGGATATTTTGCAGTTAGTTGAACATATTTATCAAGAAAAGCAAGTATCACTAGAGACAAATCTTGATAAAGATGCAACTTTTATGGGAGATGCCCCAAGAATAAAACAGCTGTTATTAAATATCATTTCAAATGCTATACAATACACGCCTAAGTATGGAAAAGTGTATATTAATGTCCAACAACTGGATAACAATATAGAAATTAGTGTGAAGGATACGGGAATTGGTATACCGAGCGAAGACATTCCTAGAATATTTGAGCGTTTTTATCGGGTCGATAAAGCACGAAGTAGAAACTCAGGTGGAACTGGACTAGGCTTAGCAATTGTTAAGCATATCGTTGAAGCACATGACGGGGAAATTGAAGTAGAAAGTAAAGTGGATGAAGGCACGACTTTTATTATTCGTTTTGAGAAAAAATTTACAAAAGCTTAATATTGCGTTAACGAAATAAATGGTTATGTTTGGTAACATGTTACATGTAAAACCTTTCATCCAAGGTTTGGATTCTATTGTACGGGAGTGATCTATTCGCTTCCGTATTTTTTTTATTTTGTAATGTACTAGATTGTGTTATCGTTAAGGTACTGTAATAGAAAGAAAAGAGGGGGAAATACGAGAGCATGAACTTAAAACAAATTTATATATGGTCGGGTTTAACAGTTATCCTACTTTTATTAGGGGTAACGGCAGCTACAAGCTGGTATACCGTGGATGAATCTGAACAAGCAGTCGTTATTACATTTGGGGACCCAAAAGATACTATTACCCAATCTGGATTGCATTTTAAATTACCATGGCCTATTCAAGAGGTAGAAATTTTACCAGAAGAAACATTTAGTTTAGATTTTGGCTATAATCCTGATGGGGAAGATGATGCTGTCATTAAAATGATTACAGGTGACGAAAACATTGTTATGGCTGATTTAGTCGTCCAATGGAGAATTACAGAGCCCGAAAAATACTTATATAATTCTACGGATCCAGAGCATGTTTTGATGAACGCTACATCAGCCTCCCTTCGTGGAATCATTGGTTCATCGAAAATTGATGACGCTTTAACATCAGGGAAAGCAGTCATTGAAAATGACGTACGAAACTCGTTAACAAATTTAATTCAAACGTATGACATCGGGATTTCAGTCGTCGATGTGAAATTGCAAGAAGTAGATTTACCTAATGAAGAAGTCCGAAAAGCATTTACAAATGTGACAGATGCCCGTGAAATGATGAACACGAAAATTAACGAAGCGAGAAAGTATGAAAACCAAAAATTAGAAGAGGCATTAGGAGAGAAAGATGCTATTATCTCCCGGGCCGAAGGTGATAAGGTAGCGCGTATTCAAAAGGCGAAAGGTGATGTGGCGAATTTTAATGCAATATATGAAGAGTATGAAAAATCACCATCCCTTACAAGAGAACGCCTTTACATTGAAACGTTAGAACGTGTATTACCTAATGCGCAAATTTATATGATGAGTGAAGATGGAGATACTGTGAAATATTTTCCTCTTAACCAGAACCAACCGAGACAACAAGGGGGTGGCCAGTAACAATGAGTGATAATATTTTTGAAATGAAGACGAAAAATCCAGTAGAATTTAAAAAGTATGTAAAGTTAGGAATAACCATTTTAGCTCTAATATTGCTGTTAGTCATTCTGTTAGGCAGCCTCTTTATTGTCAAACAAGGCGAATATAAGGTCGTTAGACAATTTGGTGAAGTTGTACGTATTGAAAAGGACCCAGGTTTATATATGAAAGCTCCATTTATTCAAAGCGTAACGGTGATGCCAAATAAAAAAATGGTCTATGATATGGATCAGCAGGAAATTAACACATTAGATAAAAAGCGTATTATTATAGATAATTATGCAGTTTGGTATATTACAGATCCGACCCAATTAATAAATAATGCGAAAACGGTCGCTAATGCTGAAGCTCGTATGGGAGAATTTATCTTCTCTATTATTCGTGCAGAATTAGGAAGCATGGAATATGAACAAATTATCAATGATGAGGCAACTTCCCGAACTAGCTTAAACGAAAGAGTGACCGATACGGTAAATGAGTTGCTTGAATTAAATAATTATGGTGCTCAAGTGAGTGACGTTCGAATTAAACGGACGGATTTACCAGATGACAACGAGAAATCCGTATACCAAAGAATGATTTCCGAGCGGGACTCAAAAGCGCAGGAATACTTGTCAAAAGGGGATGCTGAGAAAAACAGAATCATTGCCCAAACTGATCGACAAGTGACTGAAATGATTTCAACGGCAGAAGCGGAGGCAGCCGAAATACGATCAGAGGGTGAGCAGGAAGCTGCCCAGATTTATAATGAATCGTTTGAAAAAGATGCGGATTTTTATCGTTTATATCGAACATTGCAATCATATGAGAAAACAATTGATGGAAAAACAACTATTGTCATTCCACACGACTCTCCATATGCAAAAATATTGTTAGGTTATTTCGAATAACAACGACAGACGTTTTTCCTTCTATGGCGAAAATGCTAAAATAGAAGGAGAACGTCTGTATTTTTATTACCTGGGAAATAAAGGGGTGCATTTTATGTCGAACGGCAAAATGGTATTAATAGATGGAAACAGTATTTTATATCGGGCATTTTTTGCTTTACCGTTACTAAATAATGATAAAGGGGTCTATACAAACGCGGTTTATGGATTTACAACAATGTTGTTAAAAATTTTAGAGGAAGAAAAACCATCACACTTGTTAGTTGCGTTTGATGCAGGGAAGACAACCTTTCGTCACGACACATATAAGGAATATAAAGGTGGCAGACAAAAAACGCCACCAGAACTATCGGAACAATTCCCGCTTGTAAAAGAATTATTATCTGCGTTTCAAGTTCCGCATTACGAATTAGAACAGTATGAAGCAGATGATATTATTGGAACGATGAGTCGATTTGGAAAAAAGGAACAGATGGATGTAAAAGTAATATCTGGTGATAAAGATTTACTTCAACTCGTTGATGATAAGGTTGACGTAACATTAACGAAAAAAGGTATTACTACGGTAGAAACATATAATCCCCAGCATTTAGAGGAAAAGTATGGTATTAAACCAGAACAAGTTATTGACATGAAAGCGTTAATGGGGGATAACTCTGACAATATACCAGGTGTACCTGGTGTTGGTGAAAAAACGGCTGTTAAGTTGCTAACACAATTTGGTACGCTAGAAAATCTTTATACCAATTTAGATGAAGTAAGTGGAAAGAAATTAAAGGAAAAATTAGAAAATCATAAAGATGAAGCATTTATGAGTAAACAGCTCGTTACGATTGAACGACAATCACCAATTACTGTAAAGGTAGAAGATATTACATATAACGGATATGACCAACGGAAAGTCCTTGAGTTGTTTAAAGATTTAGGTTTTCAATCTTTAATGTCCCGAATTACAGGTAGTGAGGAAACTGTCACAGAAGAAATAGAAGATATTGAAGTAACGGTAGTCAAAGATGTGACGGAAGATATGTTTACTGGAAAAGATGGTTTCGTGTTAGAAATGTTAGCCGAAAATTACCATTATGGGGAAGTATTAGGGTTTGGAATTGCTAATGAAAAAGGAAATTACTTTATAAAAGCAAAGGATGCCGTAAATTCAAATCAATTTAAAACATGGGCGGAAGATGAGACAAAAGAAAAGTATGTATTTGATGCAAAAAAAACTACCGTTGCGTTGCAAAGGTACGGAATTAAATTGAGAGGTATTACATTTGACCTTTTATTAGCTTCGTACTTAATCAATCCTTCTGAAAATAATCATGATATTCCATCTATAAGTCACAGAATGAATGAACAGGATATAGCCTTTGATGAGGAAGTATACGGGAAAGGTGTAAAGCAAAAAGTACCAGAACTTGATGTCTTATCTCAACACGTACTTCGTAAAGCAGATAAATTAAAACGGTTAAGAGAGCCGATGATGGAACAGCTACAACAAAATGAACAATTATCGTTATATGAAGAATTGGAATTACCCCTTGCTGTTATATTAGGGGAGATGGAACATTACGGTGTTCAATTAGATGTGGATCGTTTATCAAAAATGGGTGAAGAATTAAAGGAACGGTTAGCTAAAATTGAAACAGACATTTTTGCGCTAGCTGGACAGTCGTTTAATATTAACTCCCCAAAACAACTAGGTGAAATTTTATTTGAAAAATTACATTTGCCGGTTATTAAGAAGACAAAGACAGGATATTCTACATCTGCTGATGTGTTAGAGCAATTAAAAGATAAACATGAGATCGTAGCTAATATCTTACTATATCGACAATTAGGCAAACTCCAGTCAACGTATATTGAAGGGTTATTAAAGGTTGTCGACCAAAAGGATAATCGTATTCACACAATGTTTAATCAAGCATTAACACAAACAGGACGCCTTAGTTCAACTGACCCTAACCTACAAAACATTCCAATTCGGTTAGAGGAAGGAAGAAAGATTCGCCAAGCCTTCATACCGACCCATAAAGATTGGGTCATCTTTGCCGGAGATTATTCACAAATTGAGCTCCGAGTGTTAGCACATATTGCTGGTGACGAAAAATTAATATCTGCTTTCCGTAACAACATGGACATACATACAAAAACTGCTATGGATGTGTTTAATGTTGAGGAGTCAGATGTAACGTCTGATATGCGTCGTCAAGCGAAGGCTGTTAACTTCGGGATTGTTTATGGCATTAGTGATTACGGGTTAAGTCAAAGCTTAGGTATATCACGTAAAGAAGCCCAAATGTTTATCGATAAATATTTCGAAAGCTTTCCAGGTGTTAAACAATATATGGATAACGTCGTTCAACAGGCGAAACAAACAGGTTATGTTACGACAATCATGAATCGAAGAAGATACTTACCTGAGATTACGAGTCGGAACTTTAATCGAAGAAGCTTCGCTGAACGAACGGCGATGAATACACCTATCCAAGGCAGTGCCGCTGATATTATTAAAAAAGCGATGATTGATTTAGCGAGACGATTAAAAGAAGAGCATTTTGAGGCGAAAATGTTATTACAAGTACATGATGAACTAATCATTGAAGCACCGAAACATGAGATTGAACAATTACAAAAAGTAGTGTCCGAAGTCATGGAACATGCTGTTGATTTACAAGTACCATTACAAGTAGATTATTCATACGGTGATACTTGGTATGATGCGAAGTAAGGAGCGACAACAATGCCGGAATTACCAGAAGTAGAAACGGTTAGACGTACATTGCAGCAACTTGTGGTTGGTAAAACCATAAAGGAAACAGATTTCTATTGGCCGAAAATGGTCAAGCATCCTGATGATCAGGAGACGTTTGCCTTAAGGTTAAAAGGACAAACAATCCGGGACATCGGAAGAAGAGGAAAGTTTTTATTGTTTTATTTGGATGACGATGTATTAATTTCACACTTAAGAATGGAAGGGAAATACGGATTATATGACCATGGGGGTGTTGTTGATCAACATACCCATGTCGTGTTTCGATTCCAGGACGGATCAGAGCTGAGATATAAAGATGTGCGAAAGTTCGGGACGTTTCACCTTTATCCAAAAGGGGAGGAACTGCTTCATCCACCCTTACATAAGCTAGGTCCGGAACCTTTCGATGAAAGTTTTACATCGGACTATTTATATGGAAAATGTCAAAACACAACAAGGGTAATCAAAAATGTCCTATTAGATCAGTCGGTTGTTACAGGATTAGGAAACATTTATGTTGACGAAGCATTATTTCGTAGTGGAATCCATCCTTTAGTAGCAGGAAATCAACTGCGTTACGAACAGTGTGAAACGTTACGGACGGCTATTATTAACACATTATCCGATGCAATTAAAGCAGGAGGAACAACGATACGTTCCTATGTGAATAGCCATGGAGATATTGGATTATTCCAATTACAGTTATATGTATACGGTAGAAAAGATGAATATTGTAAAGTTTGTCATTCCGTTATTCATAAGATGAAAGTAGGCGGGCGTGGAACACATTATTGTGAACAATGTCAACCTATAAAATAATCATCTAGGTATAAGCACAGGAAAAAAGCCCCCTCCATATAATAATCTAGATGTGTTTAGGAGGGGGCTACTAAATGGTCGAGTATTTGATGTTGTTATTACTAAGTTTCGCCATTAGCTTAGACAGTTTTACAGCAGGCTTTACATTTGGTCTCCGCAAAGTTCGAATTCCCTTAAAATCGATAATATATATAGGTGTTGTAACAGCACTTGTATTTTTAACTGCAATGGTTATGGGGGAAAAGTTAGCAACATTCTTTACCCCGCATATTGCCGATATAATTGGCGGCGTATTGTTTGTCATAATAGGAGCGTGGGTCATATACCAAGTAGTTCGAGGCGAACAAGACAGAAGAAAAAGGGAACCTGTTATCGTGAAGTGGGAAATTAAATCACTAGGAATTATCATTCAAATTTTACGTGACCCGAATTCTGCTGACGTGGATCGTTCTGGTGATATAAAAGGGGCAGAAGCGTTTTTATTAGGTGCAGCCCTTTCCCTGGATGCGTTTGGGGCAGGAGTAGGAGCGGCCATCTTCGGTTTTCATCCGATGTTAACAGCTTTTACGACAGCTACAATGGCAAGTATATTTCTTTGGTTTGGAACGCTATTTGGTAAGTTTTTTTCAAAATGGAGCTGGGTCGATAAAGTTGCTTTTTTCCCAGGCATAATTTTGATTTTTATCGGATTTATGAAATTAACCTAGAAAGGATGACGTAGCATTGACGGTAATAATTGGATTAACCGGAAGTATAGCGAGTGGCAAGAGTACAGTTTCGAATATGTTTAAACAAGTAAATATTCCAGTAATTGATGCAGACATTATTTCTAGGGAAGTAGTGGAGCCTGGGGAAAAGGCATATGAACAAATTGTGCAAGCCTTTGGTCAACAAATTTTACTTGAAGATGGTACAATTGACCGGCCGAAATTAGGAAAAGTGGTTTTTTCATCTGAAGAAAAACGAAAAACATTAAACGCTATTGTTCATCCTGAAGTAAGAAAAAAGATGCTTCAGTTAAGGGATCATTATATAAAGGAGAACGAAAAGGCCGTTGTGTTAGACATCCCGTTGTTGTTTGAAAGTAAGTTAACTCATTACGTGGAAAAAGTCCTCGTTGTCTACGTAGATGAAGAGACTCAGCTAAAGCGCCTCATGGAAAGGGATCAAATTAATAAGGAACATGCATTAGAAAAAATAAAGTCCCAAATACCTGTAAAAGAAAAGAAAGACATGGCAGATGCGGTCATTGATAATAATGGAACAGTCGAACAAAGTTATGAACAATTCATCAATATTTTAAAAAGGTGGAACATATTATAGCATACTACAAATACGTAGTATGCGTTTTTTATTCACCAATTCTTTTTTAATGTGTTATACTATTATTAGAAGATATAACATTAGTGTGACATATTGGATGGGAGGAAGAAAAATGGAGAAAACACGTATCGCCATTAACGGCTTTGGACGAATTGGGAGAATGGTATTTCGCAAAGCAATCACGGATGAAGCACTAGACGTTATTGCCGTTAACGCAAGTTATCCCCCTGAAACGTTGGTTCATTTAATTAAATATGACAGTGTTCATGGACATTTCCATGGGGACGTTGAGCCATGTGAAAGCGGAATTAAGGTGAATGGGAAATTGGTGCGATTAGTATCCAATCGAGATCCGAAACAATTACCTTGGAATGAGTTGAACATAGATGTTGTGATTGAAGCTACCGGAAAATTTCGTTCTAAAGAAGAAGCTTCAGCCCATTTAAAAGCTGGTGCTACTAAAGTTATTATTACTGCACCAGGTAAGCAGGTAGATGCAACGGTTGTGATGGGTGTAAATGAGGATTCGTATATCCCTAATGAGCATGATGTCATTTCGAATGCGTCCTGTACGACAAATTGTTTAGCTCCAGTCGTCAAAGTGATTGATAAACATTTCGGTATTGAGAATGGATTGATGACGACTGTTCATGCGTTTACGAACGACCAAAAAAACTTAGATAATCCACATAAAGATTTACGCCGTGCAAGAGGATGTACACAATCAATCATTCCAACGTCAACAGGTGCAGCGAAGGCACTAGGAGAAGTATTGCCCCATATGAAAGGGAAATTACATGGAATGGCATTACGTGTACCGACACCAAATGTTTCTCTTGTTGATTTAGTTGTAG
The DNA here is from genome assembly GCF_024259515.1 of Salirhabdus salicampi. Classification (NCBI taxonomy): domain Bacteria; kingdom Bacillati; phylum Bacillota; class Bacilli; order Caryophanales; family Bacillaceae; genus Salirhabdus; species Salirhabdus salicampi. The sequence goes on along the minus strand of NZ_JANBWE010000002.1, from coordinate 674,673 downwards.
ATGTAGACCGGGACATAACAGCAGAAGAAGTGAATGAAATGTTTAGCTATGAAGCAAAAAATAATTTAAAGGGCATTCTGAAATTTAGTGATGAACCACTTGTGTCAATTGATTATACTACTACAGAGTATTCCTCAATAATTGACGGTTTATCCACAATGGTAATGGATAAGCGAAAATTAAAAGTACTTGCATGGTACGATAATGAATGGGGATATTCCTGTCGAGTTATTGATCTAACAAAGTTTGTTGGCAGTAAGGTAAGAAAAAAGGAAGCTCAGCTTTCCACATAATCTAGATGATTTTGCACATGATAAGCATACATGTTTCCCAAAAAGAACTTTTATTGTTGCAAAAAGAAAAGCAAGGATATATACTTTCTTTTGGAACTTCTGATACTGTAGAAAAAGATGGCTGCTTAAAGGGTTAGGACCTCTCTGGACTAACTTTCCCCCGTAGTAGTGCATTATCGGTCAGTAAGAAGTATATATTTTGTTGTGAAGGGGGACATTGCAATGGATACAATGGGAAGGCATGTGATTGCTGAATTATGGGATTGCAATGCTGATAAACTAAACGACATGAACCTCATTGAAAAAATATTTGTGGATGCAGCGTTACGAGCTGGAGCTGAAGTAAGGGAAGTTGCATTTCATAAGTTTGCGCCTGTCGGAGTGAGTGGTGTCGTAATCATTTCAGAATCACATTTAACGATTCACAGTTTTCCTGAACATGGTTATGCAAGCATAGATGTGTACACTTGCGGAGATCGTATTGATCCAAATGTGGCCGCACAATATATAGCGGAGTCGTTGGAAGCTGGTACGGTTGAAAAAGTGGAAGTACCAAGAGGAAAAGGGCCTGTGGAAGTCAAGCAATTTAATGCAATGTAATGAAGAAGGGATATACATCCAATTTGTATATCCCTTTTTTATTTGAATGTATGGAACGATGATGAAGTTATTTGATATAATATATCTATATGAAAAAGTTCGTTTTTTGTCAGATTTCGTCTTTATTATGGAATGATTCGTTATATAAAATTGTTTTTTTAGGTGGGATAGTTAATGAGGTGCCCTCATTGCCATTATAAAAGTACTAAAGTGCTAGATTCACGACCAATCGAAGAGGGGAAAGCGATTCGACGACGTAGAGAATGTGAATCTTGTCAATTTCGCTTTACGACATTTGAACGGATAGAAGAAGTTCCGTTAATTATTGTAAAAAAAGAAGGAACACGGGAAGAATTTAGTAGAGAAAAACTCATTCGTGGGCTCATTCGAGCATGTGAAAAACGCCCTGTTGCTTTAGAGCAAATTGAAAATATAGCCATTGATATAGAGAAAGAGTTAAGAAATCAAGGGAATTCGGAAATTCTTAGTAAGGAGATTGGGGAAATGGTGATGGATCGACTTGCCCATATAGATGAGGTTGCATATGTCCGATTTGCCTCGGTTTACCGCCAATTCAAGGATATTTCCGTCTTTTTAAAAGAACTGGAAGACTTAATAAAAAAAGATTAAAAAAGGAGTCTGAGCCATATGAACGAACGGATTAAGCATTTGCTTCCGAACGACGGATATACTGTTCAGTTAAAAAAGCCGTTAAAAGAAGACTACTTACAGGCTTTGACTCATTTATATCAACCTTTAGTAGGGATGAAGGCGATATCCTTATACATGACGTTGCTTAATGATGTTCGTTTACAAATTGCAAAGCAGGATCCAATAACACACCACACATTAATGAGTATGTTAAATATGGATCTTGACCAATTGTATGAGGCCCGTCTTCATTTAGAAGCGATTGGCCTCTTGAATTCTTTTATGAGCGATGGAAACATTCGTCAATACTATTATGTATTAATACCTCCATTTTCAACAGTTGAATTTTTTGAGGATCCGATGTTATCTATCCTGTTAGAACATCATATAGGGAATCAACAAGTACGCCGCCTTAAACAAGTCTTTATGCCGGAAAAAAGCATGCCGGAGCATGCGCTAAATAAAACAAAATCTTTTGAAGAAATTTTCACAACTGTACATGTTCAACATCATAGCAGTAATTCCCATGCGGTGGATAGCCAATCGAACGTTAGTAAGGATTCATACGATGTTGATTTCGACTGGCTGGAAAATACGTTACGTAAAAATGGAATTCCGATGGAAAAGGTTTTAACGGTTGATAATAAGCGATTTATTGCAAGCTTAGTGAAAATATATCATGTTGATCTCCTTCATTTAGAGAAAGCAATTCTTTGGTCCGTAAATGAAAATTTAGAGCTATTGAAGGATGAGTTACATGATGCTTGTAAAGATTATTATGCAAACCATTTTGCGAAACCTATCCCTCAATTAATTCATAAAGATCCGAAACAAAAACAAGAAATCGAAAATACGACTACACCTCGTACGAAAGAGGAAAAACTAATTCAACACTTCGAATCCATTACACATCGTGAAATCCTTGAAGATTATTCTAAAACGGGACATGCTTCTGACCAAGAAGTGAAAATGCTGACAAATATTATGTTCCAGCATGGACTTTCTCAAGGTGTCATGAACGTACTCGTCCATTATGTCTTACAAAAAACGAATATGAAACTAACGAAAAATTACGTTGAGAAAATTGCTTCCCATTGGGGAAGAAAAAATGTAAACACGGTTAAGGAAGCGATGGATTTAGCGAAATCCGAAAATAAACTGTATCAATCTTGGGGAAATCAACGGGAAATGAGAAAAAGTAAAGAAGTTCTTCCAGATTGGTTTAAAAAACAGAAGGAAAATGAGCAAACAGAACGAAAGGAACAACTTAAGCCTCCTAATCAAGATTTAGAAAAGGAAAAGCAGGAACTGGCTGAGGCATTCCGTTCCCTTGCCTCACGATCTTATAATCAATAAGGATGATGATGTTGGAATCTATTCAATCAACGTTAAAAAAGTGGATGAAGGAAAACCGTAACTTTCAACAAGCCTATAAAGAATTGAAAGAGCAGATCATGAACTCTAGGGATGTTCAGGCATTTATTGCTGAACATCCTGAGCTGCAGACGACTGATATTGAAAGACAGTTAATGAAACTGTATGAATACGATAATCAATCAAAGCAATGTGAAAAATGTCCTTCATTATCTGAATGCTGTAATATTATTCCAGGTTATGCACCAAAGCTTTCAGTTCAAAATCGGCAAATACGAATTGCTTATGACCGGTGTCCGCAAAAGATCAAACAAGATGAACAAAACCGTAAAAAATCATTTGTTCAAAGCTTATATATGCCGAAAGAAATATTGGAAGCATCTATTGAGGATATTGATTTTGAAGATAGCGAAAGAATCAATGCGATTATGAAAATTAAAGAACTACTCGATCAACTTGATCAGAAAAAAACGATTACAAAAGGTCTGTATATGTATGGCCCATTTGGCGTGGGAAAAACCTTTTTACTAGGTGTATTAGCGAACGAATTTGCTAAACGTGAAATACAATCGATGTTTATTTACATGCCTGAGTTTGTCAGAGAGATGAAATCTTCTATTGGAAATTCAACTTTAAATGAAAAGGTTGATAAATTTAAACAAATACCCGTTTTAATTTTTGATGATATAGGTGCAGAATTTCAATCAGCATGGTTTCGTGATGAAGTGTTAGGGGCAATTTTACAATATCGCATGATGGAAGGACTTCCTGTCTTTTTTACATCAAATTATAACTTGAAGGAGTTAGAATCCATTTTAGCTGCTGCGGGCAAAGGAGAAATGGAAAGGCTGAAAGCCGGAAGAATCATAGAGCGAATTAAACAAGTCAGTGATCCTGTTGCACTATTTGGTCAAAATCGACGTCCATAATGAATGTAGTTCAGAAGGTTTCTGAACTACATTTTCTTTTTTTGTTCATTTTATTTCGTTCTTTCCCATATAATGTAACAGTTTGTTAAGGGAAAGAGGGATGAGGTTGAAGCGTCTCGTTTTCATTTTCCGGTTTAAAGAGGAAGCGAATTTGTTCTGTCGTCAAGTTCATCATTTGGAGCCTTCTTTGTCTACAAAAATATATTATCGGCAAAAAGAAAAGTGGTATAAGGTCGAGTGGGATAGTGAAAAAGTGAGTAGTCAACTAAGCAGTATTTCAGCAGGGTTTATTAAAATTTTTGCAGACATTCGTCTTCCCGCGATTACGAGAAACATTTTAAAAGACGAATATCATTATACAAATCAGCATGAAATTGCTCATATTGTTCCGTTTGTTCACTCTGTTTGGAATCATTCCGAAAATTATATGTTACATGAAGGTGGCCGGCTCTCCACCATTTTACAACGATTTATTTCCCAACAAATTATGAAAGAACGGTTTATGTTTTATGATGAATTTGTCAATCATTTAATTCGTAAGCATTATTCTTTTTTCGTGGACATAGTTGGATACGCGATTGATGAATGGAAGCGAGAAGAAGAATACCAAGATTTTGTACATAACTTACGGAATTACATAAAACGAAAAAGACCGAAATGTAAAAAAGTTTTAGTTGTTGCGGATTATCAAATTCAACTCTTTAAACCGGATGGAACTCGTTATTTATCAGGAGAATTAAAAACATTACAAAACAGCGAAAATGTTTATTTTTTTGGATTTCACCCAGCGGATAAAACATTACCATCTCTCATTTCATTAGTTCCAGAAGAAATTGAAATCTATGCTGAACATACGGAAAATCCAATTATTCTTTCCGTTATGAATCTGTTTCAAGAGAGAGTGAACGTCTATCCATTAAAAAAATTTCCATTTGCCGGGAAAAAGGCTTGATTTTCTAAAAAACAATCGCTATAATAACCGACATATCCATTAATATGAACATGAGATCGGTAATGATGAGGACATGAGCAATTTGCATCGGCTTAACAGAGAAGGAAGTCATCGGCTGGAAGCTTCCGAAGTACGACAAATTGGTTACCACCTCAGAACCCTGACTGTGAAATGAGTAGTGGTCAGCGTGAATCCGCGTTAAGGATGTCTAGAGTGCCGTTTACTAACGGAACTAGGGTGGAACCACGGGTATAAGCTCGTCCCTTTTTTTAGGGATGGGCTTTTTTATTTTGGGTGGAAAAACAAAAGAAGGAGAGTCAAGCTATGGCAGAACAATTAAACATTACATTCCCAGACGGAAATGTGAAACAATTTCCAAACGGAACAACGGGTGAAGAAATTGCAGGTTCTATTAGTTCTGGATTAAAAAAACAGGCATTAGCCATTAAACTGAATGGAGAATTAGTTGACCTTCGCCGTCCTCTTGAACAAGACGGTGCAATTGAAATTGTAACGTATCGTGATCAAGAAGGATTAGAAATATTACGCCATTCAACAGCACATCTAATGGCTCAAGCCATTAAACGTCTATACAAAGATGTGAAGCTAGGTGTTGGTCCTGTCATCGAAAATGGGTTTTATTATGATATTGACATGGAAGAAAAAATTACACCTGAAGACTTACCGAAGATTGAAAAAGAAATGAAAAAGATTGTCGATGAGGCACATGCGATTGAGCGTGAAGAAGTTACTCGTGATGAAGCAAAGCGCATTTATCATGACGTTGGAGATGACCTAAAGCTAGAATTGATTGATGATATTCCAGAGGGCGATTCAATTACATTGTACAAGCAAGGTGAATTCTTTGATTTATGTAGAGGCCCGCATGTTCCCCATACAGGAAAAATGAAAGTATTTAAATTGTTGAATATCTCTGGCGCATACTGGCGTGGAGATAGTGATAATAAAATGTTACAGCGAATTTACGGTACTGCTTTCGAAAAGAAATCCCAGTTAGAAGAACATTTACGTTTATTGGAAGAGGCAAAAGAAAGGGATCATCGTAAATTAGGAAAAGAGTTAGACCTCTTTACTGTCAATCAAAAAGTAGGTCAAGGTCTTCCACTTTGGTTACCGAAAGGTGCCACAATACGTCGTACAATTGAACGCTATATTGTGGATATCGAAGAACGTCTAGGTTATAACCATGTGTATACACCTGTCCTAGGTAGTGTTGATTTATACAAAACGAGTGGTCATTGGGATCATTACCAGGAGGACATGTTTCCACCTATGGAGATGGATAACGAAGATCTCGTACTGCGTCCAATGAACTGCCCGCACCATATGATGGTTTATAAAAACCAGCTGCATAGTTATCGTAACTTACCAGTTCGTATTGCCGAACTAGGCACAATGCATCGTCATGAAATGTCAGGAGCATTAGCTGGATTGCAACGTGTTAGAGCTATGACATTAAATGACGCACACATCTTCTGTCGACCAGATCAATTAAAAGAAGAGTTTATTCGTGTCGTTCAGCTCGTCCAAGCCGTTTATAAAGACTTTGGTATTAACGATTACTTCTTCCGTCTTTCTTATCGTGACCCAGAAGATAAAGAAAAATATGTGGATAACGATGAGATGTGGGAAACTGCTCAAGCAATGTTAAAAGAGACGATGGAAGATATGGAGTTGGAGTACGTTGAAGCTGAGGGAGAAGCTGCGTTTTATGGTCCTAAGTTAGATGTTCAAGTGAAAACGGCGTTAGGTAAAGATGAAACATTATCAACGGTTCAGTTGGACTTCCACTTACCGAATCGCTTCGATTTAACTTATATCGGTGAAGATGGAAAAGAGCATCGTCCTGTTGTCATTCACCGTGGAGTCGTTTCAACAATGGAACGCTTTGTCGCTTTTCTAATTGAAGAGTATAAAGGTGCGTTCCCTACATGGTTGTCACCTGTTCAAGCTCGCATTATTCCGGTATCGTTAGATGCCCATTTAGATTATGCAAAGCAAGTTGAAGAAAAGTTACGCTTTGAAGGTATCCGTGTTGAGCTTGATGAGCGTGACGAAAAGATTGGCTATAAAATCCGTGAAACACAAACAGAAAAAATCCCTTATGCACTTGTAGTTGGCGACCAAGAAATAGAACAAAATGCTGTAAACGTCCGCAAGTATGGGGAAAAGGATTCTAGTACAGTTGAATTTGACCAATTCGTAAGACAAATGAAAGAGGATATTGAAGCGAAGTCATTGCGTAAAGGGTAAGTTGCTAAAGCGGAGCATGGGAAAACCAAGCTCCGTTTTTTTGATTATCTCCAGTTGTGTTAACTGATTTTTCCAATTACGTTATATGAGAACAAGCACTTCCTTTCATAGATTATATGCTATGTATATAGGAGGTGAGCAGATGGCGAATCATAACCCACCCGTAACGAATAATGGACAGAGTTATCGCTGTTGTATCTATCGAAATATAAACTCAGGCAGGTTTACTAAACTTTGTACTCCAATTAAGACTTCAAACCAAATAGGATGTCGCATGAGACCGAACTACCAAATTGTTTTTGCTAGTCATGGGCCGACTATTGACTGTGAAGATTGTGAAGCCATTGTACGTGGATTAAATGCGATAAATTAGCAGGACGTGAAAAGGCCAACAATGTTGGCCTTACAGCTATTATTTTGTTTCTATCTTTTTGTTTTTCTTTTTTATTATATTTTTAATTCGTCTAAACAATTTGATAACCCCGTGAAATAGTACCTCAACAATAAATTCAAGAATGATTTGCATGTACTTGCCCTCTTTCATTTAGTTCATATAAGGTAAGGTATCATTGTCTCTAGATAAAAACAATTGGTTGAATCTGTTATTTACATGTTTAACTTTCTTATGTATAATAAGACAGGTGCTTCAGAAGAAGCCAAAAGTATTTATTGACAAACCTTTACTCATCAAATATAATGAATAAAGTGAATTTTATAAGGTCAAAGGCAAGTAGAAGCACCCGCTTCTCACCTGATCGACACATTTTTGTAGTTGGCAGGTACGATATTCTTTATTTCTTCTATGTTATATGGAGAAGACAGGAGACGTGTGGGTGCAATATATGTACCGACACTTTTTTTATTTGAATAAATGAATACGCTTGTCGAATTCGACCTTATCTTTTCCAAAATTTTGTGGAGGTGGCTCACTATTAGCAAAGACATATTTATTAATGAGCGCATTCGTGCACGTGAAGTACGTCTCATTGATGCAAATGGTGAACAATTAGGCGTGAAATCACGTCAGGAAGCACTAGAGTTAGCTGAGAAAGCAAATCTAGACCTTGTAATGGTGGCTCCAAACGCGAAACCGCCAGTATGCCGAATCATGGACTACGGAAAGTTTCGTTATGAACAACAGAAGAAAGACAAAGAAAATCGTAAAAAGCAAAAAGTCATTAATATCAAAGAAGTGCGCTTAAGCCCTGCTATTGAAGAACATGACTTTAATACGAAACTACGTAATGCACGTAAATTTTTGGCTAAAGGTGATAAAGTTAAGGCTACTGTACGCTTCCGTGGTCGTGCGATCACCCATAAAGAGTTAGGTCAAAAGGTACTTGATCGATTCGCCGAGCAATGTAACGATGTTGCAGTAGTGGAAACAAAACCTAAAATGGAAGGTCGCAATATGTTCATGATGCTTGCACCAAATCAAGAAAGCAAGTAAATCGGTGACTGTTTACAATTGAAGGAGGAATAAACATGCCTAAAATGAAAACCCATAAAGGTTCAGCGAAACGTTTTAGAAAAACAGGTAAAGGGAAAGTGAAGCGTGCTCACGCATTCACAAGCCACTTGTTTGCAAATAAGAGCCAGAAACAAAAACGTAAGCTTCGTAAAGCGACACTTGTTTCTAAAGGCGATTTAAAACGAATTAAAGCAATGCTTCCAAAATAATTTTGAACGAAACTAGATGTACGAATATTAGGAGGGAAATGTTATGCCACGTGTAAAAGGCGGAACAGTAACACGTAAGCGTCGTAAACGCGTTTTGAAATTAGCTAAAGGTTATTATGGTGCAAAACATTCATTGTTTAAAACAGCAAAACAACAAGTAATGAAATCAGGTCAATATGCTTACCGTGACCGTAAACAGCGAAAGCGTGATTTCCGTAAATTATGGATCGCACGTATTAACGCTGCAGCTCGTTTAAACGATATTTCTTATAGCCGTTTCATGCACGGATTGAAGCAAGCTGGTGTTCAAATGAACCGTAAAATGCTTGCTGACTTAGCTGTAAATGATGAGAAGGCCTTTGCTAACTTAGTTCAAAAAGCAAAAGACGCACTTAAATAAATTTGATGAAAAGCCATCCCTTACGATAGGGATGGTTTTTTTATATGCGAGGTGATAAAGATGGATATTGTAATTCTCTATTATTATATAGCGGTAAATATTTATGGATTTCTTCTTATGGGGTTTGATAAATGGAAAGCGAAAAGAGGAAAGTACCGAATTGCTGAACGTCACTTATTCATAAGTGCATTTCTTGGGGGAGCACTTGGTTGTATTATCGGTATGCAGCTGTTTCGACATAAAATCAGAAAAGGGGTATTCCGATATGGTATGCCACTATTGTTTGTGGTTCACCTCATGTTATCGTTAAATATTTGAAGCATGTCATAATGGCTCGTCTCATGTCATATAAATGAATCAATGAATTTAAAAAGAAGGGGGCTCTTTCATGGACCAAGTTGGATCATGGATCCTTGCCATTGTAGAGTCCAGTGGCTTGTTTGCGCCAATGATGTTTATTGGTTTTCATTTATTAAGGCCACTGTTTTTTTTACCTGTTGCATTTATATGTGTATCAGGAGGGATTTTATTTGGTCTCGTGTCAGGTGCTATTTATTCGGTCATTGGCATCACCCTTTCTAGTATTCTCTTCTATCGAATAGTAAAAATTATGCCGAGAACGGTTCATCGTCTTGCCCGTTTAAGGCAGAAGCTATTTGGTGAACATGCTCAAATTACCCGTGGACAGATCATTCTCCTTAGATTAATGCCCTTTATTCATTTTCATCTTTTATCTTTATGTATCATTGAAATGTCCAAAGGGTTTAAAGAGTATTTTCGCCTTTCGTTTGCATCCAACGTACCGTTAGCTGTTGTGTATACCTCCTTTGGTCAATGGATTTCGACGATGTCCCCTATGTTAATGGCTATGATCATATCCGCATTTTTACCGTTTTTATATTTCTTGCGTAAAAAGGAAATTGTACTGAAGTGGGAGGACTTTTTTCAAAGGAAAACCGCTCCACCGAATCCAATGCCGTTAAAAAACAGGCTACCTTAAAGGTTGCCTGTTTTTATTCATAATCCGGTAGTAGTTTGTTTATAGGGTACTGCCAAATAATATTTGCATAAGGGTACTTTTTTAATATTTCTTCCTTTAAGAAGGTTAAATCTTCTTTATTAATACCTTTTAACGTTTCTTCGTGATGAACACGTATGTTTACGGTTGTAACTTCAAATGCTTTGTCAGTGGTCCCTAACTGCTTTTCTCCCTCAAACATGGCTCCCTTGTATGTAATGAGTAATTTTTTTTTGACATTTTTCGTATCGTCTAAAAAGTAATAGCTTTTCGTTTCAAGGGCATGTTCTAGTTTGCGTTTCGGGTTGACTATATACCGATAAGCCTTATAAATAAAAAATATGATCGCAAAGAAAATGAGCATGCGAAGTAAAAAAATAATCATAGAACCGTCTCCTAATCAATTTAAACGTGGGGCAATTGTTATTCTTCATTACATTTTAGCATACATTACGACGTGATATAATGATGAAGTATTTATTGTTGTTATATGTTAACCTAAATTGACGGTAAAGGAGTGAAATTTAGAATGGAATACAATGTAAAAGTTAAGTATACTCATCCAGATGCCCGTTTGCCATACCAAGCCAATAAAGGTGATGCAGGGTTTGATTTATTTTCTATTGAAGAAACAACGATAAAACCAGGAGAAACCGCTCTCATATCTACCGGAATTATGTTAGAATTACCGAATGGGACAGAGGCGCAGGTTCGGCCACGAAGTGGATTAGCCATAAAGCATTCCGTTACCGTTTTAAATAGTCCGGGAACGATTGACGAAGGATACCGTGGGGAAGTTAAAGTTATTTTAATTAACCATGGAAAACAGGATTTTAAAGTGGAAAAACATATGCGAATTGCTCAAATGGTCGTTGCTTCCGTTGCAAACGTCAATTTAGTACAAGCCTATGAATTAACAAATTCAGAACGTGGTGAAGGTGGTTTTGGTTCTTCAGGAACCGATTAGGAATCATTCTAAGTAGCTAGTAAATTTTGTGAAAATGTGTGAAAATAGGTATAATAAACCTATTGAACTTTTAAGGAGGACATACATAATGGTGAAGCTTGATGAAACATTAACGATGCTTAAAGACTTAACAGACGCAAAGTCTATACCTGGTGATGAAAGAGAAGCACGTGAAGTGATGAAAAACTACGTGAGCCCTTTTGCCGACGAAGTGACAACCGATAATTTAGGGAGCCTGATTGCAAAGAAAAGTGGCGATGAAAATGGTCCCAAAATTATGGTAGCGGGCCATCTAGATGAAGTTGGATTTATGGTGACAAGAATTGATGACAAAGGGTTCGTCTACTTTCAAACAGTAGGTGGCTGGTGGAGTCAGGTAATGCTGGCTCAACGTGTTACCGTTGTAACGAAAAAAGGTGACGTAACAGGTGTAATTGGTTCAAAACCACCACATATCTTACCTCCGGAAGCACGGAAGAAACCAGTTGAAATCAAAGATATGTTTATTGATATTGGTGCCTCAAGTAAGGAAGAAGCAGAAGAATTTGGGGTAAAACCAGGTGATTCTGTTGTACCTTACTTCGACTTCACAGTCATGCAAAATGAAAAACTTCTCCTTGCAAAAGCATGGGATAACCGTATTGGATGTGCAATTGCAGTTGAAGTATTGAAGCAGTTGAAAGATGAAAAGCATCCAAACGTTGTTTATGGAGTAGGAACTGTACAAGAAGAAGTGGGGTTACGTGGTGCTAGAACATCTGCACATAAGATCCAACCGGATATCGCATTCGCAGTAGATACTGGTATTGCTGGTGATACTCCAGGTGTAACAGATAAAGATGCACGAGGAAAAATGGGAGACGGACCACAAATTATTTTATATGATGCATCTGCAGTATCCCACAAAGGATTACGTGATTTAGTTGTTGAAACTGCTGATGAAAAAGAAATCCCATATCAGTATGATGCACTGCCAGGTGGAGGAACGGATACAGGTACCATTCATATAACGGCAAATGGTGTACCTGCTTTATCAATTACAATCGCTACTAGATACATTCATACTCATGCAGCGATGATTCACCGTGATGACTTTGAAAATGCAGTGAAACTTATTGTAGAAGTGATTAAGAAGCTTGATACCGATAAAGTAAAAGACGTTACGTTTAACTAAAAAAATAAGGAGCGCATGCGCTCCTTATTTTTTTACGCTTTCTTCTAAAATTTCTAATACTTCTTCTTTTTCAGATTCATCGGCGTTATTCCAATATACTTCGAATAACACACCTAATCCTGGTAATAATTTTTCTTCTCCGCTTTGTATTGCATCTAAAATGGTTGCTTCTAATTCATCAGCACTATTACCAGATATATTGTGTAAAACGGCTTTCCGTAAATCTAAATCCATTTAGTTTCACCCCACTTATTAGTAACATATTGATGGAATTAGTTTGACCTGCAAAATAAAAAATATGTATGATATGAAAGAGCGATAAAAGACGAGAAACAGGTGACAAAGATGTACATTGAATCGTTACAAAATGATAAAGTTAAAGAATGGAAAAAGTTAAATCGAAAAAAAGACAGGGATAAGCAAAAATGCTTTCTTATTGAAGGTGAACATTTACTTGAGGAAGCAATGAGAAGTGATTGGAATATTAGGGAGATTATCCAATTAGAAGGAAATACATTTTCAGTGCCAAAAGAAGTGAAGGTTATAACAGTAAGTGAAAAAGTGTTTCGAGCCATTGCCAGTACAAATAGTCCACAAGGTATTATGGCAGTTGTTCAAATGAAAACTTTTGAAAGAAACGAAAATGACAACAAAGTGCTGTTACTTGATGCGGTCCAAGATCCCGGGAATGTTGGAACAATGGTTCGAACTGCTGACGCACTAGGTTTTGATGCAGTTATCCTAGGAAAGGGTACTGTTGATGTATACAACGAAAAAACTGTTCGGGCTAGTCAAGGATCATTGTTTCATATCCCTGTTATGTCCGATGATTTATTGTCCTGGTGTCATTGGGCCAAACGTCATGATTTTCAAATTTGGGCTACTTCTCTCCGGGATGCAAAGCCGCTAATGAATGTAAATAAGCCTAATAAAATGGCTGTGATCTTAGGGAATGAAGGCAGTGGTGTTGATAACCAATTACTTGACATGGCTGATGAACGAGTTTATATTCCCATTACTGGTAAAGCGGAATCCTTAAATGTAAGTATAGCGGCAGGGATTTTGATGCACTATTTACAGAATTAGACTTGCAAATATATTGTGGATTCTCTATAATAAATGGCAGAATTAAAGATAGGAAAAGCGTTGAAAGAGTATAAGTAGGGGATTGATGAAACCGTTTTTAGGGAGGGAATGCCATAGACTGGAAGCATTCCTAACGGAGCAATCGTTGAATTTCAGCTCTGGAGCTGGCACCGGGACCTCTTAGGAGTAATGGTGTACCGGGTGGAAATCCGTTATCGATTAATGAAGTGGATACGACAACTTTATTTGTTGTGTCAACAAGGGTGGTAACGCGGATATATAAAGTCTCGTCCCTTTTATAGGGGTGAGGCTTTTTTGTTATGTTTTACTGTATCTTACATCTAAATGAAACAAGTTTTAAATTCGCAAAGGAGGATGACATCGTGAAAGAACGCTTAGAGGAATTAAAGCAGGAAGCCTTGTTACAAGTTGAACAGGCGGATACATCAGAAGACCTACAGCAAGTAAAAGTATCTTTCTTAGGAAAGAAAGGTCCAATTACAGAAGTATTAAGAGGAATGGGGAAACTTTCGAAGGATGAGCGTCCTGTCATTGGACAAATGGCAAACGAAGTACGTGAAGCTATTTCGGAAGCGATTGAAACGAAACAAGCAACATTAGAGGCAAAAAAGCTGGAACAGCAGTTAAAGGAAGAGAAAATCGATGTTACGTTACCTGGTCGACCTGTTCCGACAGGTGGGCCACACTTGTTAACAAAATTAATTCAAGATATTGAAGATTTGTTTATTGGGATGGGGTTTTCTGTGGCAGAGGGCCCAGAGGTTGAGCAAGATTACTACAATTTTGAAGCGTTAAACTTACCTAAGGATCACCCAGCACGTGATATGCAGGATTCATTTTACATAACGAATGAATTATTATTACGAACGCAAACCTCTCCAATTCAAGCGCGCACAATGGAAAAGCATGAGGGGAGAGGCCCAGTGAAAATCATTTGTCCTGGAAAAGTGTATCGTCGTGATACAGATGATGCGACACACTCACACCAGTTTACACAAATCGAAGGCTTATACGTAGATGAAAACGTTCGAATGAGTGATTTGAAAGGGGTTTTAAACGAATTTGCTAAGCAAATGTTTGGTAATGATCGTGAAATCCGCTTACGTCCAAGCTTTTTCCCATTTACAGAACCATCTGTGGAAATGGATATATCCTGTAAGCTTTGTAACGGAGAAGGTTGTTCCGTATGTAAAGGAACAGGTTGGATTGAAATATTAGGTGCAGGGATGGTGCACCCGAACGTATTAAGGATGTCCGGGTTTGATCCTGAGAAATATAGCGGTTTTGCTTTCGGAATGGGTCCAGAGCGAATTGCGATGTTGAAATATGGTATAGAAGATATCCGCCATTTCTACACAAATGACGTGCGATTTTTAAAACAGTTTCATCAAGCATAAGGAGGAAAAGGGAAATGCTCATATCGTTAAATTGGTTAAAGCAGTATGTTGATATAGATGATTTTACACCGAATGAACTAGCGGAGAAAATCACGAAAAGTGGAATTGAAGTAGAAAGTGTTGAACCGATTGTTGAAAGCATGAACAACGTAGTAGTCGGTTATGTGAAATCATGTGAACAACACCCAAATGCCGACAAATTAAACCTTTGTCTTGTTGATGTGGGTGACGAAGAATTACAAATTATTTGTGGTGCTCCAAATGTTGCAACAGGACAAAAAGTAGCTGTGGCAAAGCCTGGTGCAACATTACCCGGTGGAATGAAAATAAAAAAAGCGAAGCTGCGTGGAGTAGAGTCAAATGGAATGATCTGCTCATTACAGGAAATTGGTATTGATCCGAAATTTGTTCAAAAGGAATTTGAATCAGGCATTTTTGTGTTCCCGGAGGATGTTGAAGTAGGAGCTAATGCTGTAGAACTGTTAAATCTGGATGATGTGATTTTAGAGTTCGAACTTACACCTAACCGTTCTGACTGTTTAAGTATGATCGGAACTGCTTACGAAGTGGCTGCCATTTTAGGTCGGGACATTCGCCTTCCTGAAGTAGTAGTAGAAAGAGAAGATACGCAAACAAAAGATTACGTTGATGTGAAAGTGGAAGAGCCAGCATTAAGTCCATACTATGGAGCATTTGTGATTCAAGACGTAAACATTGGTCCATCTCCTCAATGGATGCAAAACCGCCTTATTGCAGCTGGAATTCGTCCCATAAACAATGTTGTAGACATTACAAATTATGTCTTGCTTGAATATGGTCAACCTCTTCATGCGTTTGACTACGATCGTTTCGGAACGAAAGAAGTAGTCGTCCGAACTGCTAGCGAAAAAGAGCAAATCGTTACACTTGATGATGCTAATCGTACTTTGGATGCAAATCATCTTGTCATTACGAATGGGGTAGAGCCGGTAGCTATAGCAGGTGTTATGGGAGGGGCAAATTCCGAAGTGTATGAAGGTACGAAGAATATTTTGCTTGAAGCAGCTTATTTTGACCCGAAATCGGTTCGTAAAGCAGCGAAAGATCATAATTTACGAAGTGAAGCAAGTGTACGCTTTGAAAAGGGAATTGATCCAAACCGCGTGAAAGAAGCAGGATTACGGGCTTGTCAATTGTTACAACAATATGCTGGAGGAAAAGTGTTGTCTGGTGAGGTAGAGCATAATTCTTTAGCAGTTGAAGAGAGAGTTATTTCGTTTTCAGCAGATAAAATGAGAGATCGAATTGGTGCTGACATTTCTACTGAACAAATGGAAATGATATTACAAAATCTCCGTTTTCCATTTGAACGTAAGGATCAGCAATTTGTTGTAACAGCTCCTACAAGAAGAGGGGATATTTCCATTGTTGAAGATATGGTGGAGGAGATTGCCCGCTTATATGGCTATGACGAAATACCATTTACAATGCCACAAGGTTCTTCTCACGCAGGTGGCTTAACAGCAAGACAGCAGCTGAAGCGAAAGGTTCATCAATTTATGCAAGGTGCTGGCTTGGCTGAAGCATGGACGTATTCATTAACGACAGAGGGCCGTGCAACTACCCTTGTTAGTCCTGAAGTTCAACAAACTTCACCGAATCCAATTGGATTAGCAATGCCAATGAGTGAGGCACATAGTCATTTGCGCCTGAGTATGCTTCCTGAGTTGTTAACAAGCCTACAATATAACTTAGCACGTAAACAACAAAATGTTGCGCTGTATGAATTGGGTTCCATTTACATTACGAAAGAAGAAACGTTAACATCACAGCCGAAAGAAGAGCTTCGTTTATCTGGAGTCATGACAGGTTTATGGCAGAACCATCCGTGGCAAAAAGATATAAAACAAGTAGACTTTTATGTTGTGAAAGGAATTATAGAGCAATTGTTTCACTATGTCCGCTTCGACAATGTTATATTTGAAGCTGGTGAAGTAGATGGTGTACACCCTGGACGAAGTGCGCTCCTAAAATATAACGGCGAAACAATCGGCTTTTTAGGACAGTTACATCCCGCATTACAAAAGGATTATGATCTGACAGAAACTTACGTATTTGATATTAACTTTGAGAAGCTGGCTGAAGGGATTACACAAGAGGATCGTTATGTACGTATACCACGTTTCCCATCAGTTAGCCAAGATTTAGCCTTTGTTTTAGAAGAACATATTCCAGCACATGATGTATTGCAAGTGATTCAGGAACACGGTGGTACTTACTTAACCGAAGTAGATGTATTTGATGTCTACCAAGGTGAACATATGGAAAAGGGGAAAAAATCGATTGCCTATCGATTGTTGTTCCAGGACCCAAGTGCTACTTTAAAGGATGAACAAGTAGAGAAAGCACGTGAACAAATCGTCAAAAATGTACAAGAGAAGTTTGGAGCAGAACTAAGAGGATAAAAGAACACCCGGTCTTGAACAAGACCGGGTGTTCATATTTACATTAAGCGCTTTGCTTTTTCCGTATTAGCAAAGTGAACTTTTGCACAAGTGGTCATAAAATCTTCGCCTTTCTCTTTTAGAAAAAAGGCTGCCTGTTGATCCACAAGGTGACTTGCTCCTTTTTGTAACGTAATACCTGTAGCTGCAGACAATTTGTCCATTTCGGATAAAAATTTCGCCCTAGCTAGAATAGAACCAGCAGCAACAGCAATGGAGTGACTTTCTGCTTTTGTTAAATAGTGGATATGTTTAGGGATTGGGAGTCCCTCACTTTTTAAATACCGTTCAAAAACAGCAGGCTGGGCGAACTGATCTACGACAATTCCAGCATCCTTAGCGGAATTCATTTTCTCACGGACTTTTTTAATGACTTGATAATGTAATATCGCCTTCATTTTTCCTTGAGACCAGCCCCGTTTTTGCCATTCGTTATATTTTTCATTTCTTAGTACGACGAGACTATAAGGGATATTTGCCTTCACTAAGTCTTTAGCAATTCGAATGACGTCATCATCACGCAAATTTTTGGAATCTCTCACTCCGATTCGCTCTAGCAATGGTCTGTTTTCATTTGTAACGTAAGCAGCAGCTGCTGTCATTGGTCCGAAGTAATCACCAGAACCTGCCTCATCTGTTCCGATATGGTTTTCGTTTAGAAATGAAGGAAGCGGTTTTTGTTTACGTTGGGTACTTCCTTTTTTGGTAGTTGTTTTACCACCGGTCCACTTTGAAGCTTCCTGTTCATATTGGCCACCTTGAAATAAGACTTTCCCTGACTTATATGCTGTAATGGTACAACCGTTTACCTTTGCACTAAATGAGGCGCTTTGTGGAGGATTTGGCTTTAAACTTGCCTTATAATGTTGCTTCATCTTTTCTATTTGTTCCGTAGAGAATTGGTATACACTTTGTGACATTTGCATCTCCTTTCTATCTGTTTTTTATTATATCAAAGTTTTCCAACCTTAAAGATGATATTTCCATAATGTTCATTATCATGTTAATATATTTTTTAGGACGTTAAGTAGTTAGGGGGCCTTTTCGTGTCGGATGCAAAGAAAACGAGAACGACGGTAGAAATTCATAACCGAAAATATACGATTGTGGGGGAAGAGTCTCCACACCGCATTCAAATGGTTGCCAGTATGGTTGATCAAAAGATGAAAGAAATTCAAGAGGCTAACCCGAAATTAGACACTGCACAGCTTGCGGTTTTAACCGCTGTTAATGCAACCAATGATTATATCAAAATAAAAGAAGAATATAATCATTTAATAGAAAAACTGAAGAGAGAGGAACAGGACAAAAATGGTTAATCTCATATTGTTATTCCTTTTAGCATTCGGGTTGTTTACCGGAATTAAAAGAGGATTTATTATGCAAGTTATGCATTTAGCCGGTTTTATTATCGCCTTTGTGTTTGCGATTATGTATTATGATGATCTTGCCCCAAAGTTAGAAATGTGGATCCCCTATCCAGAGATTTCAAACGAAACGATGTGGGCTATCTTTTTAAATTCACTTCCGTTAGAATCCGCTTATTATAACGGGATAGCGTTTGTCATTCTCTTTTTTGCTTCTAAGGTCTTATTGCAATTAGTAGCTAATATGCTAGATTTTATTGCCGAGTTACCAATATTACATAGTATCAATACAATACTAGGTGCTATCTTAGGGTTCCTTGAAGCTTATTTAATATTGTTTGTTCTTTTATATTTCTTAGCTTTAGTACCAGTCGGTGCGGTACAAGACTTAATTAGCAGCTCTGGTATTGCCCAAATGATAATTGAGCATACACCTTTTCTATCTGGTCACTTAGAAAAACTGTGGTTTGAACATATTGTTGATACATTATCGAACTTCTCATAAGAGAAGTTTTTTCTTTATACTAATGATGTATACCCATACGAAAACGTAATGAAATTGAACAATAGCAAAGAAGGTGAAGGATATGAACGTAGATAAAAAGCAAGTGATTAAATTACTGGAACAAATCGCCATATATTTAGAGCTAAAGGGAGAAAATCCATTTAAAATTTCGGCTTATCGAAAAGCTGCCCAAGCTTTGGAAAGTGATGACCGTTCATTAGGGGAAATAGAAGGCTTTTCTGAGCTAAAGGGAATAGGAAAAGGCACTGCATCAGTCATCGAGGAATTTATTAAAACAGGGCAATGTGAGACGTTACAACAATTACAAAAAGAAGTTCCTTCCGGTTTACTTCCATTGTTGGAATTACAAGGACTAGGTGGAAAAAAGTTAGCAAAATTATATCAAGAACTGAATGTAATAGATGGAGAAACCCTACGTAAGGCTTGCGAAAATGGGGAAGTTGAAAAACTTGCAGGCTTTGGAAAAAAGTCTGTGGAGAAAATATTAAAAACATTAGAAAATGCAAACAAACGACCAGAACGGTTACCTATTTTATTCATGCTTCCAGTTGTAGAGAAAGTAGAAACGCAGCTTGCAAACATTGCTGAGATTCAAAAGTTTTCCCGAGCTGGAAGTATTCGTCGTTATCAAGAAACAGTTAAAGACTTAGATTTCATTATCGCAGCTGAGGAAAAAGAAGTTGTAAAAGAAAAGTTACTCTCGTTAGAAGGCATCGTTGAGGTTGTAGCAGCAGGAGATACAAAGGTGACGGTCGTCTTTCAGGAGCAGTATGATATATCTGTAGATTTCCGCATTGTTGATGAAAAGGAATTCGCTACTACGCTTCACCACTTTACAGGTTCCAAGGATCACAATGTAGCGATGCGTCAGTTAGCTAAGAGCCAAGGTGAGAAAATAAGCGAATATGGTGTGGAAAATGTAGAAACAGGGGAAGTAAAAACTTTCGAAAGCGAAGAACAATTTTATCAGCATTTCGGTCTTCATTTCATTCCACCTGAATTAAGGGAGAATTTAGGTGAAGTAGATTCCTTTCAATCAACCGTTGATATCATTGATCATAAGGATATACAAGGTGACCTTCATATGCATACAACATGGAGTGATGGTGCACAGTCGGTTAAGGAGATGGCGGAAATATCTAGGGCAAAGGGGTATCAATACATTGCCATCACTGACCATTCCAAATATTTACGAGTGGCCAACGGCTTAAATGAAGAGCGGTTATTAAAGCAAAAAGAGGAAATTGTTCGTATTAATGATATGTATGACGATTTTCATATTTTTGCTGGAGTTGAGATGGATATATTACCGGATGGGACACTGGATTTTTCAGAAATATTTTTAAAGGAAATGGATTTTGTTATTGCATCAATCCATTCATCTTTTCATCAACCGAAGGATGTTATAATGAAACGAATTCGGACGGCTATGGAGTGCCCATACGTCGATCTTATAGCCCATCCGACAGGTAGGCTTATTGGAAAAAGAGATGGATATGAAGTAGACTATGAGTTGTTAATACAATGGGCGAAGGAAACAAACACCGCACTGGAGTTAAATGCGAATCCCAATCGTTTAGATTTAACGTGGAAGTGGTTAAAGAAAGCTCAAGATCAAGGAGTAAAAGTAGCTATTAATACAGATGCTCATAACTATAAAATGTTAGATGATATGGAAATCGGTGTAAAGTTCGGGAAAAAAGGTTGGTTAAGACGAGATACCGTATTAAATACGTGGGGTCAAGGTGAGCTAATTTCGTATTTGAAAAAATGATTGGATAAGGGGTAACAGCAAGATGAATGAAAAAGTATTACATGTATTGGAATATAACAAAATCATCCACCAATTAGTAGAACAAGCTAGTTCCTCATTAGGAGAGGAGCGGGCAAGAAGGTTGTTACCATCTATAAGTTTTGATGAAGTTGTACAATGGCAAAACGAAACAGATGAGGCAGCACAAATTTTACGTTTAAAGGGTCATGTTCCCCTCAGTGGAATCTTTGATATTCGTCCTGCTGTCAAACGGGCGAGTATTGGTGGAGCATTAAACCCGGAAGAGTGTTTGCATGTTGCTAGTACAATTCGAGCAGGTAAGAATATAAAACAATTTATCGAAGAATTGGAAGAGGTAGAGATACCGAATTTAGATCAGTTAATGGAAGGTATTGCTACATTAAATGAATTAGAACGTAACATTAGAGGCTGTATTGATGATTACGGTCATGTTATGGATGGAGCTTCAACAAAACTTCGTACTGCTAGAAGTAAGATACGTACATTAGAGAGCAGTATAAGGGATCGATTAGAGCAATATACGAAAAACAAAAGCAAAATGTTGTCTGATGCCATTATTACAATTCGAAATGACCGTTTTGTTCTACCTGTTAAACAGGAGTATCGAGGGGTGTTTGGTGGGATTGTACACGACCAATCATCATCAGGTGCAACGTTATTTGTAGAACCCCAATCTATCGTGGAGTTAAACAATAAATTACAAACGGCAAGAGTAGAGGAGCAACAAGAAATTGAAAGGATATTGCATGAGCTGTCTGCGATGATAGCAGAAGATGAACATTATCTGTTGGAAAACGTTCAAATCCTTGCTCACGTAGATTTTATCGTGGCAAAGGCGAAATTAGGTAAACAAATGAAGGCATCGAAGCCGAATATGAACGATAAAGGGATTATAAAAATGCGTGAAGCAAGGCACCCTCTTATTGTGGAAGAGGAAGTAGTCGCGAACGATGTAGAAATCGGAGAAGATTATACGACGATCGTAATTACAGGCCCAAATACTGGGGGGAAAACCGTCACCCTCAAATTAGTGGGTTTATGTACGCTAATGGCCCAAGCAGGTTTGCAAGTACCTGCTCAAGATGGGTGTGAATTAACAGTATTTGAACACGTATTTGCTGATATAGGTGATGAACAATCGATTGAACAAAGCTTAAGTACTTTCTCATCCCATATGACCAACATTGTTGACATTTTACAAAAGGTAAATGATAAGACCCTCGTTTTGTTTGATGAGTTAGGAGCGGGAACAGATCCACAAGAAGGAGCTGCTCTTGCAATGGCAATATTAGATGAAGTGATTGGAAGGCAGGCACGGGTAATTGCTACAACCCACTATCCAGAACTTAAAGCATATGGTTACAATCGGGACGAAGTGGTTAATGCCTCCGTAGAATTTGATGTCAAAACGTTACGTCCTACTTATCGATTATTGATTGGTGTTCCTGGCCGTAGTAATGCCTTTGAAATTTCAAGACGCTTAGGCCTGGGTTCTAACATAATTGATCGGGCAAAATCTCTAACAGGGCATGACTCACGTAATGTGGAAAATATGATTGCATCTCTTGAGTCATCGAAACGGAAAGCAGAAGAGGATTATGAAGAAGCAAAACAGACGTTAGCTGATGCAGAACGTTACAAGCAAGAGCTCGAACAAAAGTGGAACCAGTTTGAGAAGGAAAAAGAACGTTTATATGAGAAAGCAGAACAACAAGCGAAAAAAGCTGTTGATAAAGCAAAGGAAGAAGCAGAGCATATCATTGCCGATTTACGTTCGATGAAAAACCAAGCAGAAGTTAAAGAGCATCATTTAATAGAAGCAAAACAAAAATTGAAGAGTGCCAGTGAGAAAGTTGCTGATAAAAAGGGAAAGAGTGTGCCTTCAAACAAAAATGCTGACAACAAAGAACTTAAGCCAGGTGATGAAATTAAAGTCATCACATTAAACCAGCAAGGTCATGTTGTCGAAAAGACAGGTAATGATGAGTACCTTGTTCAACTTGGTATTATGAAAGTAAAAGCAAAGCGAAAAAACATTCAATTTTTGAAACGTCCTGAACCTATAAAAGAAAAACCATTAGCAACTGTAAAAGGAAATACGTATCACGTAAAAACAGAACTAGATTTACGCGGGGAACGATACGAAGAAGCATTACATCAATTAGAGAAGTATATAGACGATGCTTTATTAGCTGGTTACCATCAAGTGTCTATTATTCACGGGAAGGGAACAGGAGCTCTCCGAAAAGGAGTACAAAAATTTGGGGAACGACATCCCTCTATAAAAGCACAGCGCATGGGTGATATTGGTGAAGGTGGCTCAGGTGTAACAGTATTTGAATTGAAATAGTTTGTTTTGATGTCTGTAAGGGGGACGTAAGGTGGAAACGTTAGCTAAAATTTTAATGGTCGTAGCAGTTGTGTTTCTCATAATAGGAGTTGTATACGTTTCGATATGATGGAAAATGCCTTGTTTATATACAAGGCATTTATTTTTTTGATTCAATAAATATATATAATATTTTCAATATTGTGTATATATGATTATAATAAAGACAAGGGAGGTAATGGAATGGCAATTGAACGTAAAGTTTGGCACGATCATTATCCAGAGGCAATCCCCACTACTATTGCATATGAAAAGAAACCCCTTCACGATTTTCTACTCGAAACTGCACAAAAACACCCCGAAAAGAAAGCGCTTTATTTTATGGGTAAGGAACTTACTTATAGTCAAGTGGCTGAGCAATCTCAAAAATTGGCTTCCTATTTACAAGCATTAGGTTTATCAAAAGGTGATCGGGTAGCGATTATGCTTCCTAATATTCCTCAAGCCGTTATTGCTTACTATGGTGTTCTATTAGCAGGGGGAGTCGTCGTCCAGACGAATCCGCTTTATACAGAACGTGAGCTGGAATATCAATTGAACGACTCAGGTGCCAACACTTTAATATGCCTCGACCTGTTATATCCCAAAGCGAAACATGTGCAATCATCTACTAACCTGGAGAACATCATCGTTGCTAGTGTGAAAGATTATTTACCATTTCCGAAGAATATCATCTATCCAGTCATACAAAAGCGTCAACATAACATTACAGAGAAAGCAGAGCATAATGGAAATACCCATTTATGGCCAGATGTGATAAAGGAAGGGTCTGGAGAGGTTTCGGAAGTCACAATTGACGCCGAGCAAGATTTAGCTTTATTACAATACACCGGAGGAACTACGGGCTTTCCGAAAGGAGTTATGCTAACCCATTACAATTTAGTTGCGAATACTCAAATGTGTAAAGTTTGGCTTTATAAAGGTCAATATGGGAATGAACGAATTTTAGGTGTTTTACCCTTCTTTCACGTGTACGGCATGACAACAGTGATGAATTTCGCCATCATGATGGCGAGTAAAATGATCTTAATCCCGAAGTTTGAAGTTGAAGACTTATTAAAAGCCATTGATAAGCAAAAGCCGACTATATTTCCAGGGGCACCTACTATATACGTCGCTTTATTAAACCATCCCGATTTACAGGAATACGACATTTCTTCTATTGAAGCTTGCTTAAGTGGTTCTGCCCCGTTACCAGTTGAAGTACAAGAACAATTTGAAGATAAAACGAAAGGGCGTTTAGTTGAGGGGTATGGTTTAACCGAAACATCTCCGGTTACGCACGCAAACTTAGTTTGGGATAAACGAGTGAATGGCAGTGTAGGAATACCGTGGCCTGATACAGACTGTAAAATTGTTAAAAATGAAGAACTCGAGGAAGCAGAAGTTGGAGAAGTCGGAGAAATTATTGTGAAAGGGCCCCAAGTGATGAAAGGTTATTGGAATCGTCCAGAGGAAACAGAACGGACTTTAAAAAATGGTTGGTTACTAACGGGGGACTTAGGCTATATGGATGAAAACGGGTATTTCTACGTAGTAGACCGCAAGAAAGATATGATCATTGCCGGTGGTTACAATGTTTATCCTCGAGAAGTTGAAGAGGTGTTGTATGAACATGAAGCCATTCAAGAGGCGGTTGTTGCTGGTATCCCGGATCCGTATCGTGGTGAAACGGTAAAAGCTTTTGTCGTGTTAAAGGAAAATACCAATTTGACAGAAGAAGATTTAGATGCATTTTGTCGGAAACATCTCGCTGCTTACAAAGTGCCAAAAGTATATGAATTTCGTGACGAGCTGCCCAAAACTGCGGTCGGAAAAATTTTGCGTCGAAAGTTAATTGAAGAGGAAAAGGAGAAAAGAAAAACAGAGCGACCGGTTTAGTCAATCTATATTTTTTTTGCCCGAAAGGGGGACAGGCTATATAGAAGTGCTACATTGACGCATTAAGCAACTTGATATACAATATAGATGAATGACTGTTCATTCATTCCATACATACGAGGAGACAGACAAAATGAAAAAAGATAAACCGAAATATAAGCAAATTATAGATGCAGCTGTTGAGGTGATAGCGGAAAATGGGTATCATTCATCACAAGTTTCAAAGATTGCAAAACGAGCTGGTGTAGCAGATGGTACCATTTACCTCTACTTTAAAAATAAAGAAGATATTTTAGTATCCTTATTTCAAGAAAAGATGGGGCAATTTATTGAGAAAATTGAGGAAGATATCCAACATAAGGAGAAAGTAGAGGATAAGCTTTACGGTATGATTCGGATGCACCTTCAACAACTATCAGAAGACCACAAGTTAGCGATTGTGACACAGCTTGAACTACGACAATCCAATAAAGAACTTCGATTAAAAATAAACGAAGTGTTAAAAAGATATTTGGCTGTTATGGATGATATTTTACACGAAGGAATTCGAACAGGTGTGTTTCACTCTCGCATCAACCCAAAGCTCGTTCGCCAAATGATTTTCGGTATGATCGATGAAGTTGTAACGAATTGGGTCATGAAGGATCAAAAATATGATCTTGTAGCACAAGCTGAGGATGTTCATTATTTCATCATAAATGGAATTTTCAACAAAAGGGAGTAGAAAGGGGAATATTTGCATGGAAAAGCTTTCATTTCAACGAGATGGTAACATAGCTAAAGTTATCATAAACAGTCCGCCAGCAAATGCACTTTCTTCAAGTTTATTAACAGAACTACAAGATATATTGCGCCAAGTTACTGAACAACCTGACATTAAAGCGGTAGTTATCTATGGAGAAGGGAGATTTTTTTCTGCAGGTGCCGACATAAAAGAATTTACGTCCTTGCAAAAGAAAGGTGAACACGAAGCACTAGCTAGAAAAGGCCAAACGCTATTTGATGAAATGGAGCATTTTCATATCCCTATAATTGCAGCTATTCACGGAGCGGCACTCGGGGGTGGACTCGAGCTAGCAATGGCATGTCATATGAGAATTGTAGCCAAAAACGCAAAATTAGGATTACCTGAACTAACATTAGGAATTATTCCGGGGTTCGCCGGCACACAACGTCTACCGCAATATGTCGGACTTCCGAAAGCATATGAGATGATATTAAGTGGCGAAGCGATAACAGGTGAAGAAGCAGCATCATTAGGATTAGCTAATCATGCAGTTGAGGAAGATGAAGTTGTTGAGAAAGCTATCAATCTCGCAAGGAAAATCAGCAATAAAAGTGGTCCTTCTATTCGTGCTGTGATGGAGCTAGTCCCTTATGCAAAAGTCTCTCAATTTCAAGAAGGAATACAACAAGAGGCGGAGAAATTTGGAAGCGTTTTCGGTACGGAAGATGCCCGGGAAGGAATTCAAGCATTCATCGAAAAACGAAAACCGAATTTTAAAGAATAATAGAGGGGGAAATCTTGATGAATATATATGTTTTGCTGAAAAAAACGTTCGATACAGAGGAGAAAATCGTCATTCGTGATGGAAAGATTGAGGATGATGGTGCTGAATATATTATTAATCCATACGATGAATATGCAGTTGAAGAAGCAATCCAGTTAAAAGAAGAGCATGGTGGGGAAGTAACCGTTGTAACCGTTGGGGATGAGGAGAGTGAAAAGCAACTGCGTACAGCACTCGCAATGGGAGCAGATAAGGCGGTTCTTATTAATACGGAGGATGATTTAGAAGATGGTGATCAATATACAACCGCTAAAATCTTAGAAGCCTTCTTTGAGGATAAGGACTATGATGTAATTTTAGCCGGAAATGTTGCGATCGATGAGGCTAGTGGTCAAGTAGGTCCTCGTTTAGCTGAGTTATTGAACATTCCATATGTTACAACAATAACAAGTTTGGAAGTAAATGAAGATATTATCCTTATCGACCGTGATGTAGAAGGAGATGTGGAGAAGGTCGAATCGACACTGCCTTTATTAGTCACATGCCAACAAGGGCTAAATGACCCACGATATCCATCATTACCGGGAATTATGAAAGCGAAGAAAAAGCCTTTGGAGGAATTGGAATTAGATGATTTAGATTTAGATGAAGAGGATGTCGAGGCTAAAACGAAGTCGATAGATGTTTTTCTGCCACCGGAAAAAGAGGCTGGTCAGGTGCTTGAAGGTGAAATCGATGATCAAGTAATGGAGTTAGTTTCTTTGCTCCGAAACGAAGCAAAGGTTATTTAATACGACTGGATAAGGGAGAGGGGAGTATTTATGGGAAAAAAGTTACTCGTGTTTGGTGAAATTCGTGACGGTGAACTTCGGAACGTCTCCTTTGAAGCAATAGCTGCTGCGAAACAAATGGAACAAGATGGGGAAATTGTTGGTGCGCTACTTGGTAATGAAGGGGTAGAAACTCTTGCACAGGAACTCATTTATTACGGAGCAGACCGTGTTGTCTATGCGCAAGACGATACATTGGGCACATATAATTCTGAAGCATTTGCCCAAGGAGCAATGACTCTAATTGAAGCTGAAAAGCCAGAAGGAATTGTAATGGGACATACTGCAGCAGGTAAAGATCTGACACCGAAACTTGCCAGCAAACTTGAAAGTGGACTTATCTCAGATGTAACGAACATTGAGGTAGTTGGTGAAAACGTCGTATTTACCCGCCCTATTTATTCGGGGAAAGCATTTGAAAAGAAAATTGTTACTGGCGGATTAATGTTTGCGACAGTACGTCCAAACAATATTCAAGCACTAGATCGTGATTTAACGAGAAAAGGGGCTATAGAAGGTGTAGAAGTAGATATTAAAGATTTACGTACAGTCATTAAAGATGTAATAAAGAAATCTACAGATGGTGTTGATTTATCCGAAGCGAAAGTCATTGTTGCTGGCGGACGGGGTGTGAAGAGTGCAGATGGGTTTCAACCCCTTGAAGAATTAGCCCAAGCTCTAGGGGGCGCAGTAGGTGCATCAAGGGGGGCATGTGATGCCGACTATTGTGATTACAGTTTGCAAATTGGTCAAACTGGAAAAGTTGTAACCCCTGATTTGTATATCGCCTGTGGGATATCTGGAGCGATTCAACATTTAGCCGGAATGTCGAACTCGAAAGTCATTGTAGCGATTAATAAAGACCCTGAAGCCAATATTTTTAATGTAGCTGATTACGGGATTGTTGGGGACTTGTTCGAAATCGTGCCAAAATTAACAGAAGAAATTAAAAAATTAAAGGTTAATTCATAAAAAAAAGCATAGCAACTTTGATTGCTATGCTTTTTCTGAATGACTGTGGATATACCGAGGAATACTAAAATCAAACCATTAGCCACTCAAAATGTAAGATGATATACTAAAATACATAATAATACTGTTTGGTTAGGAGGATGAGAGGATGGCGATTGTAACTGGTACTGACCAAAACTTCTCACAAGAAACATCTGATGGTCTTGTTTTAGTTGACTTCTGGGCACCATGGTGCGGTCCTTGTAAAATGATTGCGCCAGTTCTTGAAGAATTAGATCAAGAATTGAATGATAAAGTGAAAATTGTGAAATTAGATGTAGATGAGAATCAAGAAACATCTCAAAAATACGGTGTGATGAGTATACCAACATTGCTGTTGTTTAAAAATGGTGAAGTAGTGGAGCAAATTGTTGGCTTTCAGCCGAAAGAAGCATTAGCACAACTTATTGAGAAACACGCATAATCGGAGTTGGAGCAGCCTAATAAAAGGCTGTTCTTTCTTTTGCAAGGTAAAAGCGTTGGGGGAGCTGATAAACAATGAATAAACACATACAAGATAAATTGGCTGTTCTTCCCGACAAACCGGGTTGCTACTTAATGAAAAACAAACATGATGAGGTCATTTACGTAGGGAAGTCGAAAGTGTTAAAAAACCGCGTCCGTTCATACTTTACAGGAGCACATGACGCGAAAACCCAGCGGCTTGTTCGGGAAATAAATCATTTTGAGTATATTGTTACTTCATCTGAAATTGAAGCCCTTATATTGGAAATGAATTTAATTAAAAAGTATGACCCAAAATATAACGTCCTTTTAAAAGATGATAAAAGTTACCCTTATATTAAAATTACGAATGAAAACCAACCTCGCCTGCTCGTTGTACGTGAAGTGAAAAAGGATAAAGGAAAATATTTTGGACCTTATCCAAATGTGTACGCGGCACGTGAAACGAAAAAGTTACTAGATAGACTCTATCCTTTACGAAAATGTAGTACATTACCAGACCGAGTTTGTTTATATTATCATATTCATCAATGTTTAGGGCCATGTGAATATACGGTTACAGATGACACGAACCGGGAGATTGTCCAGAATATAACGAAGTTCCTTAGTGGTGGTCATAAGGAGATTAAAAATGACTTAAAACGAAAAATGGGAGATGCATCCGAAAAATTAGACTTTGAACGAGCGAAGGAATACCGAGATCTCATCCAACATATTGAAGCAGTTATGGAACAGCAAAAAATGACATTGAATGAAAAGACAGATCGGGACATTTTTGGTTATGCGTATGATAAAGGGTGGATGTGTGTACAAGTCTTTTTTATACGTCAAGGAAAATTAATCGAACGGGACGTCTCAATTTTTCCGATCTTCGATGACCCGGAAGAAACGTTTCTGACCTACATTGGGAGGTTTTATTTACATCAAAATCACCCTAAACCGAAGGAAATATTCGTACCGTTAAAAACAGATACAAATATATTAAAAGAATTACTAGAGGTTGACGTGAAAATCCCAATGCGTGGTCGAAAAAAGGAACTTGTCGAGCTCGCAATGCAAAACGCTTATATAGCTCTAAAAGAAAAATTTTCGATTATAGAACAAGATGAAGAACGTACGATCAAGGCAATGGAAAAGCTGGGAGAAGTGTTAAACATTGAAACACCTCACCGCATCGAAGCCTTCGATAACTCTAACATTCAAGGAACAGACCCAGTTTCTGCCATGGTCACATTTGTTGATGGGAAACCATATAAAAAAGGATATCGTAAATATAAAGTGAAAAGTGTACAAGGTCCCGATGATTACGAAACAATGAGGGAGGTCATAAGAAGGCGATATACCAGGGTTTTAAAGGAACATTTACCTTTACCTGATTTAATTATGGTTGATGGTGGCAAGGGGCAAATGAGCGCCGCTATGGATGTATTGGAAAACGAGCTAAATCTTGATATACCTCTTTGTGGATTAGCAAAGGATGAAAAACATAGAACGAGTGAGTTATTGTACGGTGATCCCCCGCAAGTTGTCCATTTCGATCGTAAGGCACCTGAATTTTATTTAATCCAACGCATTCAGGATGAAGTTCACCGTTTCGCACTTACATTTCACCGTCAGTTGAGAGGAAAGAGTACGTTCCGTTCCAGCTTAGATGATATTAAAGGGGTAGGAGAAAAACGAAAACGGACTCTTTTAAGGCATTTTCGCTCTATTGAAGAAATAAAAGTGACATCGGTTGCCGATTTAAAAAAGCTTGGAATTCCGGAACCTGTTGCTGAACAAGTATTAACAGCTTTAAATGAAAAAAAGGAGGACGATTAAATCGTTCTCCTTTTTATGTAAGTTATTTCACGATTCCTGCATGAAAAGTCACCATTTTTTTACGACGATTTTTCTCTTCTGTACATTCCACTTCTTCATTATGAATATGAGATAATTGTTGCGCAATAAATCCCGCTTCAAATTGGTAATGTACTTCTTCTTTATAAGAAAAGCGTTCTAATACAAGATCTCCGGTTAATGTAAACATAAATTCATATTTTTTCTGTTTTACGAACGTTAATTCTCCAAATCCCGCTTTTTGGAAAAAGGAGCACAATTGCTCGATGTTATTTACTGGCATCTTTCGAGCTAAGCTTTTTCCCATATAATATAGCATAAAAGGAGCATCTTCCCCTAAAAAATCAGGTAAAGATACGAATCGTAATAGTTCAAAACCGTACACCGGCATAGACGAATGCGTCGCTTCTGATACGTTTAAGATTGAATATTTTTCACCCATTTATCATGTCATTCCTTTCCTCCCTTTATTATCTTGTTGAAAAAGAGAGATTGCAATACGCATTTCAAAATTAATCGTTCTTTTTCCAATATTTGAAACGAAGCTACTTGAAGATTGCGAATTTTTATACGTTAGTTTTCTTGACGGTATTTCCGGTTAGAAGTACAATATTACTTGTCATACACAGTTACTATATTAGCAGTTTGCGAGAAGGGAAAGTCACAATTTTTTTCGGTTATCCGGAAATTAAAGCGCTTTACTAGGGGTGTGACCAATTATCGCGTTGACCAAACAGAGGGGGGTAAACAATGGCAGAAAATCGCGAGTTTTTTTATCGTAGGCTTCATTCATTATTAGGAGTTATTCCTGTAGGAATTTTTTTGCTTCAACATTTACTTGTTAACCAATTTGCTAGAGACGGTGCAGAAGCTTTTAACAAGGCAGCACACTTCATGGAAAACTTGCCTTTCCGCTACTTATTAGAAACATTCGTCATTTTCCTTCCGATATTATTCCATGCAATCTATGGAGTGTATATCGTATTTACTGCTAAGAACAATGTCATGAGATACGGCTTTTTCAGAAATTGGATGTTTTATTTACAACGCATCACAGGAATTATTACATTAATTTTTATCGTGTGGCATGTGTGGGAAACACGCTTCGCTACAGCGATTCATGGAACAGAAGTTAATTTCAGTCTCATGCAAGGAATACTAGAAAATCCGTTTATGTTTTGGTTTTATGTAGTAGGTGTTATTTCTACAGTATTCCATTTCGCTAACGGCCTATGGTCATTTTGTGTAAGTTGGGGATTGACGGTAACTCCACGTTCACAAGTGGTAGTTACATATATTACGATGATTATTTTCTTAGCTCTATCCTATGTAAGTATAGCGACTTTAGTTGCATTTTTATAAGATTGAATCTTAATGATTATCAATTTAGTAGATTTCAAAGGGAGTGAAACCTAATGAGTAATCGTAATATCGTTGTCGTAGGCGGTGGTTTAGCCGGTTTGATGGCAACTATTAAAGCAGCAGAAGCAGGTGTGCACGTAGACCTGTTATCCCTTGTACCTGTTAAACGCTCCCACTCTGTATGTGCTCAAGGTGGAATTAACGGTGCCGTTAATACAAAAGGTGAAGGTGATTCACCTTGGGAACACTTTGATGATACGGTCTATGGTGGAGACTTTTTAGCGAATCAACCTCCAGTGAAGGCGATGTGTGAAGCAGCCCCTGGAATTATCCATATGTTAGACCGTATGGGCGTAATGTTTAACCGTACACCTGAAGGATTACTTGATTTCCGTCGATTCGGGGGTACCCAACACCACCGCACGGCCTATGCAGGAGCTACAACAGGTCAGCAACTTCTCTATGCTTTAGATGAACAAGTGCGTCGTCATGAAGTAAATGGACTTGTTACGAAATATGAAGGTTGGGAATTCTTATCAGCCGTTCTTGATGATGAGGGTGTTAGTCGTGGTGTAACTGCCCAAAACCTTCATACACATGAAATTAAAGTCTTTAAAGCAGATGCTGTCATTGTAGCAACAGGTGGTCCTGGAATTATATTCGGTAAATCAACGAACTCGGTTATTAATACCGGTTCAGCAGCTTCAGCTTTATATCAACAAGGTGCATATTATGCGAACGGTGAGTTTATACAAATTCACCCAACAGCTATCCCCGGAGATGATAAACTTCGACTTATGAGTGAATCAGCTCGTGGAGAAGGTGGACGTGTATGGACTTATAAAGATGGGAAACCGTGGTACTTCCTAGAGGAAAAATATCCTGCCTATGGAAACCTTGTTCCCCGTGATATTGCGACTCGTGAAATTTTTGATGTATGTGTCAATCAAAAATTAGGTATCAATGGCGAGAACATGGTATACCTGGATCTTTCTCATAAAGACCCGAAAGAACTAGACGTTAAATTAGGTGGAATTATTGAAATTTATGAGAAATTTATGGGGGATGATCCTCGTAAAGTACCAATGAAAATTTTCCCTGCAGTTCACTACTCAATGGGTGGACTATGGGTTGATTATGATCAAATGACAAATATTCCAGGTGTATTTGCTGCTGGTGAATGTGATTATTCTCAGCACGGTGCAAACCGCCTTGGTGCGAACTCTTTGCTTTCTTCCATTTATGGAGGAATGGTTGCAGGTCCAAACGCTGTAAAGTATATCGAAGGACTTGAAACGACAGTGGATGATGTTTCACCTGAACTATTCAAATCAGAGCTAAAACGTGAGCAGGAAGCATTCGATAAAATTATGAAGATGGATGGCGATGAAAACGCGTTTCAACTTCATAAAGAGTTAGGGGAATGGATGACTGATAATGTAACAGTTGTGCGTGAAAACAATAAACTACTAAAAACTGACGAGAAAATTCAAGAGTTGATAGAGCGTTGGGAAAATATTAACTTAAACGATACTGCTCGTTGGAGTAACCAAGGTGCTATGTTCACACGACAGCTTTATAACATGCTTCACCTTGCACGGGTGATTACGATTGGTGCTTATAACCGTAATGAGAGCCGCGGAGCACATTATAAGCCAGAATTCCCTGACCGAAACGATGAAGAGTGGTTAAAAACAACAATGGCGAAATTAGACCAAGAAAGCAATAGTCCAAAGTTTAGTTACGAGGATGTAGATGTATCCCTAATTAAACCTCGTAAGCGTGACTATACAAAGAAAAAAGGGGGTAAATAATCATGAGTGAACAAAAAACAGTAAAGTTTATCATTACTCGTCAAGATAGCCCCGAAGATCAACCGTATCAGGAAGAATTTACCGTTCCTTATCGGAAAAATATGAACGTAATTTCTGCATTGATGGAGATTCGCCGTAATCCTCAAAACACAGAAGGAAAAGAAACAACACCAGTATTTTGGGAAATGGGTTGTTTAGAAGAAGTATGTGGTGCATGTTCAATGGTCATTAACGGAAAACCACGCCAGGCTTGTACGGCTCTCATTGACCAGTTGGAACAGCCAATTAAACTTGAGCCAATGAATACCTTCCCAGTTGTACGTGATTTAACGGTAGATCGTAGCCGTATGTTTGACTCCTTGAAAAAGGTAAAGGCATGGATTCCAATTGATGGAACATATGACCTTGGACCAGGTCCACGTATGGCGGAAAGTAAACGTCAATGGGCATACGAATTGTCGAAATGTATGACTTGTGGTGTTTGTTTAGAAGCTTGTCCAAACGTTAATAGTAGCTCTAACTTCATTGGACCAGCACCATTATCACAAGTACGCTTGTTTAATTCTCATCCAACAGGAGAATTTCATAAAGCTGAGCGCATGGAAACGATTATGGGAGATGGGGGACTAGCAAACTGTGGTAACTCCCAAAACTGCGTACAGTCATGTCCGAAAGGAATTCCATTGACAACTTCTATCGCAGCGTTAAACCGTGAAGCAACATTGCAATCGTTTAAAAACTTCTTTGGTAGTGATTATAACAACTAAGGATCAGTACAAGAGCCTCTTCGATGTGAAGAGGCTCTTTTTATAAAGGAGTGGGTCTATTGTGAGTCAAATAAACTATATAGAAAATTTTGAAAAATGGGAACAAGGCTTTTCTTTTTATATTCCAATTAACATACGTTTCTCTGAAACAGATATGTTCGGTCATGTAAATAATGTATCCCCTTTCATTTATTTTGAGGAAGCGCGAATCGCATTTTTTCAGGAAGTAGGCTTGTTTCAAAATTTAACGAACAGTCCTTCAACTGTACCTGTTGTAGCCGATTTGCAGTGTGACTATTTGAGGCAGATGCACTTTGGTGAAACATTTAAATTGTATGTTAAGGTACAGCATTTAGGTAACTCTTCGATTGATTTGCATTATTTATGTGTGAATGGTGAGAACGAACCGACATTAACTGGAAGAGGTCGAATTGTACAAATTAACAAAGAAACAGGAAGAGCAACCTCCTTTACAGAGAAGCAGCGGAAATTACTACAAGGTTGATAAGGAACCATTTTACAATGGTCACATACAATAATATGACTAAATGCTTCCCGATGATCTTGCAACATCAAAATGCAAGGAAAATTCAGGACTTTCCAATCGAGAAAACTATACAGATACAAGATTTTCTCCTAACTCAGTGGTTTTGGGGAACGGTCAATCGAAATGAAACATAAAATAAAATGACTAAATAAATCCCCTGAATCCTTGCAACTCAGGAAACAGCAAGGAGGGGTTACCTATTGGAAGATAAAGATTACAAACCGAAGCAGCTACTCACTAAAAGGGAAAAAGAAGTTTTTGAACTGCTTGTTCAAGACAGAACAACAAAAGAGATTGCAGAAGAATTGTACATTTCCGAGAAAACAGTGCGCAATCATATTTCCAACGCTATGCAAAAACTAGGGGTAAAGGGGCGTTCACAAGCAGTTGTTGAACTCCTGCGGATGGGGGAGTTGAAGCTTTAAAGGAAGAGGCTGACCCGTTACATTTCAGGGTACAGCCTCTTATTATATGACATAGTGGACAAGTTTTCATGAGTATTTGATAAATTATACAAACTTTACTTGAATTTTTGACTGAAAACGTTGAGAATATAAGAAACTATATTATTAGGAGGGTATTCACCGGTGCAAAAAACACTGAACACAACAACCATTGCTGACCTTGAAAAGCAGTTACGATATATTTCGCATATTTTAAAGCAAAAGGGGCGGGAAATTTTAAACCAATACCCTATCACACCTCCCCAATTTATTGCATTACAATGGTTACTAGAAGAAGGTGATTTAACCATCGGTGACCTCTCGAAGAAATTATATTTAGCTTTTAGTACCACAACCGATCTAATTGATCGTATGGAAAAAAATGAACTTGTAAAAAGGGTTAGGGACCCAGAAGATCGACGAGTTGTACGTATTCATTTACTAGATAAAGGAAAAACAATCATTGATGAGGTAATCGTAAAGCGGCAACAATATTTAGAGGAAGTACTTTATCAGTTTTCAAAAGACGAAATTACAATGTTGCAGTCTATGCTTAATAAACTATATGACGAGATGGATCACTATCAACAAATCAGCATGACGAAAACAGAAAAGAAAGGCGAGTAATTGTGGATAAACCAATAGGTGTCATTGACTCAGGTGTCGGCGGTTTAACAGTAGTACGAGAATTGATACGACAATTGCCGAATGAAGAAATATTGTATTTAGGAGATACTATTCGCTGCCCTTATGGACCTAGACCCCGTAGTGAAGTCGTTCGTTTTACGAAAGAAATGGTTGAGTATTTACTCCAACACGATATAAAAATGCTCGTCATTGCTTGTAATACAGCTACTGCTTTTGTGTTAGATGAATTAAAGGAAGAGTTGCAAGTTCCTGTTTTAGGGGTTATTCAACCAGGAGCACGGGCCGCGATTAAAGCAACGAACAATTTAAATATTGGAGTGATTGGAACGACAGGAACGATTGAAAGTGGCGCCTATGTGGATGCGCTGCACCAAATCAACAGCTCTATCCAAGTTGACAGCCTTGCATGCCCTTCTTTCGTTCCAATGGTGGAAAGCGGGATATTACAAGGGGAAGTGGCGGAAAACATCGTCAGAGAATCTCTTATTCCGTTGAGTAAGACCATTGATACGTTAATCCTTGGCTGCACGCACTATCCATTAATTAAACCTGTCATTCAGCAAGTACTAGGAGATAATGTGACGGTCATAGCTTCCGGAGATGAAACAGCAAGGGAAGTTAGTACAATGCTTTATCATTATGGTCTTCTGTTTGACGTTACACGACGACCTGAGCATCGCTTTTTTACTACAGGAGATATGGTAGTATTTCAACAAATTGCGAATGCTTGGTTCGGCTACCCAATACGCACAGTAGAAAATATTACGTTATAAGAGCTCAGAAAATTATAGAGCTCTTTATTTTTTTGGTCTATTTTTTCGGATAGCTCGTATAAATAGTAGTACAAACCATCATAGGAGGGAATGGCATGAGAAAGCAGAACTTATGGGTGCCTATAGCTTTACTATCAAGTTTACTACTATTGACCGGCTGTTTTTCAAAAGGGGATCAATCACTAGAAGAAATGGATACACCGCAAGATATTGAAGCCGTTAGTGATTTGAATGAATTGGAAGAGAATTTGGGTGAGTTAAATGGAGAGAATGTTGTATCAGATTCTCAAGAGGTTGAATCTGAAATGCGTCAACTTTATTTGTTAGATGAAAATGGTATGGTTGTTCCTCAATCTTTACCTATACCGAAATCAGAAACAAATGAAGTAGCGAAGCAAGTGTTAAACCATTTAGTAAAGGATGGACCTGTAACAAATATTTTGCCTAACGGATTCCAAGCAGTTTTACCTGCTGGGACAGAAATAAACGGGTTAAATTTAGAAGAAGATGGAACGTTGATTGTTGATGTATCTGAAGAATTTACAAACTATCAACCAGAAGAGGAACGAAAAATTATCGAGGCCATGACATTCACGTTAACTCAGTTTGACAGTATAGAAAGAGTAAAGCTGAGAATCGAAGGTCAAGACTTGGACGTGATGCCTGTTAACGGAACACCGATTTCACAAGGATATACGAGGGCAAATGGTATTAACATCCATGTCGGTGACAGTTATGACTTTACAAGCAGCGAGGCAGTCACAGTATATTACCCATCTGAAAATGAAGAGCAATTTTATTATGTGCCAGTGACAATGCCTTTACAAACAAAAGGTAAAGATACAATTGAAGTTGCACTTGAAGCTTTACTAGAAGGGCCAAGTTATGAATTGGCTGGTTTATTACATGTATTCCCTGAAGAAGTTGCGTTATTTGATCAGCCGCTATATGAAGATGGTGTTCTCACAGTGACATTTAACGAAGAAATTTTACATGATATTGAAGAACAAACGATTTCTGACGAGGTTATGAGTTCTCTTGTATTAACATTAACAGAACAGCCGGGGGTTGAATCTGTAAATATTCGGGTAAATAATTATGAGGAAGTTTATACAGAAAGTGGAGAGCCAGTTTCCGAACCTGTCACAAGAGAAGAAGTTACAAAAACGGATAGTATTTAATAAGAAAGATGTTTATAATAATAAAAGGACTAGAGGTTGAAACATTTCAGCCTCTTTTTTGTTATGTTTCTTTTTTTTGATTATACTTTATAGTGGAGAGAAGATAAATATTATCGTGAACAAGGTAAACTATGATATATATATGTGGACATATGATAGGAGGATATAAACGTGCGAGCAGATGGAAGAAAAGGAAATGAATTAAGACCAGTACATATTGAAACAAATTTTACGAAACATCCGGAAGGTTCTGTGTTAATCCAAGTGGGCGATACAAAAGTCATTTGTAATGCAAGTATTGAAGACAGAGTTCCTCCTTTTATGCGTGGTGAGGGAAAAGGGT
The DNA here is from genome assembly GCF_024259515.1 of Salirhabdus salicampi. Taxonomy (NCBI): domain Bacteria; kingdom Bacillati; phylum Bacillota; class Bacilli; order Caryophanales; family Bacillaceae; genus Salirhabdus; species Salirhabdus salicampi. Next base: position 635,882 of record NZ_JANBWE010000002.1, on the reverse strand, counting down.
GGATTACAGCAGAATATGCTATGTTGCCAAGAGCAACAGAACAGCGAAACATTCGAGAATCATCTAAGGGGAAAGTCTCCGGACGAACAATGGAAATCCAAAGGTTAGTTGGACGGGCTTTGCGTGCTGTTGTAGATTTAGAAAAGATAGGGGAAAGAACGGTATGGGTAGACTGTGACGTCATTCAAGCCGACGGCGGTACGAGAACAGCCTCCATTACGGGTGCTTTCGTAGCGGTCGTTTTAGCGTTTGGAAAGTTAATGGAGGATGAAAAGATTGATGTATTTCCAATCCGAAATTATTTAGCAGCTACTTCTGTAGGGGTATTGTCCGATGGTCAGACAATATTAGATTTAAATTATATCGAAGACTCAAGTGCTCAAGTAGATATGAATGTGGTGATGACCGGTTCTGGTGAATTTGTAGAACTTCAGGGAACAGGTGAAGAAGCTACTTTCTCTACAAAACAGTTAACGGAAATGTTACAGCTAGCTGAAAAAGGGATAACTGATTTATTTGAAATTCAGAAACAGGCAATTGGTCGTTGGAATCAAAGCATTGACCGTCACAATGAGAATGAAGATGGGGAGAACGAATAAGATGAAGAAGATTCTTTTAGCTACGAAGAACGAGGGGAAAGCAAAAGAATTTAAAGAAATATTCGGTAGTATTGGGTATCAGGTTATAACTTTACTTGATTTAGAGGGCGACGTACCTGACGTAGAGGAAACAGGGGAAACATTTGAGGCGAATGCAGCCTTAAAGGCGGAAACATTTGCAAACCGCCTGCAAATGCCTGTAATGGCTGACGACTCGGGCTTAGAAGTTGATGCTCTACAAAAAAGGCCAGGTGTTTATTCAGCTCGGTATGCCGGCCTTGAGAAAAATGATCAAAAAAACTTAGAAAAGGTGCTACAAGAATTAGAAGGAGTGGAGCACAAAAACAGAACAGCTCGCTTTGTCTGTGTTTTAGCTTTCGCTCGACCCGAGGAAGAGACGATTTTTGCCCGTGGAACTTGTGAAGGGTATATTGCATCCTATCCCCAAGGAACGGGTGGATTCGGATATGACCCGATTTTCATCCCGAATGGTTATAATCGAACATTAGCCCAATTTGCACCGAGTGAAAAACATAGCATTAGCCACCGTGGAGATGCAATTGAAAAAATGTTAACGAAGTTAAAGACGGAGTTGGAGTGATTGGGATGCCTTATGTTATAGTAGTAAGTGATAATCATGGCTTAACAACTGAGTTACAACAAATTAAGGAACATCATCCAGATGCTAAAGCCTTTATTCATTGTGGTGACTCTGAACTAGAATATCATGCTAAGGAAATGGACCAATTTCATAAAGTACGGGGAAACTGTGATTTTGATACAGCATATCCTGAAGACATAAATATAAGTGTAGATCATTTCAATATTTTCGTTACACACGGTCATTTATATCAAGTAAAAACTACACTAATGCCCCTTTCATACCGGGCTGAAGAGTTAGGAGCCAATGTTATTTGCTTTGGCCACTCCCACATACCAGGAGTTGAACAAGTAGGAGACCGGTTATATTTAAACCCTGGAAGTATTCGAATACCCCGTGGTGGGACTGAAAAGACATACGCAAAAGTAAGTTGGAATGATGAGAATTCCGTGAAAGTGGAATTTCTTAACTTAGATGCTCATGCTATACCAACAATGACGAGAGAATTTCTTTTATAAAATTTTCAATCCCTATTGACAAAATGAATGATACTTTATATAATAAATTTTGTCTGTTAGGGAAATGCGGGTGTAGTTTAGTGGTAAAACCTCAGCCTTCCAAGCTGATGTCGTGGGTTCGATTCCCATCACCCGCTCCATATGTCCCAGTAGCTCAGCAGGATAGAGCAACGGCCTTCTAAGCCGTCGGTCGGGAGTTCGAATCTCTCCTGGGACGCCATTTATTGATTACATAATCCTAAGCATTAGGCACGTACCTAATGCTTTTTTTTATGAAAAAAGAAAAAAATAAGTAATAATTACCATCTAATTTTTCTCTTTTCCTATATTATACTAATAATAACGAGTCCATAAAGCCTGAGAGGAGTTAATAATATGAAGATACTACTTATGATACTTGGGGCGGCTGGGGCTATTACGACTTATCGTTATTGGGGAGAAAGCACACCACTCGTAATCGTTTCTTTACTTATAACTATGTTTCAGGTCATTTGTTTGAAAGGTATACTTAAAGGGGAAGATGTGACTGCACAGTATACCATTAATTTCGTTTCTTCATTAGCTATCTTGTTCCTGTTAGCAGGATCTATATTTGTTTAAGTAAATCCACTAGGGTATATCTCAACGTTTTTTTATTCTATATAAAGCTAATCCTTATGTACTAACCATTTTTTTGCATATCCCATTTTTCGGTTTCATTTTTCTTCCGAAGGGGGAAAATAGGTGTACAGACAAAAAAGGAGAGGTTTATATGGGTCACAGCACTTTTTTTATTAAAGAAGCAAAAGAACAATACAACATTGAGACGTTGGAACAAACATTAATGAATTTAAACGGGATTGAACGAGCATTAGTCGATACCAATGATGGAGAATTGAAGTTAGAATATGATGAAAAGCAAATCCCTTTAACAGATATAGTCGCCCATATCGAAAGTCGAGGGTTCCATATAGAACAATAAAATGCAAAACATCCGACAATGTCGGATGTTTTTTGTATAAGTAAATTATTCCTTTTGTTCTGGAGAAGCTTTCCGACGACTTCCGAGCCAAAACATAAGCCCACCAACAACTACTGAGCCGGCTACAATCCATGCCCAAATTGGCACATTGTCATTTCGTTCAACTTGGGTAACGGTCGGTTGAATTCTTTCGGCATATTCGTTGACCTCTTCTTGGCCGATGCGAAAATCTTGTTCTGTGCTAATCTCATTATTATTTACATTCATTGTAATATGGATACGATATCTACCTTCAGATAGTGTCTCGTAATCCCAGTGAATAGGGTAACGTATGTGAGAAGTCGGTGCCATTTTAAATGGTGGAATCGTACCTGTAAACAGAGATTCTCCATCAATCGTTTCTACTCGATATTCACCAGAAATGTTTTCTTCAATTCGTTGGGCAGCATTGCGCATTTCGAGATATACGTTTGGACCAAGTGGATTAAACCCTGCTTCACCTAAAGAAAAGCTTGGTTCAACCGTATCTGGAAAATCAAGCTGAATGGCCATATTAAAAGCAGTTTCCGTATTGATAATAAAATTCGCTTCGCCTTCTTCTGTTTTATGGCTTTCTTCGTGTGTTTTCTCTTTTGTAATAAAACTAATAGCCCCTAGAACAGTTCCCTTATTAATGTCCGGGACATCAATTTCGATTGCAACTTCTCTTGATTCATTTGGTCTGAGTGTAATCTTTTCATCCGTCGTAACGTGATCGGACAAACGAATCACATTTGGTAAGAGAATAGAATTTTCAGATTGAATATCCAAGTCATAAAGCATTCCACCTACTGGATTTGTGTAAGCATCAACAGGTCTAACGATAACGTCCATCTCTATGTCCGTATTATTCCGAACTAATACATTTACGGTCTCCTTATCTCCAGGTTGCACTATTAACCGGTAATATCCTTTAATACCTTCCACCTGGTTTTCAGGATAAATCGGAAGAACAGTCAATGGGTTATTCGCTTGAGCTTCTACCTTTATAGGAAAAAAGATCATTAAGGATAGAAACAATAAGGATAGATATTGCTTCATGTATTGAAACCTCCTTTATTACTCATAGTCTTTCCAAATGAATTAGAACTATGATTTATAGGCACACTATAAGTAATCCGGTGATGAAAGGAGGATGAAAAGTGATTCAGTTTCAAGGACATGAATTACGGAAAGATGAATTTGGAAATGTGGAAGTGATACTCCATCTCGATACATCCCGAAGAGGATTAGAGGAATTTGCCTTAGAATTAGGGGAACGACCTGCAAGTGACCGCCAACAAGTAGCGGCGGCTGCTTATAAATACGTTCGGGAACGAATACCTAACGTAAAAACGAAAAGAATTAAAGTGATGATGGCTGGTTTACTTGTTGCATCAATGTTAGGAACGGTATTAGCTACACCAGGTTCTAACATTGCCCATGCTGCCGAAAGTACAGCTACAGTTGAACAAGGGGAACTCTCTGTTGATGCAATTACCGTCGGTAACTTTACTGCTGTTACATTGGAAGGTGTAACGCAAACGGTTCATACCAATATTGATCCATTTAGTGTAGTTGATGCATCCGGTTCAGGAGCTGGTTGGAATATTGTCATGAAAGCTACGCCCTTAACTGATTCGATGACCAATCGTACATTGCCTGAAGGGTCGCTAACGATTGATACAGTACCAAGTATTGCGAAAATTGATGAAAATTCATCCTCAATTGACACGATTACAACGAGAACAGGAACGATAGACGGTACAGGGTTAACTTTGTTAAGTGCTGCAGAAAACGGTGGTATGGGATCATATTCCATATCCTTTACCAATGCTGCAGAGGCACTTTCTTTAAACTTAAAACCGGCAACAGCAAAAACAGGAACGTACACTTCGACCATTACCGTATCCATTAATAGTGGCCCATAAAATGGGCAAATGAGAAAGGTTAGCATATATGCTAACCTTTTCTCGTGAACGTTAAATATTTACCTGCTTATTATTCAGTCATTTAATACGATGTTTAATTTCTAAGGTCAATCATTTATAATTAATTTTTAATTATACTTTTAAAAAAATAGGAACATGGGGCAAAATAGGTTATACATTAGGAATGAGTACATAATGGATTAGGTTTTTTACTCGGGCGCATAGGGTAAGTATAGAAATGTATGTATTTGTAAGTTGGTAATGAACAGGAAGGTGTTTTATGAAAAAAGGTCGACAAGACATAGTGATGTTTCCAGGTTGGAAAAAGAAGCTTGAATCCGATGGACTGGAAGCCTTAAAAGAAAAAAGGTATGAAGATGCAATTTTACATATTAATCAATTGGAGCAATATGATGCAGCGAGTAATGAAATCCTAACTGGGAAGATCATTTGTTATATCGAATTAAGCCAATACGATGACGCTATACGTTTATGCCGTAAATTAATGAAAGAGGACGATGACAATTATTACAAATATTTGCATATATACTTAACTATTTTATTTCAAACGAGCCAATATAACGAGATTGTAGACTTGCTCGACGAAATTTTCGAGAATGAAGAGATGCCACATACATATCGACAACAGTTTTGGCAACTTTATGACCTAAGTAAAAAATTCTATCAAGAACAAGCAGAAACGAACACACAGGATGAAATCGGTCAATTTCTCAGTTCGCTGGAAACAGGAAATTTTCAGGAACAATGGCGTTTATTATCCCTATTAAGAAAGCGTACTGTAACTCCCTATGTGAATGACCTCATTCCTTTTTTCAGTGACCTCAACTTAAACCCGGTTATTAAAACGGGATTATTACAATGGTTCTGGGAGCAAAAGGTTGATCGAAACATTGAGGTGGAGAAATTCGGTGAGTTAAAGATTGTCAATCCAATTCATATGAAGGATGTAATGGATGACACGTTTGCACAACAAACGATATATTATTTGAGAGATGTAGAGCAAAATGATCCTACTTTATATGAATTTGCCAAACAAATATTGTTCCGTTTTTTATATGTGCAATATCCATTCACACCGGATGAATCGGAAATTCCTAATATTGCGGAAGCAGTTTTAAGTCTAGCTTTAGATTATTTGCAAATGGATACCCAATATGACATGCTACAATCACATAATCAAAGTAGGGAACAGTGGAAGGAAGAAATGAAAGAACTAGAAAGAAAATATTTTTCGCAAATTGAGTGATCTATACATAGTAGATGATTATTGAAAGGTTTTTTCATTATGTTATAATATAGTAGTTTGATTATGCGTGCCCGCATTCATATCATAAGCGAAGAATAGCGAATAGCAATATTGAATAATAGATGTTGGAGGGAAAAATAGAATGTCAACAAAATGGGAAAAATTAGAAGGTAACGAAGGCGTACTTACAGTAGAAGTAGACGCAGAAGAATTTAATAGTGCTCTTGATAAAGCATTTAAAAAGGTTGTAAAACAGGTGCAAGTACCTGGCTTCCGTAAGGGGAAAATGCCACGTGGGTTATTTGAGAAGCGTTTCGGTGTTGAATCACTTTATCAAGACGCATTGGATATTATCCTGCCAGAGGCGTACACAAAAGCAGTAGATGAAGCAGGTATTGAGCCTGTTGATCGTCCAGAAGTGGACGTCGAGCAAGTGGAAAAAGGGAAAAACTTAATCTTCACGGCTAAAGTTACGGTTAAGCCTGAAGTAAAATTAGGTGAATATAAAGGCCTTGAAGTTGAAGACGTGAATACTGAAGTAACAGACGAAGACGTTGAGAATGAGTTAAAGCAACAGCAAGAACGACACGCTGAACTCGTTGTAAAAGAAGAAGGTAAAGTTGAAGAAGGCGACACAGTTGTTATTGATTTCGAAGGATTTATGGACGGAGAAGCTTTTGAAGGTGGAAAAGGTGAAAACCATTCCCTGGAAATCGGATCAGGTCAATTTATTCCTGGATTTGAAGAACAGCTAGTAGGTAAGGAAGCAGGGGAAGAAGCAGAAATTAAAGTTACATTCCCTGAAGATTACCAGGCAGAACAGTTCGCAGGCAAAGAAGCGACATTTAACGTCAAAATTCATGAAATTAAAACAAAAGAAGTACCAGAATTAGATGATGAACTTGCAAAAGATATCGATGAAAATGTGGAAACGTTAGACGAACTGAAAGCAAAGACAAGAGAACGTCTTGAAGAGCAAAAGAAAAATGAAGCAGATACACAAAAGCGTGAAGCACTAATTAGCCAAGCTACTGAAAATGCTGAAGTAGATATTCCTGAGGCAATGGTAAATACTGAGCTAGATCGTATGATGCAAGAATTTGAACAACGCTTGCAGATGCAAGGTATGGACCTCCAAACTTACTTCCAGTTCTCTGGTCAAGATGAGGAAGCATTAAAAGGTCAAATGAAAGAAGATGCTGAAAAGCGCGTACGTACAAACTTAACGTTAGAAGCGATTGCGAATGCAGAAAACATTGAAGTAACAGATGAAGATGTTGAAGCAGAATTAGAAAAAATGGCTGAAATGTATCAAGCAGAAGTTGCGCAAATTAAGCAAATGCTTGGTGGAAACACAGATGCACTTAAAGAGGATCTAAAGGTACGTAAAGCAATTGACGTACTTGTAAATGAAAGTAAATCGGCATAAATAAAATGATAAAAAAACAAGGCGCGAGTATATCGTGCCTTGTTTTATCATAATATCACTTGTATACTACGTAATTTTTTTCAGACAATAAAAATTAGACCTCATTGAGAACGCATACATATTCCTGAAGGTATTCTCATTGACTTATTATGAAAGGACGTACATAATGTAACCATATTATTATGTAGAATGAACAATTGATAAAGGGATTTACTTTCATGGATAACTTATATTTGATATGATGAGCTAAAGAATAAAGTTTTTAGTTCGCAACAATATATAGAGACGATATTTTTTATGAGGTGATTGAATGTTTAAATTTAACGATGAAAAAGGACAATTGAAATGTTCTTTTTGTGGGAAGACTCAAGAGCAAGTACGTAAGCTTGTAGCGGGTCCTGGAGTATATATTTGCGATGAATGTATTGAGCTTTGTACTGAAATCGTTGACGAGGAGCTGGGTACTGAAGAAGAAGTTGAATTCAAAGAAGTACCAAAACCGAAAGAAATATATGATATTTTAAATGACTATGTAATTGGCCAAGAAAAGGCAAAACGTTCTTTATCAGTAGCCGTTTACAATCATTATAAACGTATTAACACTAGCTCGAAAAATAACGATGAAGTCGAACTTTCTAAAAGTAATATTGTACTTATGGGGCCGACAGGTAGTGGTAAAACCTTACTAGCACAAACATTAGCCCGTATCTTAAATGTTCCGTTTGCCATCGCAGATGCTACATCCTTAACTGAAGCAGGATACGTTGGTGAGGATGTTGAAAACATTTTACTTAAGCTTATTCAAGCAGCGGATTACGATGTAGAAAAAGCGGAAAAAGGGATTATCTACATTGATGAAATTGATAAAGTTGCTCGTAAGTCTGAAAATCCATCTATCACAAGAGATGTGTCAGGAGAAGGTGTTCAGCAGGCACTTTTGAAAATTCTTGAAGGAACTGTTGCAAGTGTACCTCCACAAGGTGGACGTAAACATCCTCATCAAGAATTTATTCAAATTGATACAACGAATATCCTCTTTATCTGTGGTGGCGCGTTCGATGGTATTGAACAGATTATTAAGCGCCGTTTAGGTAAGCGAGTAATTGGTTTTGGTGCTGATAGCGCAGCAGAAGAGATGGATAAAGCAGAATTGCTTTCGAAAGTTCTTCCTGAGGATTTACTCCGTTTCGGCTTAATTCCAGAATTTATCGGTCGTCTTCCGGTAATCGGAAGTTTAGAGCCGTTAGATGAAGATGCTCTAGTGGATATACTAACGAAACCAAAAAATGCTCTCGTGAAGCAATATGAAAAATTATTTGAAATCGATGATGTTGAATTAGAGTTTGAAGAAGAAGCACTAATGGAAATTGCGAAAAAAGCGATTGAACGGAAAACGGGTGCCCGTGGCCTACGTTCCATTATTGAAGGCATCATGTTAGACGTAATGTTCGACATTCCTTCCCGTGATGACATTGAAAAATGTGTAATTACGAAGGAAACCGTTGTAAAAGAAAACACACGTCCGAAGTTAGTTATGAACGATGGTACAGTGATAGAAGAAGACCAACAATCGCCTAAGGAAAGTGCTTAATTTATAACCCCCGTAACGATGAAAATTGTTACGGGGGTTTCTCTATCCTCTCCGTAAAATTGCGTTTAATCCGATTTAAATTCGGTGATAATAAAGGATAACGCAAAATAACGGGAGGAAATGTAAACATGAATTTTATGGGCATTGCAATTTTTATCCAATTGATTGTAGGAATCGTTGTTGGACTATATTTTTGGAATATGTTACGTAATAATAGATCGAATAAAGTTACCATTGAAAAAGAGTCGCAAAAAGAGCTTGAAGAATTGAGAAAAATGCGTTCTATTTCATTGACAGAACCCCTCTCTGAGATGGTCAGACCAAAAAATATGACAGATGTTATTGGACAAGAAGATGGTATTGAATCGTTGCGTGCTGCGTTATGTAGCTCAAACCCACAGCACGTCATTATATATGGGCCACCAGGTGTTGGAAAAACGGCTGCTGCCCGTCTTGTATTGGAAGAAGCGAAAAAGCAAGCAGAAACACCGTTCAAACGTGACGCGAAATTTATCGAGGTGGATGCAACAACAGCTCGCTTTGACGAAAGAAGTATTGCTGACCCGTTAATTGGATCTGTCCATGACCCGATATACCAAGGTGCAGGTGCCATGGGGCAGGCTGGTATCCCACAGCCTAAAAAAGGTGCTGTTTCCAATGCTCACGGTGGCGTGTTATTTTTAGATGAAATTGGAGAGCTTCATCCGTTACAGATGAACAAACTGTTAAAAGTGTTGGAAGACCGTAAAGTGTTTTTTGAAAGTGCCTATTACAGTGAAGAAAATGAGAAAATACCTTCTCACATTCATGAGATTTTTAAGTACGGTTTACCAGCCGATTTTCGTTTAATAGGTGCAACAACACGGAGCCCTGATGAAATCCCTCCAGCAATTAGATCCCGCTGTCTGGAAGTGTTTTTTAAGGAGCTTGACAACAGTCACATTAAGAACGTTGCCAAAAGAGCTGCCGAGAAAGTAAAAGTAAGTATTGAAGATAATGCACTATCTTTAATAGCTACATATGCAAGAAATGGCCGTGAAGTTGTCAACATGATTCAAATATGTGTCGGTATAGTGAAAAAACAAAATAAAAAAACGATAGAGGTTGCAGACGTGGAATGGGTAGCACAATCCAGTCAATTAGTGCCAAAGCTTGAAAAGAAAATTGAGCAAGAGGATCAAGTAGGTGTTGTGAACGGATTAGCAGTGTTCGGACCCAATGCTGGTTCGTTACTGGAGATTGAAGTAACAGCACTCCCATCTACTGAGGAAGGTCAGTTTACGATCACTGGTATAGTAGATGAAGAAGAGTTTAATCAAAAAGGGAAAACAATACGTCGAAAGAGCATGGCTACACATTCCGTACAAAATGTTATTACGATGTTGAAGGCTATGGGTGTTCCTGTTCATCAATATCACTTGCATGTCAATTTTCCTGGAGGCATTCCAGTAGACGGGCCATCCGCAGGTGTTGCGATGGCAGTCGGAATATTTTCCGCTGTAAATAAGATTCCGGTTAAGCATAATGTAGCGATGACTGGAGAAATTAGTATACATGGAAAAGTGAAACCGGTAGGCGGTATTGTGCCAAAAGTAAAGGCGGCAAAGAGAGCTGGGGCTAAAAAGGTATTTATTCCACATGAGAATAAGCAAGCCATTTTAGAAGATATAAAAGGAATTGAGATTCAAACTGTTGAACATGTTGATGAAGTATTACATGAAGCGTTGCTCATGAATGAAAGTGTTAATCAAAAACAAACAAGTAGTTACCCGGTTCCTCAGCGAAAAACGATGTGATAAGGTACTTTCGTTTACAAACGAATCGGTTTTACATTATGATGGTAATACAAATTGGTAGTTAGTGACGGAGGTGTCGAGATAATGGCTGAAGAAACAACGAAGCAACTTCCCCTCCTGCCTTTGCGTGGATTAATTGTATACCCTTCTATGGTTTTACATTTAGACGTAGGAAGGGATAAATCAGTAAAAGCATTGGAACAATCGATGGTGGAAGATAACTTAATATTTTTAGCATGCCAAAAAGAAGTAGGAATTGATGAGCCGACAGAAGAGGAAATTTATAAAATAGGAACAGTTGCGAATATTAAACAAATGTTAAAGTTGCCAAATGGTACGATGAGAGTACTTGTAGAAGGGTTATATCGTGCTGAACTCGTTCGCCATATTGAAAATGAAGACTACTTCTTCGTTGAAACGGAGCAGTTAGAAAATATTCGTGGTGATGAACTAGAAGAAGAGGCTCTAATGCGTACGTTGCTAGAGCAATTTGAACAGTACATAAAGGTCTCGAAAAAGGTTAGTGAAGAGACGTTAGCAACGGTTACAGATATTGATGAGCCGGGAAGGTTAGCCGATATTGTAGCCAGCCATCTTTCTTTGAAAATGAAAGATAAGCAAAAGGTATTAGAACTTATCAATGTGAAAGATCGTTTGAACCATCTCATTCGGATTATTAATAACGAAAAAGAAGTTCTGAATTTAGAAAAGAAAATTGGACAACGTGTCAAAAAGTCAATGGAAAGAACGCAAAAGGAATATTATTTGCGTGAACAAATGAAAGCCATCCAAAAAGAGTTGGGAGACAAAGACGGAAAAACAGGTGAAGTCGCCCAATTAAAAGAAAAAATCGAAAAGGCAAATATGCCTGAACGTATTGAAAAAGTAGCACAACGGGAGTTAGAGCGTTACGAACGAGTGCCAAATAACTCTGCGGAAAGCTCTGTCATTCGAAATTACATTGAATGGCTTGCGGCCCTTCCCTGGACAGAAGAAACCGAAGATAATATAGACATTCCACATGCAGAAGAAACGTTAAATGAAGAACATTACGGTCTTGATAAAGTAAAAGAGCGAATATTAGAATATTTAGCTGTACAAAAATTAACAAAGTCATTAAAAGGACCAATTCTGTGTTTAGTCGGCCCTCCAGGAGTCGGGAAAACCTCACTTGTAAAATCGATTGCAAAGGCTATTAACCGTAAATATATAAGAGCCTCATTAGGCGGTGTACGTGATGAAGCCGAAATTAGAGGTCATAGAAGAACATATGTAGGGGCAATGCCCGGTCGTATTATTCAAGGGATGAAAAAGGCAGGAACAATTAACCCGGTCTTTCTATTAGATGAAATTGATAAAATGGCAAGCGATTTTCGGGGGGATCCATCCTCTGCTATGTTAGAAGTGCTAGATCCTGAACAAAATAGTACGTTCAGTGATCATTTTATTGAAGAACACTATGATTTATCTAAAACAATGTTTATCGCAACTGCTAACAACTTAGCGACAATTCCTGGGCCACTTTTAGACCGAATGGAAGTTATCTCCATTGCCGGATATACAGAAGTTGAAAAAATGCATATTGCGAAGGAGCATTTGTTGCCAAAGCAATTAAAAGAGAACGGGTTATCTAAAGGTGACTTACAAATCCGAGATGAAGCTTTATTGAAACTAATTAGGATGTATACGAGAGAAGCAGGGGTCCGTAACCTCGAAAGACAAATATCCTCCATTAATCGGAAGGCAGCAAAACTAATTGTATCTGGCGAGAAGAAAAAGGTTGTTGTGACGGAAAAACAATTAGAAGAAATGTTAGGGAAACCGAAATTCCGTTATGGACAAGCTGAAGAGGAAAACCAAGTAGGTACTGCGACCGGTCTGGCATATACATCTGCTGGTGGGGACACCCTTGCCATTGAAGTCTCTTTCTATCCTGGTAAAGGAAACTTAACGTTAACCGGGAAATTAGGAGACGTTATGAAAGAATCGGCTCAAGCAGCTTTTAGTTACATTCGTTCCCGGGCTGAAGAGCTGAATATTGACCCTGACTTCCACACCAAAAATGATATCCATATCCACGTACCTGAAGGAGCAACGCCTAAAGATGGTCCTTCTGCTGGAATAACGATTGCGACAGCGTTAGTATCAGCATTAACAGGAAGACCTGTTAGTAGAGAAGTTGGAATGACAGGTGAAATAACTTTAAGAGGGCGTGTATTACCTATTGGGGGCTTAAAAGAAAAATCGTTAAGTGCCCATCGTGCTGGATTAAAGAAAATTATTATGCCAGCGGAAAATGAAAAAGACTTAGAAGATATACCAGAAAGCGTGCGAAAAGACTTAACCTTTATCCAAGTTCGTCACTTAGATGAAGTGTTAAAAGAAGCATTGTTGGAGGAACCGGAACATGAAGGTCAATCAAGCTGAAATAGTTATTAGTGCAGTGAAGGAAGAACAATATCCAAACGATCGCCTACCTGAAATTTGTCTTGCAGGTAGATCAAATGTCGGAAAGTCATCCTTTATTAATAAAATGATTCAACGCAAAGGACTGGCACGTACGTCAGCAAAACCAGGAAAAACACAAACATTAAACTTTTACCGTATTAATGAGAAGTTTTATTTTGTAGATGTACCTGGATACGGATATGCTAAAGTATCAAAAAAAGAGAGAGCAGCCTGGGGAAAAATGATGGAGACGTATTTTTCGAAACGAGAACCATTAGTTTTGGCTGTCTTAATCGTAGACCTGCGACATAAGCCAACTGAAGACGATTTGCTAATGTATGACTTTTTTAAACATTATGATTTACGTGTTATGGTCGTAGCAACAAAACTTGATAAAGTACCCCGTTCAAAACGGGCGAAGCATCTTAAACAAGTTCGGGAAGTCTTGGATATTGAAGAAGGTGATCATCTTGTAACCTTTTCGGCGGAAACGTCTGAAGGGCGAGATGAGGCCTGGGGTATTATAAAATCATACTTATAAAAGAAAGCTAATCCAAATGGATTAGCTTTCTTTTTTTGTTTCGGCAAATTGTATGCCTTTGTCATTTTTATATCCCATAACGTATGAAACTGCATAATATTTCGGGTTTGTAGTCTTTTTCATATGTTTAACTCCGATAAAACGAACGAAGGCAAAAGCAGAAATAGTAAAAGCACCCTTATCATAACTAAGATTAATGCCAAATGGTGTATAGTTTAGTAATAGAAAAGGAATGGTATAAATTAAGTACAAAAGCATCCCGGTTATTTTTTATTCATAAATAATATATATATTCCGACAATGATCACAATAATGGGTATGACAAAATGGTTATCGACTGCAATCAATTGGGGGAGATGTACCCAATCAGGACGGTATGCAGATATAAGTCCTAATATGGCAAGCACAAGCATTGATATACCTGGCCAAAAACCTTTACGGCTTTTTTGGTAACGAACGAGGAAACCTAAGCCAACAATAAGAAGATACATAGCCCATAAATCTTTCCAAGTAGAGGAGTAAATGAGCATATGGAAATGAACACCTAATCCGAATATCACAATACCAGGTAATAAGTCATCAAATTTCTTATATATGTATCCATTTAGTAAAAATGCAATTCCAACTAGCATTATAATAGTAGGCCAACTATAAAAGTTTTCAAGAATGGGAACAAAATTATGCCTTAATATAAAGTATATTCCTAGTCCAATTAAAAAGAGTCCGGTAAAACCGTTTGACTGTTTCATTTGTATTCCTCCTAATGCTCTAAAAGTATATCGATTTCTTGCTTGGTTGCGTTGGATATGATAAGGTTTTATAGGATAACAATTAGACAAAACATGACAATTACATCGTATCACAATATTCAAAAATTGTTCATTGTTTCAGTAAATAACGCATTATAGACGTGTTATACTGTACGATAGATAAAGGACAACATGGACATGGAAGGGGTGAGTGGTTGTGCATATACTCGTAGTTAGTGTAAATTATCGGACAGCCCCTGTTGAAATCCGGGAAAAGCTAGCATTTTCTGAGGAAATGCTTGATGAAGCGATGATTTCTTTAAATCAGCAAAAAAGCATACTTGAAAATATCATTATTTCAACGTGTAACCGAACGGAAATTTATGCAGTTGTGGATCAACTTCATACTGGACGTTACTACGTGAAAAAATTTATTGCCGATACCTTCTCGCTAACGTTAGACGAGGTTTCTTCGTATGTTGCTTTTTATGAAGAGGAAAAAGGGATTGATCATTTATTCCGTCTATCGTGCGGACTTGATTCTATGGTTATTGGTGAAACACAAATATTAGGACAAGTAAAGCATTCGTTTCTTTTGGCGCAGCAAAATCGTACGACGGGAACGATTTTTAATCAGCTGTTCAAGCAAGCCGTCACATTAGCGAAGCGTGCTCACAACGAAACGGAAATCGGTGAAAATGCCGTATCTGTCAGCTATGCTGCCGTTGAATTAGCTAAGAAAATTTTTGGTGATTTAACAGGCAAAAAGGTAGCGATTTTAGGAGCAGGTAAAATGGGTGAGCTAGCACTTAAAAATTTAAGTGGATCTGGTGTAGGGCATATTACAGTTTTAAATCGTACTTTACAAAAAGCAGAAGAACTGGCCATGCAATTTAAGGGACAAGCGGCAACCATTGATAAACTGCCGAGCATATTAGGAACTGCCGATATCTTAATTAGTTCGACTGGGGCCAATCAATATATGTTGATGAAAGATGACATGAAGCAAATTTTAAAGCCGAGAAAAGGCCGCCCGTTAGTTATGATTGATATAGCAGTACCACGGGATTTAGATCCGGCAATTAATGAATTAGAAGGTACATTCCTTTACGATATTGATGATTTACGTGGTATAGTCGATGCAAATATGGAGTCGAGACAAGAAGCAGCACAACAAATCGAAACCATGATTCAAAACGAAATAGGAGAGTTTGCCGACTGGCTACAAACGTTAGGGGTTACTCCTATTATCTCTGCTCTACGTCAAAAAGCGCTTTCCATTCAAGCGGAAACAATGAAATCAATTGAACGGAAGATGCCTGATTTAACCGATCGGGAAAGAAAAGTCCTGAGTAAGCATACGAAAAGTATTATTAACCAACTACTGAAAGAACCGATCTTGCAAGCGAAAGAGTTCGCAGGTGAGCGTAACCGCGATGAGGCTTTAGAATTGTTTGTGAAAATATTCGGGATCGAGGAAGAGGTAGAAACTGAAGTACAAAAACAACATGAAAAGAATGAACATGCCTTTCCAGTTGAAGCAAAAGGGAAATTCTCGTTTCCAGCTATAAGTAAATCTTCGAGATAAGGAAGGCTATATGGGACTATGGACTTTAAGTCGTTACATGAAGTTGTCATCTTTATATATGGATTAGCAATAGTAGGATATTTTATAGATTTTATACAACAAAACCGGAGGGCAAACCAAATTGCCTTCTGGTCTCTTTCTATGGTTTGGCTTTTGCAAACCTTTTTTTTATTAAGTAAACTATTAAGCGACGAGAGTTTTCCATTTTTAACGATTTATGACGGGTTATACATTTATGCTTGGATTTTAATTACTTTCTCCCTAATTATTAATCGTATCTTCCGAATGGACTTCTTTGCGTTCTTTACGAATATATTAGGTTTCATTATTATGATGCTTCATCTTTTTACGAAAGCACAAGAAAGTATGACGAGCACTAGCGTGCAGTTTGTAGGAGAAGTATTAGTCATACATATCACGTTGGCCCTTATATCTTACGGTTTTTTTGCCATCTCGTTTATATGCTCTCTCATGTATTTATTACAATATCGTTTATTAAAACGAAAGCGTTGGACTTTTCAATTAAAACGGTTAGGGAATTTAGAGCAACTTGATATGCTCTCTTATATATCAGTCCTCATCGGTGTTCCAATGTTAATGGTCTCCATTATCCTCGGTCTGTTATGGGGTTATACAACAAATGCCTTATTTTATTGGGACGATGTAAAAACAATCGGTTCCTTTGTTGTACTCATAGTTTATATTATTTTTCTCTTTTTACGGGTTGGGAAAGGTTTACAAGGGAGAACCATAGCCTACTTCAATGTATATGCGTTTCTCTTTATGCTCGTTAATTACTTTTTATTTAGTTCATTATCCAATTTCCACTTTTAGAGGGGGTAGAAAAGATGCGAAAAATCGTCATCGGATCAAGAAGAAGTCAATTAGCATTAACTCAGACAAACTGGGTAATTGAGAAGTTAAAGCAATTAGATGGACCATACACGTTTGAAGTAAAGGAAATTGTTACGAAAGGTGACAAGATTTTAGACGTGACATTATCGAAAGTAGGCGGAAAAGGACTTTTCGTTAAAGAAATTGAACAAGCAATGTTTGACAAAGAGATCGACTTAGCTGTACACAGTATGAAGGATATGCCGTCTGTCATCCCTGAAGGCTTAATGATTGCCTCTATACCAGAACGGGAAGATCATCGAGATGCCTTCATTTCCAATGAGAATGTAAAACTAAAGGATTTACCAGAAGGTGCAGTAGTTGGAACAGCTAGTTTACGACGAGGTGCCCTTGTATTAGCTCAACGCCCTGATTTACGTATCAAATCAATTCGTGGGAATATTGACTCCCGCTTACGCAAGTTAAAAGAGGAAGATTATGATGCGATTATCTTAGCCGCTGCAGGGCTAAAACGGATGGGATGGTCCGATGATGTTGTCACAGAATATTTAAACCCAGAACAAAACGTACCGGCTGTAGGGCAAGGAGCATTAGCACTTGAATGCCGTGAAAGTGACGTGGAGCTTCGGGAATTGTTACAACAAATTCACGACGAGTATACTGCCAGACAAATTGAGGCAGAGCGAACGTATTTACGCATTATGGAGGGTGGCTGCCAAGTGCCGATTGCTGGTTACGCTCATTTAGAGGGTGACGAAGTCGTCCTGAATGCACTAGTGGCTTCACCAGACGGGAAAGACGTATACCATGAAACGATTAGAGGGACTAACCCATTTGAAGTAGGAAAAGAAGCAGCAGATCGTCTAACGAAACGTGGTGCGAAAGATCTTATTGATGAAGTGAAAGAGGAGTTAGACCAGTCATGACCTCCCCATTAAATGGGAAGACAGTACTTATTACGAGAAGTGCAGAACAAAGTAAACCGTTTTCCGATTTAATTATTTCTTATGGGGGAAAACCTGTCGAAGTGCCGTTATTAGCTTTTGAACTTGCAGAAGACGAGCACAATAAACGGGAGTTCGTCTCTGCTTTACATCGTTGCCGATGGATTTTTTTTACGAGTGCAAAAGGAGTGCAGTTCTTTTTTAAAACGTTACGCTACTACTCCATTGACAGGGAAATTATACGAAATAAACGGTTTGCTGTAATTGGCAGGAAAACGAATAGTGCACTTAAGCAATATGGTTTTCACACTAATTTATATCCGGACGTATACAGTGCAGAACAACTAGGAAAGCAATTTCTGAAGGAACGACGGCATGGTTCTGTCCTACTCATTAGGGGGAACTTATCTTTAAATACTTTGCCAAACGTTCTTCAACAACATGAAATCCCTTATACAGCAATTACAGTTTACCGAACGGTTATAAATAGGAAAGCAAAGTCTCAATTACAACAAGTTTTACAAAGAGAAGACAGCATTGACGTGATCACGTTTACGAGCCCTTCGGCTATTGGAGCCTTCCAAACTTTGGGGGAACGATATGTAACAAATAAATGGAAGCAAAAAGTTTGTCTTGTAATTGGTCCAACAACAGAAAAGAAGGCGTATCAGCAAGGCTTTTCAACTGTGTTAACACCAAAAGAGTATACAATAGAAGGTATGGTCAAAAAAATATTGAAACACTTTGATAAAAAGGATGATTTATATGGACTTTAATCGACATCGTCGATTACGAACAACGGAAAATATGCGGGCAATGGTACGGGAAACACATTTACATAAAGAGGATTTAATATATCCAATTTTCGTTGTTGAAGGTAATAACATTCGAAATAAAGTAGAATCTATGCCAGGAGTCTATCAGTTGTCATTAGACTATTTAACAGATGAAATGAAAGAAGTGGAGCGTCTAGGTATTCCCTCTGTTATTGTGTTTGGTGTACCAGCAGTGAAGGATCCACACGGAAGCCAGGCATATTGTGAAACGGGAATTGTCCAACAAGCAATTCGTCAAATTAAACAGGAAGTTCCGAGTTTAACGGTTGTTGCCGACACATGCTTATGTCAATATACCGACCACGGCCATTGTGGTGTTGTAGAAGAGGGCGTTATTTTAAACGACCCTTCACTGGAGTTACTTGTGAAAACAGCGGTAAGTCAAGCGAAGGCAGGAGCAGATGTCATTGCCCCATCTAATATGATGGACGGTTTTGTTGCTGCAATTCGACAGGGATTAGATGAAGAGGGTTTTGTAAATACTCCAATTATGTCATATGCAGTGAAGTATTCCTCTTCTTTTTATGGTCCATTTCGTGATGCTGCCCACAGTTCTCCTCAATTTGGGGATCGCAGAACATATCAAATGGATCCTGCCAATCGCTTAGAAGCTCTACGTGAGGCTGAGTCAGATATAGCAGAGGGCGCTGATTACCTGATTGTTAAGCCTGCCCTGGCATATTTGGACATCATGCGTGAAATTAAGGATCGTTACCCGTACCCCGTTGTCGCGTACAACGTGAGTGGAGAATACTCGATGGTAAAAGCAGCCGCCCAAAATGGGTGGATTGATGAACGAGAAATTGTAATGGAAAAATTAACAGCAATGAAACGAGCTGGAGCAGATCTAATGATTACATACTTTGCAAAAGATGTTGCAAAGTGGCTGGATGAGCAAAAATAGGAGGGGTATGATGGCTAACTTTGAAAAATCAAAACATGCTTACGACACGGCTGTAAACCTATTGCCTGGTGGTGTGAACTCACCTGTTCGAGCCTTTAAATCGGTAAAAATGGATCCCATTTTTATGGAAAAAGGAAAAGGGTCAAAAATTTATGATATAGATGGTAATGAATATATTGATTATGTGCTAAGTTGGGGACCACTTATTTTAGGCCATGCCGATGAACGTGTTGTAAAGGCGTTAAAACAAGTGGTGGAAGATGGGACTAGCTTCGGTGCTCCTACAGAGATTGAAAATAAGTTGGCTGAACTTGTCATTGAGAGAGTACCATCGATTGAAATGGTTCGTATGGTGAACTCTGGTACTGAGGCTACGATGAGTGCTCTTCGCTTAGCAAGAGGTTACACGGGAAAAGATAAAATTTTAAAATTTGTAGGAAACTACCATGGCCATGGAGATTCATTACTTATTAAAGCGGGATCAGGGGTAGCAACATTAGGCCTGCCGGATAGTCCAGGGGTTCCAGCTTCAATCGCTCAAAATACCATTACGGTTCCTTATAACGATATGGAAAGTGTGGAGTATGCTTTTGAAGAATTTGGTAATGACATTGCGGCTGTTATTGTCGAACCAGTTTCAGGAAATATGGGAGTTGTACCACCGCAAAACGACTTTTTACAAAAACTTCGCAGAATTACGACTGAACATGATTCATTACTGATTTTTGATGAGGTGATGACAGGTTTTCGTGTTGATTATCATAGTGCCCAAGGTTTTTATGATGTTACACCGGACTTAACTTGTTTAGGAAAAGTTATTGGTGGAGGACTGCCCGTCGGTGCATACGGTGGAAAAAGAGAAATTATGGAGAAAATAGCTCCTGCAGGAGACATTTATCAAGCAGGAACCTTGTCCGGAAATCCGTTAGCGATGACAGCAGGGTATGAAACATTAAAAGCAATGACAAAAGAAGCCTACACTAAGGTGAACCGTAAGGTGGATCGTCTCGTTGACGGGTTGTCACAAGCAGCCGAAAAAAATCATATACCATATACGATAAATCGTGCAGGTTCTATGGTTGGTCTCTTTTTTACGGAAAAGGACGTCATAGATTTTGCCTCTGCAAAGACAGCAGATTTAGATCTTTTTGCTAACTTTTATCAAGGTATGATAGAAGAAGGGATCTTTTTGCCACCTTCACAATTTGAGGGGCTTTTCCTATCAGCTGCACATACCGATGAGGATATAGAAAAAACAATCGAGGCAGCAAACAAAGTAATGGAAAAATTGAAAAATTAGATTTTATAGACTGTTGGTACTGTAGGTACAACAGTCTTTTTTTATTGCTGCTTGTGATAATTCTCTTTCTATTTTCATATAAGTGTAATGATTGAAACACTTAATGGGATTTATACGGGGAGGAGGAAATATTTTGAGTCAAGAGGAGCAAAACGTATTTACGTTTGAATTGAATGAGCTTTTATGGTTTAAAAAAGGACAGGAAGTTCAAGAATTAATTGGTATCGCCCTTGAGCCAGATATTTCAATACATGAGGCTGAGGATCAAATATTCATTCGAGGTGTGATTGAACTCTCAGGTGAGTATATGCCAGCAGTATCTGATCGTTTCACTGAAGATGAAAATCAAATTATTTCATTTCAGGACCATTCCACGAAGCGATATATTTTAGATGTTCGTAGCTTTGAGGATGGATTAAACGAATTTCATTATAATATTCCAGTTGAAATTACCATTCCGAAATATCGGATACCATCTTTAGATGATGTAATGGTTGAGGTAGATCACTTCGATTATGAGATTCCAGATACGTCTCGATTAAAGTTACAAGCTAGAGTAATCATTCACGGTATTAAACAAGAAACAATTGAAACTGAGCAAGTAGTAGAACGGGGTGAAGAAGAGTCATCCACGTTCCAGTGGGAGTCGAAGGACCAACAATTCTCCTTTGATGTAACATTTAAGGATGACGAGGCTTTTACGAAGGATGGTGATGGAGTAAAGGATGAAACGGAAGAAGCAAGTACTTATGAACCACCGCGGGATGAACAGCCTGTAGAAGTCGACCAAGTTATAGTAGAAGATGATGAAGAGACAACTATAGAGATGGAAGCTGAAGCAGAGGAAGAAAAGTCAGAAGAAAAAGAGAAAGATCGTTGGTTTCATAAGAAGAAATCACAAACCTTTGAGGAGTTTTTTGCAAAAGGGAAAGATGAACCTAAGGATGAAGATGTTGAAGAGTCTTCCCAATGGGGAAGTGTATCCCCTTCAAGTGATGATGATGAAACAAAAGGAAAACTCGAATCATCCGATGAATATGCTCGGGATGAAACATCTTACTTAATCGATATGTTCGGAAATGGAGAAGATGCATTTACGAAAATCCGCATGTGTATCGTACAACAGTCTGATACGCTAGATACGATTGCAGAACGATATGAATTACCCAAAACCCAAATCATTAGAGTAAACAATATTGAAGAGAATGATATCCGCGAAGGGGAAATTTTATATATTCCTGTTAGCAAAAAGGAAAAAAAATCATAATATGATTTGTTTAGGATGAGTGAGTGTGACAAATGTAGAGCGGATATTAAGCCATTATGGTATGGTTCCATATCAAACAGAATCTATCTCCACAAAAGTGTTAAAAGTAAACGTTGGAGACCGTTATGTAGCGGTTAAACAGTCGACAACTTCTAACTTAGAAGCAAAATTTCAATACTTATATCAATTGGTAGAAGCAAAACAGTTATCTGCTGTTACTCCTTTATACTTAACAAATCATCATAAATTACTTGTAACGGAAGGTGGGGGTTCATATTATGTTATGCCATGGTATGATACCCCGACCGTTACCATTCAAGCCAGACCGCTTCATTTACTTTTCAATGAAATCGGGACAATTCATAAAAAAACGTCAATAACACAAAAAATCGATCCGAATTCCTTTCTGAATTGGACGCATAGGCAAAAAGAAAATGTACGGAATATGTTTTTTTTATTCGAGCAAATTGTTTCTTCATTTGAATCAAGTCGATTTATGGCCCCAACGGAATTACTCATATGCCATATGTTTGGACTCTTTAAGAAAGTCACTGTACAACTGGAAGAATGGTATGATTATTGGTATGAGCATATTAAGGAAACAGGTGAATTAAAGTCATCATTATGTCACGGTGCTCTTCAACCAGCACACGTCTTATATAAGGATAATCGTTGTGCTTTTATCAATTGGGAAACACTTTTCATCGGTCATCCAGCCCGTGATATTACGCAATTTTTAAGATCTGTCTTTATTTTTCATGATGCTCCTTATGAAGATATTAAGGCTGGAGTCATGAGTTATCGCCATAAATTCCAATTTTCGAAAAGTGATATGGCCCTTATATGTTTACATCTATTAAAATCCGAACAATTTATAAAACGTTTAACGACTTATACAAAACATTCACATTCTTTATCAGAAGCGAAGTGGGTGCAAATATTTCAAAGGTATCAGTTTTATTTTGATTTAGCCCTGAAGCTACAAGAGGAGATAAAGCAGGATATTATATTTGATCTAGATGAAGATGAACATTAAAACCATTCAAAATAGAAAGCGAGAAATAGACCGACCCATAATGCAGTAAGAAACACGTCTAATGAAGAAGGAAACAATAACGTACGCCCTAACTGATAAATCATAATCGGTAATGTACATCTTTCCATTACAAAGATAAAATTACGTAACCAAGATGGTAGTTTATACCGATAGAATTTACCCATTATATTACCTCCTTTTCACTCGTTCGTTTGTTATAATATGAATGAAATTTGGCAAAAGTGTATAAAGACGTTGACTTTTCTTTATAAAAATGGCTAAAATACTATTACAAACGAAATATAGGAAATACCGAGACAGGGAGGAGTACGGGTGTAGCCCTTTAGAGAGAGGAGCCCATAGGCTGAGAGGTTCCTTAGGTCGCAGCAACTCGGAAGGTCGCCCTTGAGTGGTAGCTTCTTTGAAATAGGAGTAGAAGAAGCCGGTGAAACACCGTTACTGAACATGAGTGTATAGGTGAAGTATATATTGTTACCTATGAATAAAGGTGGTACCGCGAAAATATCCTTTTCGTCCTTTTTGGACGAAAAGGTTTTTTTTATTTTTGGAAGGTGAAATTATGAGGAGGTATTGTAATGGGACAAAATGAGGTGTCTTTACCACCAAAGTATAATCCGAATGAAATTGAAAAAGGACGTTATGACTTTTGGGTGGAAGGGAAGTTTTTCGAGGCAAAAGAAGACCAATCGAAAGATCCGTTTACTATTGTCATTCCCCCACCTAACGTAACAGGTAAGCTCCATTTGGGCCATGCGTGGGATACTACGCTCCAGGATATTATTACTCGTATTAAGCGTATGCAAGGGTATGACGTTTTATGGCTACCAGGCATGGATCACGCTGGGATTGCAACGCAAGCAAAAGTCGAAGGAAAACTCCGTGAACAAGGAATAAACCGTCATGACTTAGGACGAGAGAAGTTTTTAGAAAAAGCTTGGGAATGGAAAGGTGAATATGCCTCCTTTATTCGAAAACAGTGGGAAAAGTTAGGGCTTGGGCTCGACTATTCACGTGAGCGATTTACCCTCGATGAAGGATTATCAAAGGCTGTACGAGAAGTGTTCGTATCTTTATACGAGAAGGGCCTCATTTACCGTGGTGAGTATATTATTAATTGGGACCCAGCTACGAAAACTGCACTTTCCGATATCGAGGTTATCTACCAAGAAGTTAAAGGTGCCTTTTATCATATGAAGTACCCATTAAAAGATGGTACAGGACATATTGAGGTTGCAACCACTCGTCCTGAAACAATGCTAGGTGATACAGCGGTTGCTGTCCACCCAAAAGACGAGCGATATCAGCATTTAATTGGTAAAAAAGTTATCTTGCCAATTGTAAATCGTGAGATTGAAATTGTAGCTGACGATTACGTTGATATGGAATTTGGATCCGGGGCTGTAAAGATTACTCCAGCACATGACCCGAATGACTTCGAAATCGGCAACCGTCACAATTTAGAGCGAATTCTTGTCATGAAGGAAGACGGAACAATGAATGAGAACGCTGGTAAGTACGAAGGTATGGACCGTTTTGAATGTCGTAAGCAAATCGTAAAAGATTTG
This sequence comes from Salirhabdus salicampi, assembly GCF_024259515.1. Lineage (NCBI taxonomy): Bacteria > Bacillati > Bacillota > Bacilli > Caryophanales > Bacillaceae > Salirhabdus > Salirhabdus salicampi. Next base: position 611,117 of record NZ_JANBWE010000002.1, on the reverse strand, counting down.
CAAGAGGATGGGGTATTATTCAACATTGAAGAACACACCCATTCCGTTGGCCATTCTGAGCGAAGTGGAGCAGTTGTTGAACCGTATTTATCTACACAGTGGTTTGTGAAGATGCAACCGTTAGCTGACGAAGCGATCAACCTGCAGAAAAAAGAAGACAAAGTAAACTTCGTACCAGACCGGTTTGAAAAAACTTATCTGCATTGGATGGAAAACATTCGGGATTGGTGTATTTCAAGGCAATTATGGTGGGGACATCGTATTCCTGCTTGGTATCACAAAGAGACAGGTGAATTATATGTAGGTAGGGAAGAGCCCGAAGACATTGAAAATTGGGAACAAGATATAGACGTGCTTGATACATGGTTCTCTTCTGCATTATGGCCATTTTCGACTATGGGCTGGCCGGATGAAAAGAGTAAAGACTTTCAACGGCATTTCCCAACTGACGTACTGGTTACAGGTTACGATATTATATTCTTTTGGGTATCTCGTATGATTTTTCAATCCATTGAGTTTACAGGTGAGAGACCTTTTAAAGATGTACTTATTCATGGACTTGTTCGTGATGCTGATGGACGAAAAATGAGTAAGTCATTAGGTAACGGAGTAGACCCTATGGATGTTATTGAGAAATATGGTGCCGACTCCTTACGTTATTTCTTATCTACAGGGTCATCACCAGGTCAAGATTTACGTTTCCAATGGGAGAAAGTAGAATCTACCTGGAACTTTGCGAATAAAATTTGGAACGCATCTCGATTCGTTCTTATGAATTTAGATGGAATGAAACTGGAGGATATCGATCTATCTGGGGAAAAATCAGTTGCTGACCATTGGATCTTAACTCGACTGAATGAAACGATTGAGAATGTGACAAAAAATGTTGATAAATATGAGTTTGGTGAAGCAGGACGCCACCTTTACAATTTTATTTGGGATGAATTCTGTGACTGGTACATTGAAATGGCAAAATTACCTCTATACGGAGAAGACGATGGAGCGAAGAAGACAACACGCTCTGTCTTAGTATATGTACTAGACCGTATGCTGAAAATGTTGCATCCATTCATGCCGTTTATCACAGAAGAGATTTGGCAACAGATTACAAGAGAAGGCACTTCTATTACTATTTCTGCTTGGCCTGAACCAAATCCAGATTTTACGAATAAGGAAGCAGCTGGACAAATGAAGCGTCTCGTAGATATTATTCGTTCCGTTCGTAATATACGTGCTGAAGTTGATACGCCTATGTCAAAGCATATTGATATGATCATTAAAACAGGTGATCAATCAGTTACAGAGCAATTGCAGAAAAACCGACACTACTTAGAACGTTTCTGTAATCCAAGCGATCTTACAATTGGTGTAGATGTTCAAGCACCGGAAAAAGCAATGAGTGCTATTGTAACAGGTGCAGAAATTTACTTACCATTAGAAGGCCTTATTGACATCGAAGAAGAGCTTGCCCGTTTACAAAAAGAATGGGAGAAATGGAATAAAGAGGTTGAGTTAGTACAGAAAAAGTTAGGTAACGATAAATTTGTCAATAAAGCACCTGAGCACATTGTTCAGCAAGAGCGAGAAAAGGAACAAGATTATTTAGAAAAGCGTGCTAAAGTTGAAGCAAGAATGAAGGAATTAAAGGGATAAATGTTTGGAACGGACCCGTATTACGGGTTCGTTTTCCATTTGAAAGAGGGGTTACAATGAACAAAGCGGAAGCTATAGATTGGTTACATAGTAGGCTCACCTTTGGCATTAAGCCAGGTTTAAAACGGATGGAATGGTTCATGGAAAAGCTGGGGCATCCAGAAAAACGATTAAAAGCCATACATATCGCAGGGACAAATGGAAAAGGTTCTACTCTTTCGTATATTCGAAATTTGTTACAAGCCCATCATTATGAGGTTGGGACATTTACGTCGCCATATATTACTGAATTTAATGAACGCATTAGTATTAATGGTCAACCGATAAAAGATGATCATTTAATAAAACTAGTAGAGAAGATGATACCGTTATGCAATGAACTAGCGCAAACTGAACTTGGAGAACCAACTGAATTTGAAGTAATTACAGCGATGGCATTTGATTATTTCGCAACCCAATCTCTTGATTATGTCATTTTTGAGACTGGACTAGGTGGAAGGTTAGATTCAACGAATGTCGTTCTGCCTCTCCTAACAGTAATAACGAATATCGGATTGGATCACACTGCGATTCTAGGAGATAGTTATGAACAAATTGCCGCCGAAAAAGCTGGAATCCTGAAGAGGCATATCCCCCTTATTACAGCTGTTCAGCAGGAGAATGCAAGGGAAGTGATTCGCAGACGTGCTTGGAAATTGGATGCACCTATTGAGGAACTTGGTCTTTCCTTTTCTATCTTTGACAACAGTGTAAAAGATGGGAATGAAACATTCCGATTTCAAAACGGGAACGTAAAGTCGCCTAGGATAACCATTCAAATGAAAGGGGAACACCAAGTGAAAAATGCGGCGGTTGCGTTACAAACTTTTTTTCGTTTAAGTGAGAGAGAAAATATTCAATTGGATTGGAACAAAGTTTTAAGTGGAATGGAGAAAACAAAATGGCCCGGACGTTTTGAACTCATTCATCATCAACCAACTGTTATTTTAGATGGTGCTCATAATGAGGAAGGCCTTGATTCATTGATCCGTTCTTTAGAGCGATATTATCACAATAAAAATTGGCACATTATCTTTTCAGCTATGAAAGATAAGCCGTTACACAACATGATAGCAAAACTTGATAAGCACTTTTCGTCGATTACTTTTACGACATTTCCTTTTCCAAGGGCAGCTGATCCGGGGGATTTAGCTTGCTATAGTCATCATGAACACGTGGATAAAATACCGAATTGGGAAAGAGCCATACAAAGAAAAATACATTTGGCGACAGAACATGACATCACCGTAGTTTCGGGGTCTTTATATTTTGTTTCAGAAATTCGCCGAAATTTTGAAAAAATTACTACAATATGATAAAATATCTTGAATAAATTGTAAGTTAACTTTTAAATCTTGTAGTTTTTGTCTGACAGTAAACATAAATGGAAAAACGTTACACATAGGGGATGCTAATCATGACAACTGGTAAAAAAATTACGATTTGGGTTGTTTGGATACTTGCTTGGCCAACACTATTATATTACTTTTACTCTATTTTTCAGCCTACTATAGATGGGAAATATTTTGATGTCATTTCGTTTGCAATTCTTATGTGTATCGTCGCTTTTTTCCCTATTGTTGTCGGTGAGACACCTATCTTCTTTATTCAAGGTATCAGCTTCGCTGTTTTTCTCTATTTCGGTCTTTTCATAGAGATCGTTTTAACACAAATTGCCCTTATTGCCCTCATTATGAAAATTCGCACGAGCAAGGATGAATTACACCGGATACCAGCTAATTTAACAATGTTTCTCCTCATATCTATTATGGGAGCATCGATGTATTACTTATTAGGTGGACAGCACGGAGTAGACCCATTTTCACATCCTTATCAATTTCTGCCAATTATTAGTTATGCTCTAGGAATCATTACCTCTAATCAAATATTACTCTATTTGCTTAGAATATATATGAATAATAAAAAAGAACGTTTCTTCTCAAAAGGATTACTGTGGGAATTTGTAACTTCCTTTGTAGTACTTCCCGTAGGGTTCATCCTTTATCTCCTTTATATGGAACTAGGGGCAAAGGCAATTTATTTCGTCGGAGTTCCATTTATTATGATCTCCATTATCATAAAAAACTATTATTCTAGTGATAAGGTCAACAGTCACCTAAAGAAAACGAGTGAAATTGGCCAAAAACTGGCTGGTCAATTAAATGTAAAAGAAGTACTCGATATTTTCACACAAGAGGTAAGCAGTTTATTAGACGTGAAATATACATACATCTACGATGTTTCCAATCACCAAAAAACACTATCGCTCATTCGCTTTGTTGATACGAGCCGCTACTTACATCTTTCCGATATTACGTTAAACAAAGGCGAAGGAGTTAGTGGAAAAGTTTATGATCAAGGTTACGGTGTTTCCTTTCAATCGAAGAAAAATTGGGAGCATATCCAAGATCTCTCGATTCCTGAGGATGGAGAAAGTATATTATCTGTACCAGTCCGTCGAAATGATGAAACGGTAGGGATTTTAACGATTGTTTCAACAAATAAAAGAGCCTATGAAAAGTCACACTTTATGCTGTTGGGAATTTTATCAAACTACCTGGCTGTTGCGATGGAAAATGCACGACATTATGAACAAACGAAAACAAAAAGTGAACAATGTCATTTAACAAAATTGTACAATTATCGCTATTTTACAAACTACTTACAGACCATTTTCGAAGATATGAGGGCAAAAGGAATTGAACATAACGTATCACTCATACTATTAGATGTAGACCATTTTAAAAAAGTAAACGATATGTATGGGCATGAAAGTGGAAATGAAGTACTAATCGAACTCGCACAACGATTAAAGGATTATGTTGGGGATGATGGTGTATTAGCCCGTTATGGTGGTGAGGAGTTTGTCATTGTCTATAAAGACAAAAATAAAGTAGAAGCATTCTACGAAGCGAAACAAATACATAAATTAATAAGCCGTTCTCCGATTACATTGCGAAACCATATAGAATATCAAAGTCAACCAATTAAAATAAATATTACAGCAAGTGTAGGGGTCGCATCCTTTCCAGAGGATTGTGAAGATCTTCAACAGTTGGTCCGTCATGCAGACCGTGCTATGTATTTTGGAGCGAAAAGAAAAGGAAGAAACCGGGTCGCTACCTATGAACATGTAAGTGAAGCAGCTGAGTAATCAGTTGCTTTTTTTGTTGTCGAGTTAGTGGTGTTTTTGGAATATTTCTGCGAAAAAAAAGCGCCTCGGCCGACAATAGTCGCCTAACTTTTCAAGTGAAACATGATAAAGTCAAATAAAGCTTGAAAAAAGTGAGGTTTTCATTGTGGACAAGAAACAGCAATTTTCCGTTAAAATTAATGGCGAACAAACAGATACACGAGAAGTAGAGGAAGAAGTAGCGGCATCTTTGGAGCAGCCTAAGAACGATGATCCATATTTTCGTGGTGATTATAAAGACATTGATGTATTTTATCGAAAAAAAGGCAAAAAACAAAGAAGAAGACTTCTCGCCAAAATCCCAAATATAAAACAGTTGCTCGTTGCGGTCGTTGCTGCCTCTGTCGTTGGCATTGGACTAGGATTTAGTATGTTAAAAATCCTATCCAATGTCGAACCAGAACAATCAGCAGACCCTGTTGTAGTTGCGACTCCTTCGGATTCGGATGAATATGGAGAACAAAATCATTATGAAAAACAAGGAGAGAATCTTGTCTCTTATACGTTCCCACCTCTATCCGCATGGGTCGTTCAACTAGGTGTTTATAGTTCAGAGGAAGCAGCTATAGAAGAGCGGGATTATATGCAAACGGAAGGGATTAACCCGATTATTTGGTCAAGGGATGGCCAATATTATGTATTTGGTGCGATTGGTCAAAATCAATCAGATGCAAAAGAGCTCGATGTTATGATAAATGAATCAACGGGATTAGAAACATACACACGGGAGTGGACAGTTCCAAGTATTGAACGTAGGGTTAACGAGGAAGAGGGAGATTGGATTCTAAGCGGAATGGAAAACTGGCAATTATTATTAAAACATATGAATCAAAATAATGAAGAAGTAGAAGGTGCGAAAGACGCTTTAACAACATGGTTAGAAGAAAAACCTAATGATTTATCCGCTGAGGGATCCCGAGTAGCGGTTGCCTTTCAACAGCTTTTACAACGTTTGAATGAAAACAGATGGGATTCTGAACGAGGGATGTTATCTGTTATGAAAAGTTTTGAAAATGATATGAATCAGTAAATAGCATTTTCGTATTGGTAAACAGGAAAATAAACAACCAAACGATATAAAAATATCTTTTTGCGTATTTTGCTTCTTCAGCTTCATATTTTATCATGAATAAAACATGCCAAAGGAAACAGGTGATACTATGCAACTAATCTTAGCCTCTTCATCGCCGAGAAGAAAAGAGTTGTTAAAGAAAGCAAAAATCCCTTTTGAACAACGAACACAGCATACTGACGAAAAACAAGTGACAGGGAATACACCGGAACAACTTGTGAAAAATATTGCAATTGAAAAGGGTAACCATGTTCCGATTCTGTCTGATCAGGAAATCATTCTAACAGCCGATACCGTTGTAACGTATGAAAATCAAGTGCTCGGAAAACCCGAAAGCGTCGAACATGCTTATCAAATATTAACATCGTTAAGCGGGAAAACACATACCGTGATGACAGCAGTTCTTCTAAAGTCAACAAAGGAAGAACAGTTGTTTATCGAAAAAACAATTGTAGAATTTTGGGAACTAACAGATGAAGAAATTCATGAGTACATTCAAACAGGGGACTGTTTCGATAAAGCAGGAGCATATGGTATTCAATCTGAAGGTTTTGCATTTGTGAAAAAAATACACGGAGATTATTACAATGTTGTCGGGCTACCGATTTCACGTTTAATTCGAGAACTAAGACCCTTTGCTATATTACCTGTTTCAACATAGGCATGAATTCCAAGTGGAAGGAGCATGTTTGTTGGTAGGAAAGAACACCTTCTTCATCCGGGATATACCGAAACAGGAAAGACCAAGGGAAAAGTTGCTGGAGACTGGTTCCAAACATTTAACAAACCAAGAGCTGTTATCGGTTTTACTAGGAAGTGGGACGAAACATGAATCTGTCATGACATTGGCACAACGGGTACTTGTGACATTTGGTGGGATTGAGTCATTGAAGGATACAACCTATGAAGAACTGTCAGCAATAAAAGGCATTGGCAAGGCGAAGGCGGCAACCTTAGTGGCGGCTATTGAGTTTGGTAAACGTATCCATACGATTAAATTGGAGGAAAAATATGTAGTTCGCCAACCAGTTGATGTTGCAGGATATATTATGGATGAGTTGCGACACTTGAAACAGGAGCATTTCATTGCTTTATACTTAGATACGAAAAATCAGATTATACATCAGCAAACGCTTTTTATTGGGAGTTTAAACGCTTCTATTGTACATCCCCGTGAAATTTTCAAAGAAGCTGTAAAGAGATCTGCGGCTTCCATTATTTGTGCTCATAATCACCCTTCAGGTGATCCGACGCCATCACAGGAAGATATTCAAATTACGAAACGAATTTCTGAATGTGGGAAAATGATTGGGATAGAAGTACTCGATCATATCGTGATCGGAAATGGAAGGTATGTTTCCCTAAAAGAAAAAGGATACTTGTAACCCTATCTATTTATAACCATTTTTCGTATAATATAATATACAAAAATAAAACAGCGCCATTCAAGAGGATCTTGAAATGGCGCTTATTATCTGGATAAATTGATCAACACTAATACATAACGGTTAGTTGAAAATGAGTGATGGAAAGGAAGATCATCTTGGCTGGATTCGGCTTTGCGCAAGATTTAGGTATAGATTTAGGCACTGCAAATACATTGGTATTCGTTAAAGGAAAAGGTGTTGTCCTCCGGGAACCGTCTGTTGTAGCAAAAAATGTTGAGACAGGTGATATTAAAGCAGTTGGAAATGAAGCGAAAACGATGATTGGGCGAACTCCTGGTAATATAACGGTTATCCGCCCAATGAAAGACGGGGTCATTGCTGATTATGAAACAACCGCATCAATGATGAAGTACTATATTGAAAAGGTGCAACGAAATCGCTCCTTATTTGCACGTAAACCAAACGTGATGGTTTGTGTTCCTTCAGGAATTACAATGGTGGAAGAGCGTGCAGTTGTTGATGCGACGAAGCAAGCTGGGGCAAAGGAAGCATATCCAATTGCCGAACCATTTGCTGCTGCAATTGGAGCAGGATTGCCAGTTTGGGAACCTACTGGTAGTATGGTAGTAGATATTGGTGGAGGTACAACCGAAGTCGCAGTTATATCTTTAGGAGGCATTGTGACAAGTCAATCCATTCGCATTGCTGGCGATGGGATGGACCAGGCCATTATCCAATACATTCGAAAAAAATATAATTTGTTAATTGGAGAACATTCTGCAGAGATTGTAAAAATGGAAATCGGCTCTGCAAATCCTTCTAAAAGCGACGGCCAATTAGATATCCGCGGTAGGGACTTAGTAAGCGGATTACCAAAAACGATTACCGTCACAGCTGAAGAGGTAAGCAGTTCATTAAAAGATACAGTAGACGCTATTTTGGAAACTGTGAAAAATACACTGGAAAAAACCCCGCCTGAACTCGCTGCTGATATTATGGAAAGAGGAATCGTCCTAACAGGTGGAGGAGCATTATTAAAAGGTTTAGATCGGGTCATTAGTGAAGAGACGAAAATGCCTGTCTTTGTTGCCGAGGAACCGTTAGATAGTGTTGCAATCGGGACTGGAAAGGCACTAGAGTATATTCATCATTTCCGCACGAATCATGTATTTTCTCGTTCCAAACATTAATCGTAAGTAGGTGTACGAAATGGGTTCCTTTTTTCGCAAAAAACGATTAGTAACAATTCTTGTAAGTATCATTGTTCTCGTTGTTTTAATCGGTTACTCGATTCGGGATCGTGATAATCCTTCATTTTTAGAACAATTTTTATCCGATACAATTGGGGTGGTCCAATCTTTGGTCCATGCCCCGTTTCAATATGTATCTAATATCTATACTAATATTGAAGATATAAAAAAGACTTATGAACAAAATAAAGTCTTGAAAGAAAATTTATCAGAGTATAAAGACTTATTGTATCAAGTACAAGCATTGGAAAAGGAAAACAAAGAGTTAAGTGATATTTTAGATAAAGAAAAGTCTATACGTGATTATAAACCAATTCATGCGTCTGTTATTGTTCGAAGCCCAGAACGTTGGTTTCAACAAATAACAATCAATAAAGGGAAGCAGCATGGTGTGATGCCTAATATGGCTGTTATTACTGCTGAAGGAATGATAGGAAAAGTAAAGACGTCAAACCAATTTACTGCAACTGTACAACTATTAAGCGGTTTTGATATAAATAATCGTATTTCGGTCATTGTCCAAAGTGATGAAAAGATATATGGATTGATAGAAGGATATGATAGTGAGTCGGAAGCGTTACTTCTAAAGATTACCGCACAAACAGATTTAGAAGAAGGACAAACAGTCGTTAGCTCGGGATTAGGTGGTGTTTTTCCGGAAGGATTAGAAATTGGTTCTATAGAAAACGTCGAAATGGACCGGTTTGGATTAAATAAAATTGCGTATGTTAAGCCTTCCGCACAATTTTATGAAATTAACCACGTTATGGTTGTAGACCGGGATATGTATTCTCCTAGCATAGATGGAGCGGAAGGGGATGAAGAGTAATGAAAAAGTTACTACTTCCTCTTATTCTATTAATCCTGTTAGTGTTAGAGGGTACATTAGCTGACATATTTTCTCCAGACTGGGCCGCTACTCAGTATGATATTATCCCACATTCCATGGCTGTTTTCCTTTTTCTTATAGCCATTTATTATGATCACGATCATACGTATTATTGCGTCTTTTACGGCATTTTATTTGGTTTTTTAAAAGACTTGTTATATACGGACATTCTAGGGGTATATATGTTCACGTATGCAATTGGTGCCTATATCATACACGGATTAAAAAAACTTCTACACGGAACATTTATCGTAACGTTTTGTTTAACGGCATTCGGTGTTCTATTGATAGATAGCCTATTATATACGTTATATTACGTAATAGGGGTAACAGACATCATCATATTGATGTATTTTTCCGATAGACTTGTCCCGACATTAGCATTAAATCTGTTGTTTTTGATGATACTGTATCCGATTTTTAGTAAAATATTATTTAAGTGGTCAGAAGAACTCATAGCTGAGAGAAAATAGGGAAAAGGATTTCCTATAGTCGTTAGCGAAAATGTATTATTGAGGTGAACCTCTGTGAATAACAAAAAACATGTAGTAACAATTAAAGGTACGAAAGAAGGATTAACCTTTTTTATTGATGAGAATAGTTCTTTTGACCAAGTTCTACATGAACTGGATCAAAAGCTATCATCAACTGTAGTAGATAAAGAAAAACCGATGATAACGGTCAATGTTAGTGTAGGGAACCGTTATTTAACGTCTGAACAGCAAGAACAAATAAAGACCGTAATACGTTCGAAACAAAAATTTATTGTGAGTAGTATTGAGTCAAATGTCATTACAAGAGATGAGGCGAAAGAATGGCAGAAAGATTCTCAAATAAATTCAATATATCGAATGGTACGATCTGGACAAGTCATTGAAGTTCGGGGGGATTTACTCTTAATTGGAGATGTAAACCCTGGTGGAAAAGTTACAGCCACTGGAAATATATATGTTTTAGGGGAATTAAAAGGCATTGCCCACGCGGGAGTGAACGGGAATGAAGAGGCAGTCATAGCAGCCTCATACATGAAACCGAATCAACTACGTATTGCTAATTACATTAGTCGTTCCCCAGACTATGAGACAGAAGGCGTTTATATGGAATGTGCTTATGTTAAAACAGAGAAAATTGTCATAGATGAACTTCAAGTATTAGCAAAAACAAGTCCTTATTTTAGTTCCGTTGAAAGGAGAATGAGCAATGGGTGAGGCAATTGTTATTACTTCAGGAAAAGGTGGGGTAGGAAAGACAACAACAACCGCCAATATTGGAACTTCTTTAGCATTACTAGGGAAGAAAGTATGTCTAGTAGATACAGACATCGGATTGCGCAACTTAGATGTGATCTTAGGTGTGGAGAATCGAATCATTTATGACATCGTTGACGTTGTAACAGAACGTTGTAATGTGAAACAGGCGTTAGTGAAAGATAAAAGGTTTGATTGTTTACACTTGTTACCGGCAGCACAAACGAGTGATAAAACTGCTGTAACACCTGAAGGCATCAAAAAGGTTATTGATGAGTTAAAACCTGATTATGATTACATATTTATCGATTGTCCAGCCGGAATTGAATTAGGGTATCAAAATGCAATAGCTGGTGCAGATAAAGCAATCGTAGTAACAACTCCTG